>NZ_JBUPWE010000006.1:0-357416 GCF_055502615.1 Pseudoduganella sp. jia 9 | reverse complement strand
CCAACTACTATGACCTCTGCTGAGACCCTGCTACGGCAACGCCGCCGTCCTTTCAGACGTGAGGCAGGGCGTCCCCAGGTAAGGGCCGCACTCCTTCATCACACAACCGCCGCATCTACGCCGCTTCGCCTTGACCACAAGAGCTTCGCGGTCTTGGGCCCGCTCGCCCTGCTTGGCAGCGCCTTCTATGCGATTCGTGTTCCTCGGCTCATGATTTACGCTCCACGCTTCCTTCCCACGGTCGATTACTCTTCCGCAGTTGCGCTTCACTTCGCTCGCTGTGGTCAGCTCGCGGCGGGACTTTCACCCACAGGAGTGCGCCCATGCTGGGCGCACCCAAATAAAAACGCCCGGCTTGCACCGGGCGTCTCGCATTCACACGTCGGTCACGACATCAGAAGGTGTGACGGATACCCAGGTTGAAGCCGGTGTCGCCGCTGCCCGCTTCGTTGTTGTTGCCCACGGTGTAGCCGGCGCCGTTCTTGTTGTCGATCTTCGCGTATGCAACATAGGCGCTGGTGCGCTTCGACAGATCGTGCGAGTAGCCCACGGCCCACTGGCGCGCGTCCTGGTTGTTGGCGGTCTTGTCGTTCTTGTTCATCCACGAAGCGATGATCTTGCCGGAGCCGACCGGCACCTGCACGCCCAGCAGCGCATCGTCGGCTTCCAGCGAGGCGCGTGGCGCGACGGCGTAGCCGAACGCGTTGGCGACCGGGATCGGCGAGCTGTTCAGGCCTTTGTCGCGCTCGAACGCGGCGAACACCTTGACGACCTTGAAGTCGTAGTTGACTGCCAACAGCGTGTTCTTGCCGTTTTCGCGATCGGCGGCCGGGGTGGTGCCGGAAGCAACGGTGTCATTGTTACGATTGTTGTACACCAGGGCAGCGTTCAGTCCGCCCTGCGAGTAGTTGAAGCCGATCGAGAACAGGCGGCCAGCTTCGCTGTCGCCAGCCTGCTCGCCCAGTGCGTACATGCCTTCGACCGAGAAACCGGACCACTTCGGCGAGGCGTACACGATCGCGTTCGACACGCGGGTGTTCACGCCGCCGGCCGGGAACAGGTTCTTGGCGCTGCCTGCATAGCCGGCGCCGAACGGGTCGGCAACCTTCGACAGGGCGTTGTACAGCGGGTTGTACTGGCGGCCCAGGGTCAGCGTACCCAGCGTCTTGCTGGACAGGCCGACAAAGGCCTGGCGGTTGAACAGGGTGCCCGAGCTGTCGACCGTGCCATCGTCCAGCTTGTAGCCCGATTCCAGCGTGAAGATCGCGGACAGGCCATTGCCCAGGTCTTCGGTGCCGCGGAAGCCGATACGCGACTGGCTGCCGATGCCGCTCGTCACCTTGGTGACGTCGCCGTTTGCGCCGCCGGTCTCACGGACGATACCCGCATCCACGATACCGTAGATGGTGACGTTCGACTGGGCGGAGGCGGTGGCTGCGAAGCTGCCGGCGATGAGTACGGCCAGGGTAAGTTTTTTCACTTTGATGTTCTCTTGTTGAAGTTGGTCGGACTGTGAGACCGCTGGGGGTCTGACGCGGCGTATCATGCCTTCCAAATACTTCAACAATATGACATCACCAACTTGTTACCAAAACACAACAGCCATTGCGTTTACTTCAGGCGTGCCGTCAGCAGCCAGTAATATTGCCAGCGTTCGATGCGGATTTCCTTTACCGCCGCGGCCAGTTTCTTGCGCAGGTAGCTGTCGGTCGGGAAGTTCTTGACGATTTCAAGCCGCTCTCCCGACGCCAGCGTGCGGAACTGGTAGGTATTGCCTTCCTGGTCCGTGCGGGCAATGACGGTGCTGCTGCCATCGACGTAAACGTTATCGAGCAGCACCACCAGCACATCCTTGCCCAGCTTTGCACGCCATTGCGCCAGTAAGCGTTCCTGCTCTTCGCGTTTGACATGCGACCACCAGAAGCCTGCGAACACGGCCGTGTATTCGCCAAGCGCCGGCGGCAGGTCGAACGCATCCGCCTGGGCGAAGGTGACGTTACCGCCCTCGCCGTTGCCTGGCTGCCGCGCGCGCGCCAGCGCCAGGGCTTCCTCGTTGATGTCGATGGCGTGGACCGAAGCAGCACTGGCGCCGATCAGCCGCGTCCAGTAGCCGGTACCGCAGGCGATCTCCAGCACTTTGTGCCCGCGCAGCAGCGCCGGCACCTTTTCGCGCAGCAAGGCCAGGTCGGCCTGCCGCTCCGGTTTGTCATAGACGTTTTCGATGGCGGCCGCGTTCAGTGCGTAATACCGCTGCAATGTTTCGTGATTCATAATTCGTAGTTTTCCTGCTCGCCGCGCATTGCCTGCTCCACCAGCTTGCGGTTCAGGGTAGGCGCCAGCAGCTCGATGAACGTATAAATATAGGAGCGCAGATAAGCGCCCTGCTTCACCGCCACGCGCGAGACATTCATGCCGAACAGGTGGCCGACCGAAATCGCGCGCAGGTTACGGTCCCGCTCGGCATCAAACGCCATGCCGGCGATGATACCGATCCCCATGCCCAGTTCCACATAAGTCTTGATCACGTCGGCATCGATCGCCTCCAGCAGCACATCCGGCTTCAGGCCGCGCAGCGAGAAAGCATGGTCGATCTTGCTGCGGCCGGCAAATGCGCCGTCATAGGTGATGATCGGATAGGTAGCGATATCTTCCAGCGTGACCGACTTGCCTTTTAGCAAAGGATGTTCGGGCGGCACCACGACCACGTGTTCCCACTGGTAGCACGGCAGCGTGATCAGGTTGTCGACACCGGCAATCGATTCCGTGGCAATGGCCAGGTCGGCCTGGTCGCGCTGCACCATTTCGGCGATCTGGCGTGGATTGCCTTGCAAAAGAGACAAGCGCACTTTCGGAAACTTCACCATGAACGCCTGCACCACCTTCGGCAGCGTGTAGCGCGCCTGCGTATGGGTCGTGGCGATCGTGAAGCTGCCACTGTCCTGTGCCGCATATTCCTTGCCGATCCGCTTCAGGCTGTCGATTTCCTGCATGATCAGCTCGACGGACTCCAGGACCAGCCTGCCCGGCTCCGTTAACCCGCGGATCCGCTTGCCATGCCGGGTGAAGATATCCACCCCCAGTTCTTCCTCGAGCTCGATGATGGCCTTCGATACGCCCGGCTGCGATGTAAACAGCGCCTTGGCGGCATCGGTCAGGTTGTAGTTCTGGCGGACGGCTTCCCGTACGAAACGAAGTTGATGAAGATTCATGTAGTTCCTGGCGGTAAGTCCGCTATTTTACGCTGAAGCTTATACCGCCCACGCATATAAGCAAATAAAGACTAAGTCGTTTGGAATAAAGCGTGAGTTTATTACGATACTGCCTATCTTGGGGACAACCTGCCGGTATGCCCCTCGCCTGCGACTATAGGAACGCTATGTACCAATACGATCAATACGACCATCTCATCGTGCGGGAGCGCATTGCGCAGTACCGCGACCAAGTGCAGCGCCGGCTGTCCGGTGAGTTGACCGAAGAAGAATTCCTGCCGCTGCGCCTGCAGAACGGCCTGTACATGCAGCGCCATGCCTACATGCTGCGGATCGCGGTGCCGTACGGCCTGCTGTCGTCCGCGCAGATGCGCATGTTCGCCCATATCGCCCGCAAGTACGACCGCGGCTATGGCCACTTCACCACGCGCCAGAACATCCAGTTCAACTGGATCGAACTGGAACACACGCCGGACATCCTGGCCGATCTGGCGTCAGTCGAGATGCACGCCATCCAGACGTCCGGCAACTGCATCCGCAACGTGACGTCGGACGAATTCGCCGGCGTGGCCGCCGACGAGATCATCGATCCGCGCCCGTACGCGGAAGTGCTGCGCCAGTGGTCCACGTTCCACCCCGAGTTCATCGCCCTGCCCCGCAAGTTCAAGGTGGCGATCAACGGCGCCGTGGAAGACCGCGCCGCGATCGCGATCCACGACATCGGCCTGACGGTGGTGCACAACGAAGCCGGCGAGATCGGCTTCAAGGTGATGGTCGGCGGCGGCATGGGCCGCACCCCGATCATCGGTACCACGATCCGCGAATTCCTGCCGCGCGAGCACCTGCTGACCTACACGGAAGCGATCATGCGCGTGTATAACCAGTACGGCCGGCGCGACAACAAGTACAAGGCACGCATCAAGATCCTGCTGAAGGCCATCGGCGCCGAGGAATTCACGCGTCAGGTCGAAGAAGAATGGGCGGACCTGAAAGGTACCGAGGAAACGCTGACGCTGGAGGAAATGGAGCGCGTCATCGCCTACTTCCAGCCACATCCGTATGAAGCGCTGCCGGCCATCGACCCGCGTGCCGGCCACGAGGACAACAAGGCGTTCGCCAACTGGCTGAGCCGCAACGTCAAGGCCCACAAGCAGCCGGGCTACACCGCCGTGATCCTGTCGCTGAAGAAAACCGGCGTGCCGCCGGGCGACGCCACCGCGGAACAGATGGACTTCATGGCCGACCTGGCCGACCGCTACAGTTTCGGCGAACTGCGCGTGACGCACGAGCAGAACATCGTGCTGGCGGACGTGAAGCAGGCGCAGCTGTTCGACCTGTGGAAAGAGATCAAGGCGCATGGCCTGGCGACGCCGAACATCGGCCTGCTGACGGACATCATCTGCTGCCCGGGCGGCGACTTCTGCTCGCTGGCGAACGCGAAATCGATCCCGATCTCGGCAGCCATCGCGGAACGCTTCGACCACCTCGATTTCCTGCACGACATCGGCGACATCGAGCTGAACATCAGCGGCTGCATCAACGCCTGCGGCCACCACCACGTCGGCAGCATCGGCGTGCTGGGCGTCGACAAGGACGGCAGCGAATGGTATCAGGTGTCGATCGGCGGCGCGCAGGGTAACGCGGCGGCCATCGGCAAGATCATCGGCCCGTCGTTCTCCGCGCACCAGATGCCGGAGGTGATCGACCGCCTGCTGCAGGTGTACCTGCGCGAACGCACGCCGGACGAGAAATTCGTCGACACCGTGCAGCGCCTGGGAATCGCCCCGTTCAAGGAACATGTTTATGCCACGCCGATCAACGAACCGGGCCGCCTGGTAGGAGAAGACGAATATGCCTGATCAAAAAATCATCAAGGGTCAAGAGATCGTCAGCGACGACTGGACCGTTTTGCAGTTGGCAGAAGGCCAGGAAGCGGCCACGGTCGACGTTGCCGCCGGCAAGGTCATCGTGCCATTGAAGGTGTGGCAGGCGCAGAAGGAAGCGCTGGCCACCCGTTCGGAAATCGGCGTGTGGCTGCAGTCCGACGAACGGCCAGAAGAACTGAAGGGCGAACTGGACAAGTTCAGCGTAATCGCCGTGAACTTCCCCAAGTTCACCGACGGCCGCGGCTATTCCATCGCCTATAACCTGCGCATGCGCCTGGGTTACAAGGGCGAACTGCGCGCGATCGGCGACGTGCTGCGCGACCAGCTGTTCCAGATGAAGCGCACCGGCTTCGATGCTTACGCACCGCGCCCGGACCGCAGCATCGAAGATGCCCTGAAAGGCCTGACCGTGTTTTCGGAAACGTACCAGGCCTCGGTCGACGACAAGCTGCCGCTGTTCCGCCGCCATGCCCGCGTGGCAGGCGCGCGCGAGCACAACGACATCGGCTCCGGCATCTGAACACCCGAGGAACACACATGAGCAAGCTCGATTCTCTCGTTGCATCCACCAGGCAGACCCTGGAGCTGATCGCACGCGAGTACACGCCAGCCGTGTTTGCATCCAGCCTCGCCGCCGAGGACATGGTGCTGACCGACCTGATCCTGAAAGCGAAGCTGTCGATCGGCATCTTCTCGCTGGAGACGGGCCGCCTGCACAAGGAAACGCTGGCGATGCTGGACCGTGTGAAGGACCATTACGGCTACGAGATCGCGCTGTACCGCCCGCAGCAGGATGCGGTCGACCAGTACGTGGCGCAGAATGGCCTGAACGCGTTCTACGACAGCGTGGACATGCGCAAGGAATGCTGCCGCATCCGCAAGGTGGAACCGCTGGGCCGCGCACTGGCCGGCAACAAGGCCTGGATCACGGGCCAGCGCCGCGCGCAGTCGAACACGCGTACCACGCTGCAGGTACACGAGGACGATCCCGGGCACCTGATGGACAAGTTCAACCCCCTGGCCGACTGGTCCGAGGAAGACGTGTGGGAGTACCTGCGCGCCAACGACGTGCCGACCAACGCGCTGCACGACCAGGGCTTCCCGTCGATCGGCTGCGAACCGTGCACCCGCGCGATCCAGCCCGGCGAGGATGTCCGCGCCGGCCGCTGGTGGTGGGAAAATCCCGAATCGAAGGAATGCGGGCTGCACGTCGTCGACGGCAAGCTCATTCGAATCAAATCCGTGGCCGCTTGAATCAACACGCTTGCATCACTATCACGCAGGCCACAACAAGAGAAAACACATGAACGCACTGGCAGAAAATCAGATTACCGGGCTGGAGGACGTGAATTCGCGCCACCTGGACGCCCTCGAATCGGAAGCGATCCACATCCTGCGCGAAGTCGCGGCGGAATGCAGCAATCCCGCGCTGCTGTTCTCCGGCGGCAAAGATTCGGTTGTCCTGCTGCGCCTGGCCGAAAAGGCTTTCCGTCCCGGTAAATTCCCGTTCCCGCTGGTGCACGTGGATACCGGCCACAACTTCCCGGAAGTGATCGAGTTCCGCGACCGCCGCGTGGCCGAACTGGGCGAGCGCCTGATCGTCGGTTCCGTCGAAGAGTCGATCCGCAAGGGCACCGTGCGCCTGCGTAATCCGGCGACGGACTCGCGCAACGCCGCGCAAGCCGTGACCCTGCTGGAAACGATCGCCGAACACGGCTTCGACGCCTGCATCGGCGGCGCCCGCCGCGACGAAGAAAAGGCACGGGCCAAGGAGCGTATCTTCTCGTTCCGCGATGAATTCGGCCAGTGGGATCCGAAGGCGCAGCGCCCCGAACTGTGGGACCTGTATAACACCCGCGTGCATCCGGGCGAAAACATGCGCGTGTTCCCGATCTCGAACTGGACGGAACTGGACGTGTGGCAGTACATCGCCCGCGAAAAACTGGCGCTGCCGTCGATCTACTTCGCGCACGAACGCCAGGTCATTCCACGCAACGGCCTGCTCGTCCCGCTGACCGACATCACGCCGCCGCGCGAAGGCGAAACGGTGGAGACCCAGGTGGTGCGCTTCCGCACCGTGGGCGACATTTCGTGCACCTGCCCGGTCTCCTCGGATGCGGCGGACGTCGATGCGATCATCGCCGAGACGGCCGTCACCCAGGTCACCGAACGGGGTGCGACGCGGATGGACGACCAGACCTCCGAAGCCTCGATGGAAAAACGCAAGAAAGCCGGATACTTCTGATGAACGCCATGACCAAAGAACAAATCAGCCAATCGCCGGACGCGGCATCGTCCCTGCTACGCTTCATCACTGCCGGTTCCGTCGACGACGGCAAGAGCACGCTGATCGGCCGCCTGCTGTTCGACAGCAAGGGCATCTTCGCCGACCAGCTGGCCGCGGTGTCGCGCGCCAAGCACAAGCGCACCGTGGGCGACACGATCGACCTGTCGCTGCTGACGGATGGCCTGGAAGCGGAACGCGAACAGGGCATCACGATCGACGTGGCCTACCGCTACTTCGCCACGCCGAAGCGCAAGTTCATCATCGCCGACACGCCCGGCCACGAGCAGTACACCCGCAACATGGTCACCGGCGCATCGACCGCCGATGCGGTGATCATCCTGATCGACGTATCGAAAGTGAAGCTGCGCGAAGACGGCGGCGTGGACCTGCTGATCCAGACCAAACGCCACTCGACCATCGCGCACCTGCTGCAGATCGAGCACGTAGTGGTGGCCGTGAACAAGATGGACCTGGTGAACTACGACCAGGACGTGTACGACCGCATCGTCAAGGCTTACGGCGAATTCGCGCAGACGCTGGGCCTGAAGGACATCACGCCGATTCCGCTGTCCGCCCTGACCGGCGACAACGTGGTCGAAAAGAGCGCCAACATGGCGTGGTACCAGGGCCCGACCCTGATCGAGCTGCTCGAATCGCTGTCCGTGTATGACGAGTCCCATGCTTCGCCATTCCGCTTCCCGGTGCAGCTGGTGGCACGCCACAATGGCCATGAAGCCAACGACTTCCGCGGCTACATGGGCCGCATCGAAGCCGGCAAGGTGAGCGTCGGCGACAAGCTGGTGGTGCAGCCTTCCGGCCATACCGCCACGGTGAAGGAAATCGTCACGTTCGACGGCGCGCTGCAGTCGGCGACCGCCGGCCAGTCGGTGACGATCGTGCTGAACGAGTACGTCGACGTGTCACGCGGCGACGTGCTGGCATCCGCCGAACAGCCGGCCGCGCTGCTCAAGCAGGTGAACGCGGATGTGTGCTGGCTGTCCGAGGAACCGCTGGACCTGCGCCGCAAGTACTGGCTGAAGCACGGCACCAAGCAGACCGCCGCGAAGATCACGAAGATCGACTCGATCCTTGACATCAACACGCAGCAGCGTCACGATGCCGAGGCATTGAAGCTGAACGATGTGGCCCGCATCGGCCTGACCGTGCAGCAGCCACTGGCCGCCGATGCGTATGCCGATATCCGCGCCACCGGGGCCTTCATCCTGATCGATGAGGTCACGCACCAGACCGTGGCGGCCGGCATGATCAGGCTCTGATTCGCGGATCTGATTCGCGGCTTTGATTCGCGGCTTTGATTCGCGCCTCGGCGCCTGATCGATACAGCAGTTTTCACCAACGCCAGCATGGGAGTCCGGTTTGCCAGCAGTCGGAAAAGTTTATTTGGTGGGCGCCGGTCCCGGCGCTGCGGACCTGATCACGGTACGCGGCGCACGCCTGCTGGCCGAAGCGGAAGTGGTGCTGTATGACGCACTGGTGACGCCTGACATGCTGGCGCTGTGCCCGCAGGCTCACCTGATCTCGGTCGGCAAGCGCGCCGGCCAGCGCTCGGCGGCGCAGGACTTCATCAATGCCCAGCTGGTCGAATGCGCGCGCAAGTATGCGCGCGTGGTGCGCCTGAAAGGTGGCGACCCGATGCTGTTCGGCCGCGCCGACGAGGAATTGACGGCACTGGAAGCGGAAGGCATCGACGTCGAAGTGGTACCCGGCATCACCACGGCCGTTGCCGCGGCGGCAGCGGCCAAGCAGCCGCTGACGAAACGTGGCATCGCCCGCAGCGTCGCTTTCTTCACCTCGAGCACCGCCCCCGGCGAGGACGACCTGTCCGGCATTCCCTCCACCGACACGCTGGTGCAGTACATGGGCGGCCGTGAAGCCATCGCAACCGCGCAGCGCCTGCTGCTACAGGGCCGCAGGCCGGAGACGCCGGTGCTCGTGCTGGAGAATGTGAGCCGCCACGACCAGCGCATCGAGCGCATTACGCTGGCGAAGCTGGCGCATGGACTCGACACGCCACATGGCCCCGTGCTGGTGATGCTGGGCGAAGCGATGGAAGCGCGCGAACGGCAGCAGGACTGAGCAGGTGCCGGACGCGCGTGGTGGCGTCAGACTCCCAGCGAAGTCTTCAGGGCAGCGGTAGCCACGCCAATGCCGATTTTCTCCGCCACCTCCAGGCTCCATTTTCCAGCCTTGGCCAGCGCCTCGTACACCTTCTCGCCGTTACCCTTGCCGGCCTCCACCTCCGCTGAGGCAATGGCTCCGATCTCGATGTAGTGTTCCGGCGCACTTGCCTTCGCGCCGAGTTCGGAACGCAGCGTGGCCAGTTCGGCACCAAGCGCACCGAGGTCGACCTTTTCCTTGTTCTGCTGCCAGATCTGGTTGAACGTCACCTGCTGCACCTCGGTTTTGGCATTGGCGCCCTGGGTTACCACCTGCCCTGCCTCGTATTTGTCGCCACTGATCTGATCGCCCATGATGAGATTGAACCTTTCCGATGAAAATGCGTTGGATTGGATAGCATTCGACAGTGTTGCCAGTGACCGTTCCGCCTTCCCCAGCACCTGGCGGCGAATCCTCGTCTCGGTCTTCAGGATGTCGATCAGCAGGCCTGCGTCATTGGCAAGTACCGCGTTTTCCGACTGCAGCGCGATGCCAAGCAGGCTCGAATGCTGGAATTCAGGCGGCACGCGCACATAGCGGTCCACCACGTCGCTCAAGTACAACTGCAAACGCTCCGATTGTTCGCTGAACGGCTCGGGGCTGACGCGCTTCGTTCTCAACGCATCGGCCAGCACTTCCAGCCCGACCCGGCTGGCGTTCAACCTGAGCAGGGAAATCCGCAACTCCCGTGCATAGTCGGTGCGGCCGCCTCGACAGTGCATCAGCCAGCAGCGGATCTCTGTGTTGCTCAACTTCGCGTTGTTGAGCCAGAAGTGCGACAGCGTGACCCTGGATGTGTCCAGGCCGGCAATTTCCTTGGCATGGAATGGATTGCGGACCCGGTCCTCCGCGCCGGCTTCGATGAATAGTAGCGGGGCACCCGGTTCGACCAGGGCCGCATCTTGCCTTTCCTGCTCTACAGGCCGCCCCGACGTACTGGCGCTGGCATAGAACCCGGCCAGCTTCCGGCCCGCACTGATCAGCGGGATGGCCTTCTCGTCCCTGTGTCGCGCGATGTGCACCGGGTGGGAAAAGAGCTTGGCCAACATCCGGTTGAAGTCCTGCTTGTCGAGATCGATGGGCGAACTGCCTGCATTGACCCGAAACCCGATCTCGAATTTTCCAGCGATGTAGCCATCGAAAAAGAACCGGCGGAAGCAGGGTTCCAGGGCAATGTCACCGTCGATCTTGAAGTCGTTGCGATCGCCGGAAAACCGCAGCGCATGGTTGGCGTGGCAGATTTTGGACTCGCCGATCCAGTTATTCAGCCCGCCGAGGTGGCGCCGTCTCACCTGTCCGGCCGAGCGCAGATACTGTCCCACGCCGGGTTGTGGCCAGGCAGGATGGGGAAGGCGGGAGTGTTCCGTCACGAAAGACCGCAGATCGCCCAACGGGAATTGAAGGATCAGGAACATCGTGCGCCTCGAAGGGGTGCGCCTTGAATGGGGCCCCGCCCCGGCAAGCGGGGCGGGGAAGACGTTAAAACGGATTGTCGTAACTCGTCATGCACTCTGCCGCTGAGCTACGTCCCCCCTGAATAGGGACGGCAAGATTCGAACTTGCGACCTCATGACCCGTATAGCTGCGACTTCCGTTAACTACGCCGGCAATGGTCCGGTGCCACTACCACGCGCATAGCATGGTTCCACGTATGCACAGCCATGTCAACGCATTCGGCCCGCGCCAGCGCTGCGGGGCACGGCTGTGGCGGAACAACGCCGTTTGCGTGGCGCCACCGTCGAGCAGCGACGCCTATAATGAATGGCGATGAAAGCCGACCCAGAACAAAATCCCGATGCCGACCTGCCCGAGGACGGCGACTTCTCCGATATGCTGAGCGAGATGCGCATCGTACTGCCCGGTGCGCAGACGCTGGCCGCGTTCCTGATCATCCTGCCCTTCAATGGCGGCTTCCGGAACATCGTGCAATCGGAAAAATACGTGTTCCTCGCCACGCTGTTCTTTGCACTCACGAGCCTGATCCTGCTATCGGGCCCTGCGGTGCAGCATCGCGTGATGCGCCCGCTGATGGACCGCGAACGTTTCAAGCGTTTTGCGACGCGGCAGATCGTGGCCGGCTCCATCGCGCTCGGCATCGCCCTCGTGCTGGGCACGAACCTCGTCGTTTCGGAGGTATTCGGACACCACATCGGCCTGGCCGTGGCCGGAGCGATCGGCGCGATCGTCGCCTCGGTCTGGTGGCTGCTGCCGCTCTGGTACAAGCGCAACAAGCGGATCTAGCCGGTACGGACGATAAAGCAAATCAGCGCTGCTAGAATATCGCCTTTCAATTTTGCGGGGGCAGCATGGGACAAGCACACGACGTACTGGAGCGGGCGCGCACGGCGCGGCTGGAAGGCCGGTACGAGGATGCGTTGCGCGATCACCTGTGGTTCCACGAAAACGCGCTGGCCGTCGAGCCGGGCCTGGCGGGCGTGCGCCTGTCGTTCGCCCTGCGCGACTGGATCTACCTGGCCGAGCAGTTCCCGCTGGCGCGCCGTGCGCTGCAGGGCCTGCGGGACCGCGACACGGCGCGCATGCTGGAGGGCGGCCAGTCCCGCGACCTGTTCCGCGACATCGTTGCCATCAACAGCGCGCTGGGCGAGGAACGGGCAACGCACGACCTTTTCGTGCGGATGGATATCCAGATGCCCGAGCTGGCCCGGCAATGTGCCGATTTCGCGCTGCCGGCCCTGGTGACCGCCGAGGACTTCACGCTGGCGCGCCGCTACCTGGGCGACCCGGCCGCGCGCGTGCAGGCGCTGGCGGCCAACCTGAACGCCTATACGGCGGAACTGGTGAAGACGGCGGGTTCGTCGTCCGCCCCTGCCCTGCTGTCGTTCGTGCTGAACTACACGAAGGAAGTGCGGCTCGTGGTGGAAGTGCTGCGGCGCCAGGACGAAGAGGACGTGGCGGAACAGGTATCGCGCACCGCGCTGGACGAGTTGAAATCCGATGCACTGCGCGATGCCGTGGAACGCGAGTTCGAAACCCCGGGCGCGACGATCCAGGCGATGGTGGCGCATGCGCGCGCCAACGTAACGGAGCACTGACGTCGGCATTCCGGCGGCGCGTCGTCATGCGCGCCGCCCCGGTGGGTCAGCCGGTGACGTCGACGCTCCGGGCGCGCCACACCGCATCGGCGCGCTGCGCCACCAGCAGGCATTCGCCGTCACCGTCCGCGGCGATCACGATGTCGCCGCTCTCATCCCATATTGCGCTGCGCCCGGCACTGCGCCATCCGCCGGTAGGGCCGCCATGGTTTGCCATCGCGACCGGCATCCGGTGTTCGCGGGCATGGCCGCGCAGCAGGGCCGCATCGGCTTCGTAGCCGTTTTCAGAAACCAGCACGCTGGCGGCATACAGGGCCGCGCCGTCACGCGCCGCCGCGGCAGGGTGCTCCGCGTGCGCGATCTCGGCGCACACCGCCAGCGCCACGTGCGCCTCGCCCAGGCGCAAGCCGGCGCCGCCATCGCCGATGGCAAAGGCGGCATCCTCGCCGGGATGCAGATGCTGCTTGGTGTAGACCTGCAGCGCACCATCCGGCAGGAACGACAGCGCGGCGATGCGCGGCAAGCCGGCCGTCATCCATGGCGCACCGGTGACGAGCACGAGACCAAGCCGGATCGCCACTTCACGCAGCGGCAGCAGCTCGGCATCGTCCGCGGCCAGAGCCAGGCTTGCGGCCAGCGCCGGTTCGTAGCCCGTCAACGCCAGCTCGGGGAACAATACCAGGCGCGCGCCGTGGCGAGCCGCGGTTTCAGCCAGCGCGACGTGGCGCGCGACGTTGGCGGCAATGTCTCCTCGGATGACGACCGGCTGGGCAATCGCGAAAGGCCCGATATCAACCGGGGTCAAGCAGCGTTCCAATGCAGTAATCGGCGATAGCCTGCAGCACGGCGGCATTCTCGCCGGCCGCTTCGGCCACGCGCACCGCGAGTTGCGGGTGCTCGGCGCGCAACTGGTCGATCATCACCGGCAGGTCGCGCAGCACGTGCCCGCCCTGTCCCAGGAATACCGGTACCACCATCAGGTCGGTGACGCCCTGTGCCACCAGTTCGGCGGCCCGCTCAGGCAGCCGCGGCGTCATCAGTTCGAGGAAAGCCAGCGAGACGTCGACATCGGGCTGGCGCGCCGCCACCAGTGCGCGCAGGCGCTCGAACGGTGCGGCCCAGCTGGCGGCGCGGGCGCCGTGGGCAAACAGGATCAATGCGCGCTTCGTCTGCTGTTCCACTAATGTCTCTCCACCCAGTAAAGCGCCCCCACGGCGAGGGCAAGGAAAATAAGGCTCGGCATCACGGCGATCACATAGGCAGGCAGCGTGGATAGCGCCCCCACATGGGAGAACAGCGTATTCACGAGCAGGAAGCTCACCCCGATCATGATGCCGATGAAGATCTTCAGGCTGACGCCCCCGCTGCGCGTGTGCAGGTAGGCGAATGGCAGCGCCAGCGCCATCAGCACGAAGATCGCCAGCGGGTCGATCAGCTTTTTCCAGAACGCGATCTTGAAGCGCTCGGTCTGCTGGCGGTTTTCCTGCAGGTGGCGGGTGTACACGGCCAGCTCGTTGGCCGACATGCGTTCCGGGTCGGAGGCGGCCACGGACAGGATCTTGGGCGTGATTTCGGAAATCAGGTCCTTGGTCGCATGCCGCCGGGTTTCGATCGCGCTGGTCTCCTGCGCGAAATTGTTCCGCGACGTCGCCTCGCCCTTCAGCAATGCGGGGTTGGTGAAGTGGTTTTCCGTCACATCCTGCAGGCGCCACACGTTATTGCCCTGGTAAGTGCCGCTTTTCGCCACCGTCAGCGTGCGCAGGCGGTAGCTGTTGTCGAACTCGTAGAGCTTCACATCCACCAGGCTGCTGTCCGGGCGCACCTGGCGCACGTTGAAGAAGCGCGATCCCTGCACGGTGCCGGTCAGCCCGTCGCTCTTGACGATGTCCTTCGTCCACAGGCCGGAACGGAATTCCGAGGACACCGTGGTGCCGCGCCCCGTCAGGTGCAGGCGCTCGGCCATCAGCGCCGTGCGCGGGGCGATCAGTTCGCCAAAAATGAAGGTGATGGCGACGAAGGCGATGCCGGTCTTGAACAGCATCGCGCCCGCCATCCGCGTCGACATGCCGGCTGCGCGCATGATGGTGAATTCGGACGACGACGCGAACTGCGCCATCGTGTAGATCGTGCCGATCAGCGCCGCGACCGGCATCACCTCGTACACGTGCTGGGGAACCATCACGAGCACGAACAGCAGCGCATCCTTCAATGCATAGCCGTTGCGGCCCACGGACGACAGCTCGTTGGTCAGGTCCATGAAGGCCGTCAGCCCCAGGAATGCCAGCAGCACCATCACGACGGACTTCGTGATGGAAACGGCGAAGTAGCGTTGCAGCACGCTCATGCCGCCCCCTTCCCGCGCTTGCGCGCAGACAGCAGCGCACGCGGATGCCAGCGGCTGTTCACGTTCAGGCGCCACATGAACAGGGCGACGACGGTCAACAGCGCCGCCACGTGCAGCGGCCACCAGCCCATCACGAAGCTGAACCTGCCCTGCTCGACTCCTTTGCGGAACAGTTCGGTCAGGTTGTAGTACGTGAAGAAGATCAGGATCGCGATGATCAGGTTCGTCGAACTGCCGGCACGGGGATTGACGAAGCCCAGCGGGATTGCCAGCAGCATCAGCACCAGGCAGGTGATCGGCGCGGAAATTCGCCACAGCAGTTCGGCACGCGCCTGGTTGGTGGGAACATTGACCAGTATCGCCGTCGGCATCGCATTCACTTTCTGGATCGTTTCGAGCTTGGTTGCCTGCTGCGCCACGCGCATCTTGTAGCTGTCGAATTCCATCGTCTGGAAATCGGCCTGGCCCGGCTCGCCCTGGTAGCGGCGGCCGTTCTTCATCACGAGGTAGCGCTGGCCGTTATCGGCCGTTTCGACCACGGCTTCCTTTGCCACGATGATGAAGTTGCCGCGCGCATCGACCTGGTTGACGAACACGTTCTGCACCGCAGCCGTCTGACCCGACGTGCCTTCGGCGAAGAAGATCGCGTTTCTGGAACCCGATTCCTTGAACTGGCCGGGCGACACCTTCTGCAGGTCCTCGCGCTTGGCGAAGCGCTCGACGTACTCGGCATACTGCAGCTTGGCCCACGGCCCGGCGTAGAACGACAGCACCGCGGTGACCACGATGATCGGAAAGCCGAACGTGAGCACGGGCCGGATCCATGCGGTGAGGCTCTGGCCGGAAGCGAACCACACCACCATTTCGGAATCGCGGTAGGTGCGGGTGACCACCATCAGCACGGCGATGAAACTGGTCAGCGCGAGGATTAGCGGCAGGTAATTGAGCGACGTGAAAGCGATCAGCGCGATGACGTCGCCCGATGCGACCTTGCCGCCGGCGGCCTGGCCGAGGATCCTGATCAGGGTCCACGTGAGGATGATGGTGAACAGCACCGTGAAGGTAGCCCCAGCGGAGCCGAGCAGCTCACGCCTCAGGGCGCGTTGGAAAATCATTCGAAGCTTATAATTCGATAAGTGAGGTTATGTAACCTGCCCATATGACCGCGTATGGGCCCTATGGGCCATATGGGCCATATGGGCCATATGGGGCCGGTTACGTGATTGGGTTAAGCTACCGCGCTTTGATGTTCGTCCAGGATACGAATATCCGACGGACATCGGCGCACCAACGGAGAACAAAAATGGACTTTAGCATAAAAGCATTCGACAACAAGAACACCATCGCGTCGGCCAAGGCCGGCTGTGTCGCGGTTGCCGTATTCGAAAACAGGAAGCTGTCGCAGGCGGCCCAGGCACTCGATGGTGCCGGCCAGATTACGGCAGCGCTGAAGTCCGGCGACATCACCGGCAAGCCCGGTTCCACCCTGCTGTTGCGCGGCCTGGATGGCGTGGCGGCCGAGCGCGTGCTGCTGGTCGGCCTGGGCAATGCGGACGGCGTGACCGAAAAAGCCTTCGCCAGCGGCGTCCAGGCGGCACTGAAGGTGTTTGCCACGCTGGGCGCGGCGGACGCCATTATCGCACTGCCGCTGGCCGAACTGAAAGAGCGCGACGTGAACTGGGCGATCCGCGCCGTGGTGGTGGCCGCGCGCGACAGCATCTACCGCACCGACGCGCAGAAGTCGAAGAAGGACCCGGCGCCCGCCGGCGTGAAGAAGATCGCCCTTGCGGTGCCGAACAATGCCGGCACCAAGCTGGCGCTGGCGCAGGCGATCGCCGTGGCGAACGGCATGCAGCTGACGAAAGACCTGGCCAACCTGTCGGCCAACGTCTGCACCCCGACCTACCTGGCCGAGACCGCGAAGAGCCTGGGCAAGGAGTACAAGTTCAATGTGGAAGTGCTGGAGCGCAAGCAGCTCGAGGCGCTGAAGATGGGCAGCTTCCTGTCGGTGACGAACGGCAGCGAGCAGCCGCCGAAGTTCATCGTGCTGAAGCACATGGGCGGCAAGCCGAAGGATGCACCGGTGGTGCTGGTCGGCAAGGGCATTACGTTCGACACGGGCGGCATTTCGATCAAGCCCGGCCCCGGCATGGATGAAATGAAGTACGACATGGGCGGCGCCGCATCGGTGCTGGGCACCTTCCGCGCGATCGGCGAGATGGGCCTGAAGCTGAATGTGATCGGCATCGTGCCGGCCTGTGAGAACATGCCGTCCGGCCGCGCCACCAAGCCTGGCGATATCGTCACGTCGATGAACGGCCTGACGATCGAAGTGCTGAACACGGACGCCGAAGGCCGCCTGATCCTGTGCGACGCGCTGACCTACGCCGAGCGCTTCAACCCGGCGGCGGTGATCGACGTGGCCACGCTGACCGGTGCCTGCATCGTGGCGCTGGGCCACCACCACAGCGGCCTGTTCACGCGCGACGACGACGAGCACAACGCGCTGGCCGAGGAAATCGCCGCGGCCGGCCGCGCCACCGGCGATACCGTGTGGCGCCTGCCGATCGGCGAACAGTACAACGAGCAGCTGAAGTCGAACTTCGCCGACCTGGCCAATATCGGCTCGCCGGGCGGCGCTTCGTGCACCGCCGCCGCATTCCTGGAAAACTTCACCCGCAAGTATCCATGGGCCCACGTGGACATCGCCGGCACCGCCTGGAAGTCGGGCGCCGCCAAGGGCGCCACCGGCCGGCCCGTGCCGCTGCTGACGAACTTCCTGATCAACAGGGTGTAAAACAGGGCGTAAGGAAGGACCCGGCCGCGCGGGCAGCACGGCGCGGCGGGATGAACGCCGCCCGGCTCGCGCCGGGCGGCGTTTTCATTTCAGCTGGCGAACCAGTTGCCAGGCCATCGCCGCCAGCACGCACAAGCCCAGTGCCAGCGTGCCCCAAAGGATACCCTTGCGGGTGGCCGCGGACTCCGCTGCCTGCACGGCGGCGCCGGGAGCCGGTGCCGCCGGCTTCGCCACGATCCGCTCGGCCGAGCCGGTAGCGCGTTCCAGGTTGCCCAGTTCCGCCTGGGTCAGGCCCGGCGCCACCTGTTCGATGCTCCATGCCCCCGGCCGTGCGTCGCGGCGGCCATAAGCCAGCCTGTACGGCGCACGGCCATTGGCCAGGAACACCAGCGTCGCCGGCGACCAGCCCAGCCGCAATGCCGGCTGGCTGCCGCTGGCCGCCAGTGGCCGGAGCACCCAGTGCGCACTGTGCCGAGGCGGGATCGGCACATCGCCGGATACACGCTCGCGGCCACCCTGCCCGAACCGGTAGAACGTGGCGCTCACCACAGGCTCGAACTGCCAGGTCGTCCGCCGGGAGCCGCGAAGCGCGGGCAGTTCACGGTAGCTGCCCAGCTCGGCCGGAAGGCTGATGCTGCGCTCGGCGAACTGCAGGCCGATCCGTTGAACGGGAATCGCGATGGCCGACGGATACATCAGGTCGGTAGCGGCCTTGCCTGGCACCGGTTGCACCAGCATGGTCTCGAGCGGGGCCGGCATTTCGTCGAAGCGCACGGCTTCCCCGCGAATGCCGGCAAATTGCATGGGCTTGCCGGACAGCCAGCGAATGCGCGCATAACGGAACTGCCGCGGCTCGAAGGCGATGCGATCGCTGGCCAGCGCCTGGCCGTCGCCGCTTACCATCCAGCTGACCTGGCTTTCGGCAATGCCGTGCCATTGCTGCAGGTCATCGCTGGTTTCGATACGCAGCCGGGCCTGATACCGCCCGCTGCCCGATGGCAGGGAAAACTGGAGCGCATCGAAGGTTCGGCCCGCTCCCATGTCGAGGACCAGCGCCGACAACACCGGCACAGCCGCCTGCGCGCCGGCGGCGCGTGCTTCCACGGAAATCACGGTGCCGTCCCGGCTCCGGCGGATCTCGACACCGGCATCGATGCCTTCCTCATCCGGCTGGCTGAACACGGGGAACATGCGTACCGATATGGCTTGCCGGCTGGCCTGCGCCACATCGACCGGCGCGCGCAAGGCGAACGGCAGCGGCGTACCGCTTGCATCGAACACGCGCACGTCGTGCAGCTCGGCCGATAGTGCGTGCAGGTAGACGTTGCGGGGCAGCCTGTACTGTACGACTGCCTCCCGGCCGCTGACCGCCAGTTCCTGCTGATATGCATAATGCGCCGGGGTATCTGCCGCGCCGGCGGGCAAACCTGCCAGCGCCAGTGCCGCCGTGGCGGCCATGCGAGCAAATGGCTGCCTCATGCCGAGCCTCCCTTGCGCGCCTGCGCATCTTGCGGCGGTGACGCCGGGTATGGCGCCAGGTAGCCGATCGCCAGCATCAGCAGGCCGACGCCCACGAAGGAGACGATGCGCGCGATGCTGCCGCTGCCGGCCAGGTCGACAAGGAACAGCTTGGCAACCACGAGCCCCAGCATCGCTGCGCCGGCCAGCCATGGCCGGCGTTGCACCCGGCCGAACGCGCGGCGCATCAGTACCAGGGCCGCCACGGTCCAGACCAGCGACAGCGCCGCCTGTACCGTGCGCGACGCAAACAGCGCATCGGCCCGGTAAGGGAGGTCCAGTCAGTGGGCTGCGCTGCGCAACAGGATCAGGTTGAACCAGGCGAATGCCGCCGCCATGCCGAGCCACGGCAGCCTGTGCTGCCACGCGCGCGGCAGCGTGATGCCCGGTTCGCCGCGGCACAGCATCAACACCAGCACGGTCGCGAACCCGGTGGTGAGATCGAGCGGATTGGCCAGCGGCAGGTAGGGCAGCGGCGCCATCGCACCACCCTGCGTCAGGTTCCACGCCAGCACATGGAACACGGTCCACGCCGTCGCCAGCGGCAGCAGTACCTTGCCGTACCATTCCGGTACCGGCTGGACCGGCCAGCCGCCAATGCGCGTGCGGTGCAGCAGCCAGCCGGCAACCAGCATCTGCCCCCACAGCGGTACGAAGCGTGCCCAGGAACCGGCGGTTTCCCAACCCGCCCGGGCCAGCAGAACATGCTGACCCGCCAGCCAGTCGCCGATCAGCAGGAACCCCAGCGGCCAGATCATCAGCCATGGCCCCACGCTGCGGACGGTGTGCAGTACCAGCAGGGCCTCCCGCCCGATCCGCCAGCCATTGCCCGGCCAGCGGTGCAGCAGGTATTCGCCAGCTGCCAGCAGCACGGCCAGCGCGATCCAGTCCTCCAGCAGCGGCAGGTGGCCGGCATGCAGCCCGATCAGCAATTCGATCATCGCCACCGCCAGTCCGGCCCAGCAGGCAGCCGTCAACCAGCGCAGCGAGCGCCAACGCAGGCGCGGGCCAAGCCACGCCAGCAGCACGGACGATGCGGCGAGGCAGAGCGCATAGGCGGGCCACAGGTCGAGGAATGGCAGGAAGCGCGGCGCCGGCTCGATGCCGGTCCAGCCGGCAACGTAACCGGCACAGGTATCCAGCAATGGACCAAACCACCATAGCGCTCCCCATGCGAGCATGCCAGGCGCGCTTCGCCGCGCCATGATTTCCTTCGCGCGTGTCATCCGCCAGGCGGTCAGGAAGGCGGCAGCCGTCACCAGCACGACGCCGGTCACGGGACGCCCGTCGTGCGCCGCCTGCCACGACCAGTGCCACGCTTCACCGATCTGCACGAGCAGTGTCACGCCCGCGAGCAACTGCACCATCAGCCCCATGCCACGCGCGCCGCGCCAGCCGGCGCGCACTGCCGCGAATGTCAGCCCGGCACTCAGCATCAGTGCCGTGACGGCCAGCAGATTGCTACGTGTCGCGCCTTCCGTCCGCAACACGATTTCGGTCCAGGTGCCGGCCAGCAGCCAGGCCGTGGCAACGCACAGCAGCATGACGCCGAGCGTATCGAATGTCGTGCCCGGCTCCGCGGCGCGGCGGCCGAACAGCCGGGACATGAGGCCGCTGCTGGCCGCGACGATCAGGAAGCCGAGCCACAGGTGTGCCTCGGCCGCCGTGCCCGGCGTCAGGTTGCCGGCCGAGAACAGGAACGCGAACCAGGCGCCCAGTTGCACCAGCAGGCCGAAACCCCAGGTCCGGGCGCGGCCATGCCGCAAGCCCAGCCATGCCAGTGCCGCGCCTTCCACGGCCCACGCGGCAGATGTCCAGCGCGCATCCAGCGCAAGCGGTATGACGAGTGTGCCCAGTGCCACGCCCAGGGCCAGGAACCACTCGACCAGCAGGCGCAGGTTGTCGCCGCTTCGACGCCATAGCGCCAGCGCCAGTCCCGTGTAGAACACGCCACCGCCCAAGGCCGAAAACGCGACAGCGAACTCCATGTCGCGCACCAGTGCCCATTGCAATGCAGCGCCGAGCAGCGGCGTGCCGAACACCAGCGTGCTGTCGACCGGGTTTTTCATGGTCGCGGATTGCCGGAACGCATAGACCAGCGAAATGGCTGTGAAGAACAGGAAAAACAACAGCAGGAACAGCTGCGCCGACAGGTAGTCGTCGGGCGTGTAGCGTTGCACGGCCCAGGCAATGCCGATCAGCGAGGTGAACGTCAGTCCCACCACGTTCAGCGCACGCCACGAACGCTTCAGCGCGATTGCCAGGATGCCCATGTCGAGCACTGCATAGTAAGAGAACAGCGCGATGTGGCTACCGGTGCCGGACGATGTGAAGATCGGCGCAAGGAACCCGCCGGTAATGCCGAACAGCGCCAGCCAGACAGCATTCTGGAGCACAGCCAGCAGGCAGGTGAACACCGTTAGCAGGAACAGCACCGCGAATGCCGCGCCGCCCGGGATCAATGCATACATGCGGAAGGAAGCAAATGTCAGCAGCATCAATATGGCGATCGCGGCACCCTGCACCGGCAAGCCGATATTGCGGCGACTGGTCCTGATGCGCCAGCCCCAGGCCAGCAGTGCGATATCTGCGGCCGCGATCGCGGCAATGCGCAACTCGATCGGGATGACGATTTGCACGGCGACGTACTTCAGCAGGAAGCTGATGCCGATGAACAGGATGATCAATCCAACCTTGGCAACCAGGTTGCCGGTAAGGAGCCAGCGCAGCGCCGCGGCGAGCGCGCGCTGGATGGGGTTCGAATCCGCCGCCTGCATACGGTCGCGCCATGCGTCCGGAAGCTCGACGGGCGCGGGGGACGTCACCGCGGACGCAGCCAGCGCGGATGGCGGGGCATGCGGTGCGGGGCTTGCAGGTTGAGGACTGACGGCAGGCGGGCTGGTTACCGGCGAAGCCGTTACTGGTGAAGCGGTTAATGGTGACGTGGTTACCTGTGGCGTGGCTACCTGTGGCGTGGCTACCTGTGGCGTGGTTGCCGGCGGACTGGTTACAGGCGGATTGACTGGGGAAACCACTGGTGCCGCAGTGCCCGCGCCTGCAGGCATGGACTCGGGGGATACCGGGATGGCGCCCTCATTCTGGCTCGATGGCATCTTGCCACCGGCAGGTCGATCACGCCGGGGCTGCTCCTGCTGGGGCTCGGCAGGTACGCCGCCGCTCCGGTTCCACTGCTGGTGTACCAGCGTGTCGATAGTCTGGCGCATCTGCGCCGCCATGTCTTCCAGGTCCCGGATCCTGGCATAGGCGCCGAACACCGAGAACAACAGGATGACGGGCAGGATGACAATTCCCGCCGCGACGATCACCAAAAATTCCATCGTGCCTCCATTTCCGATTCTTCAAAGAAACGGACATGTTAGGCATCGGGTGCCACGGCATCGTGAGCTGGCGCAGACGTGGCGTGGAAGAAGGCTTCAATAAATGGCGGATCCACCCGGCGGCTGTGGTGCCGCGGGAGGCGGTGAAGGAACTGGAACTGCAACTGGAGCCGGTGCAACCGGCGGCTTTGCCGGCGCGACCCGCTTCAGCAATACGGTGAGCGTGCCGGGATAATCGAACCCGGCACCGGTCTGGCGATCGACGAACTGGCCAGTGCCCGCGGTGAGCAGGATGTTGCCCCAGCGGGAACTGTTCTGCCTGGGACCGATCTGGTCGTATGCATAGACGTCGTTGAGACGGCAGTCGACGGTCAAAGGCTGCGTGCTCTTCCGGATGCGGACACGGCCGGGAGACGTGACGAACCAGCGGCCGGCATCGTTGGACAGGACGCAGCCGATACCGGCCACCTGCTGGTGGTCGAGCACGGTTTGTACCATCACGTACTGTTCGGTCGATTCGGTCAGCGTTGCGCAGCCCGCAAGCAGCAATGCCAGCGTGGCACCCGGCAGGATCCGGCATGCGACCGAACCGGCATGGTGCACATGCACCATGCCGGCCATTGTCTTCTGCCGGTCTGGCATCGAGCCGTCAGTCGCCGTTCTTGGCGGCCTGCTGCTTCTGCTTCAAGCCCTGGATGACATGCATGATGTCGTCCATTGCCGTGTTGTCCCTGCTTTTCAGTGCCGAAAAAGCATCCAGCACTTCGTTCAGCACCTGGGTGCGCACAGCGGCCTCGTCCGATGCAATCACTTGCGGACGTGTTGCGGTCGCGGTTGCGGTACGGGTACTGACCTTGTCCACGGCTTCCTTCGCGGCCTTGCGGCCACCCGGAGTCTTGCCGTGTTCCAGCGCCGCCTGCCAGATCAGCCAGCGGCGCTGCGTTTCATACACCAGATATTCTTCTGGCTTGTCCTCGCGGCGGCGGACGATATGCCCGTCCTTCTGAGCCCATGCTTCGAATGCAGATCGCATTTTCTTCCTTTACAAATGCTTTGCACGTTTAAACCAATATTTCTCAATAGTACCATCTATTGACGCACGACAACACTAGAGATGAAGCAATTTTGTGTGTTGCGCGCTGAAGATGCTTTCAGCGGGCCAAGGGGCGCAAGCTGCTCATGATGAACAAGCTCAGTATATTGCCCTTTCAAGGCACCGCTAATCGAATTTTAATACTATTTTGATAACTGAGAGGCAAAAACGGCAATAATTTTTCAAAGTGGTCGCATTTTGCAACGAAGTTGCGTCTGAGAGTAGTCTTATTATTTCCAATTGCTGACGCAGCGCAATTGAACTTCCGTACATTGTATTAGGTTTTTGCAACTTGTGGAGTACTCATTGCGGTAATATGCGGCCCGAAATGAAACGCTCACAAGGAATACTATGCAACTCGCCACGTGGAACGTCAATTCCCTGAATGTCCGCCTGCCGCACCTGCTGCAGTGGCTGGAAACGAACCCGGTCGACATAATCTGCATTCAGGAAACAAAACTTACCGACGACAAATTCCCTGCCGCCGCTATCGAAGCGGCAGGC
Source organism: Pseudoduganella sp. jia 9 (assembly GCF_055502615.1). Classification (NCBI taxonomy): domain Bacteria; kingdom Pseudomonadati; phylum Pseudomonadota; class Betaproteobacteria; order Burkholderiales; family Oxalobacteraceae; genus Pseudoduganella; species Pseudoduganella sp. jia 9. Next base: position 333,209 of record NZ_JBUPWE010000006.1, on the reverse strand, counting down.
TATCAGGTGCAATTTTCCGGGCAAAAAACCTATAACGGCGTGGCGATCCTGTCGCGCCTGCCAATGACCGATATCGTCCGCAATAATCCGCTGCATCCGGACGAACAGCAGCGTATCCTCGCCGCGACGATCGATGGCGTGCGCGTCGTTTGCGCTTATGTGCCGAACGGCCAGGCTATCGACTCCGACAAGTACGCATACAAGCTGGGCTGGATGGCGGCCTTCCGTGACTGGCTGGCCGATGAATTGGCGCGCCACCCGAACCTTGCCGTGCTGGGCGACTACAACGTGGCGCCGGAAGACCGCGACGTGCATGATCCCGCGGCCTGGGAAGGCGAAGTGCACGTCTCGCCACGGGAACGCGCGGCATTCCAGGCCCTGCTCGACGTCGGCCTGACCGACGCCTATCGCCTGTTCGCCCAGCCGGAGAAAACGTACAGCTGGTGGGATTACCGGATGCTGCGCTTCCAGAAGAACCAGGGCTTGCGGATCGACCACATCCTGCTGTCCTCGCCGCTTGCGGCGCGTTGCACCGGCTGCACGATCGATCGCACGCCGCGCAAATGGAAGCAGCCATCCGACCACACGCCGGTGATCGCAACGCTGGGGTAGCAGCCTGCCGGGCTTCAGCCCAGGCGTTCCAGCATGTTCGCGGCGTTGACCCGCGGCACCGGCGGCGAGAACAGGTAGCCCTGGGCAAACTGGCAGCCCTGCGCCTGCAGCAGCGCGTAATGGCCTTCCGTCTCGACGCCTTCGGCCACCACCGACAGCTGCAGGCTGTCGGACAGCGCGACGATCGCCGCCACGATCGCCCGATCCTCGGCACTCTTTTCCAGGTCCTTGATGAAGGCGCGGTCGATCTTGATCTTCTTGACGGGGAAGCGCTTCAGGTAGGCCAGGCTCGAATAGCCGGTGCCGAAGTCGTCGATCGACAGGCGGATACCCATCGCATTGATCTGGCCGAGAATGTCCAGCGTCTGCTCGCCGTGCTGCATCAGCGCGGTTTCCGTGATCTCGAATTCCAGCAATGCCGGATCGATGCCCGTGTCATCGAGAATGCGCCGGATCGCCGGCACCAGGCCCCTGTGCATGAACTGGCGCGGCGACAGGTTCACCGCCAGCGGCACCGGCCGCAGGCCCTGCCGCTTCCACTCCATGATCTGCTCGCATGCGCGGCGGATCACCCATTCGCCGACAGGTACGATCAGTCCGTTTTCCTCGAGGATCGGGATGAACTTGTCCGGCCCCACCAGGCCGCTGCCCGGCCGGCGCCAGCGCAACAGTACCTCGAGAGAATGCAGCCGCCGCGTGCCGATGTCGATGATCGGCTGGAAGTGCAGTTCGAACTGGCTCTGCGCCAGCGCGCTGCGCAGGCTGCTTTCCAGCTCGAAATGCGAGGCGGCGGAATTCATCTTCTGCGTGAAGAACTGGTACGTGTTGCGGCCGGCCGCCTTGGCATGGTACATGGCCGCGTCGGCATGGCGCATCAGCGTTTCCACGTCCTGCCCGTCGTCCGGGCAAACGCAGATGCCGATCGACGGCGTGATGTGGAGCGTGTGCCCGTCCAGCGGGAACGGCTGCGCCAGCGCCTCGATGATCTTTTCGGCCACATGGGCCGCCTCGTCGCTGTCGCGGATATGCGGCGCCAGCACCACGAATTCGTCGCCGCCCAGCCGCGCCACGGTGTCGCTGGCCCGCACTGCCCGGCACAAACGGCCGGCCACTTCCTTCAGCAGCGCGTCGCCGGTCACGTGGCCCAGCGAGTCGTTGATGGTCTTGAAGCGGTCCAGGTCGAGGAACATCACCGCCAGCAACCGTTCGGTGCGCTGCGCATTGAGCACGGCCCGCTCGATCCGGTCGGTCAGCAATGCCCGGTTCGGCAAGCCGGTCAGGCTGTCGTGGTACGCCATATGGTGCACCCGGGCTTCGGCATGCCGGCGCTCGACGATCTCCCCCTGCAGCATGGCATTCGCGCCCGCCAGCTCGGCGGTGCGCTCCAGCACCCGTACTTCCAGCTCGTCGCGCGCGCGGCGCACCGAATCCGCCGCCTGGCGCAGCGATTCCTCGGCGGCCTTGTGCTCGGTGCGGTCTTCGGCGATCCAGATGGTACCCTGGGCCGGCGCTTCGGGATTGACCACATAGGCGATCAGCTGCGCCCAGAACGTGCTGCCGTCCTTGCGCCGCAATTCGATCTCGGTCTGGAACGGCCGGGCAGCCGCCAGCAGCGGGCCGGCCTGCGCGCTGAGCGCCTCGTAGGCGGCCAGCGACGGATACAGCGCCTCGCAGGCCATGCCGATCGCCTCGTCGCCGTCATAGCGGAACATCTCGGCAAAACCGCGGTTGTGGCGGGTGATCGTGCGCTGGCGCGTGAACAGGATGCTGATCGAGGCATTGTTCATCAGCGCCTCGGTTTCCATCTGGTTCTGCCGCGACTGCGTCACGTCTTCCAGGATCCAGATCGTGCCGCCATCGTTGTCTTTCTGGTCCACGGCCTTGGCGCGCACGCGGCACCAGAACAGCGCGCCATCCTTGCGCTGGAACTGGAACTCCTTCTTCTCGAACGGCCGGCCGCTGGCCAGCATCGGCCCCGCCTCGCCGCCGAACTCGCGGTAGACTGCCTCGGACGGGAACACGGCCCCCGCATGCATGCCGACCATCTCGTCCGGCGCGTAGCCGAACATCGCGGCAATGCGCGGATTGCAGCTCAACATGCGCTGGTTCTTCGTGAACAGGATGCCGACCGATGCGTTGTCGAGGATCGCCTGCTGTTCCAGCAGGATCTTGCGGGTGCCCTCGCTGGCGGCACGCTGCTCGCTGATGTCCTCGACGATCCAGACCATGCCGGCCTGCTCGTCGGACGGATCGACGGCGCGGCCATGCGCGCGGCACCAGAACAGAGCGCCGTCGCCCCGCCGCATCGGCGTTTCCAGCGTGACCGAGCGTCCCTGGCCGAGCACCGGCATCCATTGCTTGCGCAAGCTGTCGAAGTGCTCCATGTCGGGGTACAGGATGCGGGTAGGCTTGCCTTCCAGCTCCTGGCGGGCATAGCCGAACATCTCCGCCGCGCGCATATTGCATTCGTGGACGTGATCGTGCTTGCTGAAGATGATGCCGACCGCGGCGTTTTCCAGGATCGCGCGCTGTTCCAGCAGTGCCTTGCGCAGCGCGCGCTGGTCGCGCTGGACGGAGCCGATATCGTGGAACAGGACGGTGCCGCCGCGCAGCGCCGACGTGGCAGGGAAAGGCTTGACGGTGACCTGCACGGCCACGTAACGGCCGGCCGCGGCGGACAGGCAACTGTCCCACGAAGCGGTGTCGCTGCCGTGCAGCGCGGCCGCCAGCGCCGCGCCGCTGTCGCCGCGCACATGCCGGGCGAACAGTTCAGCCATTGCCATCCCGCGCGGATCGCGCGCCAGCAGCGCATCGAGTTCCGCATTCGATGCCACCACGCTGCCGCTGCCGTCGCAGGCGCAGGCAGGCATGCCGATCAGCTGCAGTGCGTCGGCAATGGCGTCGGCAATCGGGTTGGCAAACGGGTCGGCAATAGCGGGGGAATCGTTCATGGAATTATCGCGCGCAAGAAAAGCTGCATTCAGGCAACTCAACGGCAAATCATAACCCGGCCGCCCTGCAATAGCCATGCACAATGCAAGAAGCCCGGCGGTGCCGGGCTTCGATACAACAGATGGTTACAAATCCGCCTGAAACAGGCGGCCCGGCCGCTCCCCATCCCGCGGTAACGGCTATTGCTGGAACGGGACGCGCACGCAGCCTTCCATCAGCACGCGGGCGCTGCGGCTCATGACGGCCTTCGTCACGCGCCACTGCCCTTCGACCTCGAGCGCTTCGGCGCCGACGCGCAGCGTGCCGGACGGGTGGCCGAACCGCACAGCGGTGCGCACGCCGCCACCGGCCGCCAGGTTGACCAGCGTACCGGGGATCGCCGCGGCCGTGCCGATCGCCACGGCGGCAGTCCCCATCATCGCATGGTGCAGCTTGCCCATCGACAGCGCGCGCACCAGCAGGTCGATCTCTCCGGCCTGCACGGTTTTGCCGGACGAAGCGGTATAGGCAGCGGGCGGCGCCACGAACGCCACCTTCGGCGTGTGCTGGCGGCGTGCAGCCTCGTCGATATGCGCGATCAGGCCCATGCGCACGGCGCCGTGGGCGCGGATCGCCTCGAACATCGCCAGTGCCTTGCCGTCGCCATTGATGGCATCCTGCAGTTCGCTGCCCGTGTAGCCGATGCCGGCGGCCTCGACGAAGATGGTCGGGATGCCGGCATTGATCATGGTTGCGCGCAGCGTACCCACGCCAGGCACGTCGAGCTCGTCGACCACGCGGCCGGTCGGGAACATCGCACCGCCGGCGCCCTCCTCGTCCGCCGCCGGGTCCATGAACTCAAGCTGCACCTCGGCTGCCGGGAACGTTACGCCGTCGAGCTCGAAATCGCCGGTCTCCTGTACCGCCCCGTCCGCCACCGGCACGTGGGCGATGATCGTCTTGCCGATATTGGCCTGCCAGATGCGCACCACGGCCAGGCCGTTGCGCGGCACCCGGCCTGGCTCGACCATGCCGTTGGCAAGCGCGAACGGCCCGACGGCGGCCGACAGGTTGCCGCAATTGCCGCTCCAGTCAACGAACGGCCTGTCGATCGACACCTGCCCGAACAGGTAATCGACATCGTGGCCGGGCCGCGTGCTCCTCGACAGGATCACCGCCTTGCTGGTGCTCGACGTGGCGCCGCCCATGCCGTCGATCTGCTTGCCGTACGGGTCGGGACTGCCGATCACGCGCAGCAGCAGCGCATCGCGCGCCGGCCCCGGCACGCGGGCTGCCTCGGGCAGGTCTTCCAGCCGGAAGAACACGCCCTTGCTGGTGCCGCCGCGCATGTAGGTGGCGGGAATCCTGATTTGCGGAGGGGCCATCATGCGGCCTCGCTGGCAGTTTGGGCCCTGGAGGCAAGGAAATCCTGCGCAAAGCGCTGCAGCACGCCGCCCGCCTCGTAGATCGCCACTTCCTCGGCCGTGTCGAGCCGGCACAGTACCGGCACCGTAAGGTTTTCGCCGTTGTTCCGGTGGATCACCAGGGTCAGCGCGGCGCGCGGCTTGCGCTCGCCCACCACGTCGAAGGTTTCGGTGCCGTCGATACCCAGCGTGAGCCGGTTCATGCCGCCGGTGAACTCCAGCGGCAGCACGCCCATGCCGACCAGGTTGGTGCGATGGATGCGCTCGAAGCCTTCGGCGACGATCGCTTCCACGCCCGCCAGCCGCACGCCTTTCGCTGCCCAGTCGCGCGACGATCCCTGGCCGTAATCGGCCCCGGCGATCACGATCAGCGGCTGCCGGCGCTCCATGTAGGTTTCGATCGCTTCCCACATGCGCGTGACGATGCCTTCCGGCTCGACCCGCGCCAGCGAGCCGGCCCTGACCTGGCCATCGACCACGACCATCTCGTTCTTCAAGGTCGGGTTGGCGAATGTGGCGCGCTGCGCGGTCAGATGGTCGCCGCGGTGCGTGGCGTAGGAATTGAAGTCTTCTTCCGGCAAGCCCATCTTCGCCAGGTACTCGCCGGCAGCGCTGTCGAGAAGAATGGCGTTGGACGGCGACAGGTGATCGGTGGTGATGTTGTCGCCCAGGACGGCCAGCGGGCGCATGCCGGTGAGCGTGCGTTCGCCGGCCAGCGCGCCTTCCCAGTACGGCGGGCGGCGGATATAGGTACTTTGCGGCCGCCAGTCGTACAGCGGGCTGACGCTGCCGCCCGCCTCCTCCTGCCGGGCGAACATCGGGATGTACACCTTGCGGAACTGCTCGGGCTTCACGCTGGCCGCCACCATGGCGTCGATCTCGTCATCGCTCGGCCACAGGTCCTGCAGCCGGATGGCGTTGCCCTGCGCGTCATGACCGAGCACATCCTTCTCGATGTCGAAGCGGATCGTGCCGGCGATCGCATATGCCACTACCAGCGGCGGCGAGGCCAGGAAGGCCTGCTGCGCATATGGGTGGATGCGCCCGTCGAAATTGCGGTTGCCGGACAGGACCGCCGTGGCGTACAGGTCGCGTTCGACGATCTCCTGCTGGATCGCCGGATCGAGCGCGCCGGACATGCCATTGCACGAGGTACAGGCATAGGCGACGACACCGAAGCCCAGCTTTTCCAGCTCGGGCAGCAGCCCGGCCTCCTCCAGGTACAGCGTGACAGCCTTCGACCCGGGTGCCAGCGAGCTCTTCACCCAAGGCTTGCGCAGCAGGCCGAACCGGTTGGCGTTGCGTGCCAGCAGGCCGGCGGCGATCATGTTGCGCGGGTTATTCGTGTTGGTGCAGCTGGTGATGGCGGCGATGATGACGGCGCCGTCCGGCATGCGGCCCGGCTCGTTCTCGACCACGCCGGCGATGCCGCGCGCGGCCAGCTCGGAGGTCGGCACGCGCTTGTGCGGGTTCGACGGCCCGGCGATATTGCGCACCACGGTGGACAGGTCGAAACGCAGCACGCGCTCGTATTCGGCGCTGGCCAGGCTGTCGGCCCACAGGCCGGCCTGTTTCGCATACAGCTCGACCAGGGCCACCTGCTCGTCTTCGCGGCCGGTGAGGCGCAGGTACTGGATGGTCTGCTCGTCGATGGCGAACATGGCGGCGGTGGCGCCGAATTCGGGCGCCATGTTCGAGATCGTCGCGCGGTCGCCCAGCGTCAGCGCGGCTGCCCCTGTGCCGTGGAACTCGAGGTAGGCCGATACCACCTTTTCCTTGCGCAGGAATTCGGTCAGCGCCAGCACGATGTCGGTGGCCGTGATGCCCGGTTGCGGCCGCCCCGCCAGCTCGACGCCGACGATGTCCGGCAGCCGCATCCACGAGGCGCGGCCCAGCATCACGGTCTCCGCTTCCAGCCCGCCGACGCCGATGGCGATGACGCCCAGCGCATCGACCATCGGCGTGTGCGAATCGGTCCCCACCAGCGTATCCGGATAGGCGACGCCGCCGCTCACCTGCACCACCGGCGACATGCGCTCCAGGTTGATCTGGTGCAGGATGCCGTTCCCCGGCGGAATCACGTCGACGTTGTGGAACGCCCGCTTGGTCCATTCGATGAAATGAAAGCGGTCTTCGTTGCGGCGATCCTCGATGGCGCGGTTCTTCGCGAACGCATCGGGATCGAAGCCGCCGCATTCGACGGCCAGCGAGTGGTCGACCACCAGCTGCGTGGGCACCACGGGATTGACGAGCGCAGGGTCGCCGCCCTGCCCGGCGATCGCATCGCGCAGGCCGGCCAGGTCGACCAGCGCGGTCTGGCCGAGGATGTCGTGGCACACCACGCGGGCCGGGAACCACGGAAAGTCCAGGTCGCGGCTGCGGTAGACCAGTTGCTGCAGCGATGCCGTGAGCTGGGTGGCATCGCAGCGGCGGCACAGGTTTTCCGCCAGCACGCGGGAGGTATACGGCAGCCTGTCATAGGCGCCCGCTTCGATCGCGTCGACCGCGGCGCGTGCATCGAAGTAGTCGAGCGTGGTACCGGGCAGGTTCTTCCGGTACGCGGTGTTCATGGGCGTGTTCAATTTGCTTCCTTCACGTTGTTTCTCTACCGGCGCTCGGCGATGGGCACGAACCGCAGGTCTTCCGGGCCCACGTAGTTGGCGCTCGGGCGGATGATCTTGTTGTCGATGCGCTGCTCGATGATGTGCGCGGCCCAGCCCGACGTGCGGGAAATGACGAACAACGGCGTAAACATCGCGGTCGGCACGCCCATCATGTGGTACGACACGGCGGAGAACCAGTCAAGGTTCGGGAACATGTTCTTCACTTCCCACATCACCGATTCGAGGCGTTCGGCGATGTCGAACATCTTCATCGAGCCCGCTTCCTGGGACAGCTGGCGCGCCACTTCCTTGATGACCTTGTTGCGCGGGTCGGATACCGTGTAGACCGGATGGCCGAAGCCGATCACCACTTCCTTGCCGGCCACGCGGGCGCGGATGTCGCTTTCGGCCTCATCGGCATTCTCGTAGCGCTTCTGGATATCCAGCGCCACTTCGTTGGCGCCGCCGTGCTTCGGGCCGCGTAGCGCGCCGATCGCGCCGGTGATGGCCGAGTAGATATCCGACTCGGTGCCGGCGATCACGCGCGACGTGAACGTGGAAGCGTTGAATTCGTGCTCCGCGTACAGGATCAGCGAGGTGTGCATCGCCTTCACCCACGATTCGGACGGCGGCGCGCCGTGCAGCAGGTGCAGGAAGTGGCCGCCGATCGAATCGTCGTCCGTTTCCACCTCGATGCGGCGGCCGGCGTGGCTGTAGTGATACCAGTACAGCAGGATCGAACCGAACGACGCCATCAGGCGATCGGCGATGTCGCGCGCGCCGGCCAGGTTGTGGTCTTCCTTTTCCGGCAGCACGCAGCCCAGCACGGAAGCGCCGGTGCGCATCACGTCCATCGGGTGCGCGCCGGCCGGCAGCGCCTCGAGCGCCAGCTTCACCGCCTGCGGCAGGCCGCGCAGCGACTTCAGCTTGGCCTTGTAGCCCTTCAGTTCACCCGCGGTCGGCAGCTTGCCGTGCACCAGCAGATAGGCGATTTCCTCGAACTCGCACGAATCGGCAACGTCCAGGATGTCGTAGCCGCGGTAGTGCAGGTCGTTACCCGTCTTGCCGACGGAGCACAGTGCCGTATTGCCGGCGGTGACGCCGGACAGCGCGACGGATTTTTTGGGCTTGAAAGTGGTCTCGGTCATGCCTGTCTCCTTATTTTTTCTGTGCCGCGAACAATGCATCGAGCTTTTGTTCGAAGTCATGATAGTTGATGCGCTCATACAGTTCCGCGCGGGTCTGCATCGAGTCCAGCACGTTCTGCTGCGTGCCGTCGCGGCGGATGGCGCCATAGACATTCTCCGCCGCCTTGTTCATCGCACGGAAGGCCGACAGCGGGTACAGCACCAGGCCCACGTCCGCCGTGCGCAACTCATCCACCGTAAATAGCGGCGTGGAACCGAATTCCGTGATGTTGGCGAGGACCGGCACCTTTACCGCGCCGGCAAACTGCCGGTACATCGCCAGTTCCGTCATCGCCTCGGGGAAGATCATGTCGGCCCCCGCTTCCACGCAGGCGATGGCCCGGTCGATGGCGGCCTCCAGGCCTTCGACAGCCAGCGCATCGGTGCGCGCCATGATGACGAAGTTCTCGTCGGTGCGCGCATCGACGGCCGCCTTGATGCGGTCCACCATCTCCCCCTTGCTGACGATTTCCTTGCCTGGCCGGTGGCCACAGCGCTTGGCGCCTACCTGGTCTTCGATATGCAGCGCGGCAGCGCCGGCCTTGATCATCGACTTGACGGTGCGCGCCACGTTGAAGGCCGACGCGCCGAAGCCCGTGTCGACGTCGACCAGCAGCGGCAGGTCGCAGACGTCGGTAATGCGGCGCACATCGGTGAGCACGTCGTCGAGGTTCGAAATGCCGAGGTCGGGCAGGCCCAGCGAACCGGCGGCGACACCGCCGCCGGACAGGTAGATGGCGCGGAAGCCGGCACGCTTGGCCAGCAGCGCGTGGTTGGCATTGATCGCGCCCACAACCTGCAAGGGCGATTCTTCGCGGACGGCCTGGCGGAACGCGGCTCCGGCGGATGGAATACTCATGATGACCTTTCGAGTTAGCACAGTTGATGGCATGGATGACATGGATGAGATGGATGACATATACCGCGCAAGGAGCGTGCCAGCCCAGGTGGAGCATTGCAAAGCGCGCCAAATCAATGGCTTGCAACAAATCGCACGGTCCATGCAACGTTCCATTTGCAACACCTGAAACGCCGCTGAACTATAATTGAAACATGAGCTACCTGACCCACGGCGATCCGGACAAGCCCGTCATCTGGACGGTTTCGATGTCGCGCCTGTCCGACCTGTTCCGCGACATCACGCCGGAATACGACGCGCTGGCGACGATCGAACCGATTCACCTCGGCTTCGACGAAGCGGTGCGCCATATCCGCGAGCGGCTTGCCACGGAGCGCTGCGACGCCGTCATCTCGGCCGGTTCGAATGCCGCCTACCTGAAAGGCCGCCTGCCGGTTCCGCTGGTGGTGGCCAAGGCCAGCGGCACGGACATGATGCGTGCGCTGGCGCGGGCCCGCCGTGTCTCGGAGAAGATCGCCGTCGTCACTTACCAGCAGCCAATGCCGGAACTGGCCGAGTTCGCGGCCACGTTCGGCTTCGACGTGGCGCAGCGCACCTATGTAACGCGGGAGGATGCGCTGGCCCAGGTGCATGAACTGAAGGCGGCCGGCATCCGCGCCATCGTCGGCGCCGGCCTGATCACGGACCTGGCCGAGGATGCCGGGCTGACCGGCGTGTTCGTCTACTCGTCGGCTTCGATCCGGCAGGCATTCGACGATGCACTGGAAATCGCCCGGCTGGCGCAACTGGAAACCGGCTGGGCGGGCCGGCGCCGTGGCCGCGGCGGCGCCGTGCAGGACACGCCGCGGGCCCGCCACGGCCTGGCGGACCTGCGCGGCGAATCCCCTGCGATGGAACAGGTGCGGCAGATGGTGGTGCTGTACGGGCGATCGAACGCCACGGTGCTGATCCAGGGCGAGACCGGCACCGGCAAGGAACTGGCCGCGCAGGCGATCCACCGCGCCGCGCCGCACGGCCGGGTGGACGAACGCCGGCCGTTCCTGGCAGTCAATTGCGGCGCAATCGCCGAATCGCTGCTGGAGGCGGAACTGTTCGGCCATGAGGAAGGCGCGTTTACCGGCGCGCGGCGCGGCGGCCGTGCCGGACTGTTCGAAGCGGCCAATGGCGGCACGCTGTTCCTCGACGAGATCGGCGAAATGCCGCTGGCGCTGCAAACCCGGCTGCTGCGCGTGCTCGAAGAGCGCGAAGTGGTGCGCGTGGGTGGCACGCGGCCGGTACCGGTGGACGTGCGGATCGTCAGCGCCACCCATTGCGACTTGGCGCAGCGGGTGCGCGACGGGCGCTTTCGCGCCGACCTGTTCTACCGGCTGGCGGTCCTGCGCCTGGCGCTGCCGCCGCTGCGCGAACGCACCGCCGACATCGTGCCGCTGGCGGAGTGGCTGCTGCGCAATGCGCTCGCCGCGCTGGGGGCGCGCGCCCAGCGCAACCTGCAAGCCGAGCTGCAGGCATGCGCGCCGCTGCTGACCGGGTACGCATGGCCCGGCAACGTGCGCGAGTTGCGCAACCTGTGCGAACGGCTGGCGCTGTTCCTGGCCGCCGAGCCGCTGCAGGCACTCACGCCCGCATTCGTGCTTGCCGTGGGGCCCGAGCTGGCTGCTGGTGCCGCCGGCGCGGTACCGCCGGCCGCGGAGCGCGTGACCGATGTGCTGCGCCGTTTCGACGGCCGGCGCGACGCGGCCGCGGCCTACCTCGGCATCAGCCGCACCACGCTGTGGCGCCGGCTGCGCGAGGAAGCGGGCGGCTGAGCTGCCGCTGATTTCGCCGCTGATTTCGCGATTCATCTCGCCACTCATCTCACCATTCATCCCACGCCGTTCATCCTTGTTTTGTGCCGTTCGTCCCGCAGCCTGTGCCGGGTCGGGCCACGGGTGCGAGGATGCGTTTCAAGGAGGAACACCATGAAACGATATCAACCGATCTTCGCCGTAGCAGCAGCCGCCCTGTTCGCCACGCTTCCCGCTCAGGCGGCTTCCGCCTTCAAGGCCGAGGTCACCGGCAGCGGTCCGGCCGTGATCCTGATCCCCGGCCTCGCCTCTTCCGGCGAGGTATGGCATGGCACGGCGCAGCACCTGTGCGGTCCGCGCCAGTGCCACGTGCTGACCCTGGCGGGCTTTGCCGGCCAGCCAGCCATCGAGGGCGAGCTGTTGCCGCAGGTGCAAAGCCAGCTGGCCGAGTACATTGCCACCAACAAGCTGGGCAAGCCGGTACTGATCGGCCACAGCCTGGGCGGCTTCGTGGCGATGAAGTTCGCGGCCAGCCATCCGGACATGGTGGGCAAGCTCGTCATCGTGGACTCGCTGCCCGCACTGGGTGCCACCCAGGTACCGAACATCACGGCCGACCAGCTGAAGCAGATGGCAGGCGCCATGCGCGAGCGCATGCTGGCCGGCGCCGAGACGGACTACGCGGCCAGCCAACGCCGTACCGTGATGACGATGGTGAGCAAGCCCGAGGACGTCGACCGCATCGCCGGCTGGGGCCAGCGTTCCGACCGCAAGGTGGTCGCCGGTGCGATGCATGATTTGATGGCAAACGACCTGCGCGACGATGTGGCCCGCATCCAGGCGCCGACCCTGGTGCTGGGCACCTGGGTCGCCTACAAGGACTACGCGCCGCGGGAAGCGATCGAGCAGGTGTACAGGACGCAGTACGCCAGGCTGCCCGGCGTGCGCGTGGAAATGGCACAGAGTGCGCGCCACTTCATCATGTACGACGACCCGGCCTGGATGTATGATCGCATCGACCAATTCTTGAAGTGAACGGCAAGTGAACAACGTCACCGCACCAGTCCCCCTGATCGCGCGCCTGAACTGGTACTGGATTTTTCAGGTGCTGGGCTGGGGCGGCGTCGCATTGTTCAATCTGTCGCTGGCTGCCGGCATCGTCGTCACACCCGCCATGGCGGGCGTGTGCTTCTGGGGTGCCGCCGGCGGGCTGCTGCTGTCGGAACTGTGGCACCGTTATCTGTTGAAGCGTGCCGGCACCACATCCTTGCCGCTGCTGGCCGGCGGCGTTGCCGTGCTGACGGTGCTGCAATGCGCGATCGCGTATGCCGGCTTTGCCGTGCTGCAGCCGTTCGGCAAACCACACGGCTTTGCCTGGCTACCCAGTGCGTTGCTGTTCTGGCTTGGCTGTTTCGTCGCCTGGACCATTTTTTATACGGCGGCGCAAACGCTGCGGCGGGCCCACCGGGCCGAAGCCGAGACACTGCGGCTGGAACTGCACGCGAAGGACATCGAACTGCGCGCACTGCAGGCGCAGGTGAACCCGCATTTCTTCTTCAACAGCCTGAACAGCGTGCGCGCGCTGATCTACGAGGATCGCGACAGCGCGGCGCAAATGATCGACCAGCTTGCCGGGCTGATGCGCTATGCGCTGCAATCGGGCCATGCCGACACGGTACCGCTGGCGGCCGAACTGGAAGCCGTGGGCGCCTACCTGGCGATCGAGAAGATCCGCTTCGAAGAACGGCTGCGCGTGCAGGTCGACATCGAAGCGGGGCTCGAACAGGTGATGATTCCGCCGATGTCGCTGCAGACCCTGGTCGAGAATGCCGTCAAGTACGGCGTGGAGCTGAGCGTCACCGGCAGCGACATCCGCATCCGCGCCTGGCGCGGCGAAGGCGTGACGCTGATCGAGATCGCCAATGCCGGCGCGATCCGCCGCGCCGGCCAATCGACGCAGGTCGGGCTGGCCAATGCCCGCAAGCGGCTGGAACTGGCGGTGGGCGGGGGTGCCCGCCTCGACCTGGCGGAACGCGACGGGTGGGTGCGCGCCACGCTGCAGTTGCCGGTTGCCGCATGAGGCCGGGCATGAGGCCGGAATCGCCGCGCGAAGCAGCAATGCGGACATCGTTGCGGGTCCTGATCGTCGATGACGAGCGCCTTGCGCGTGCCGAGCTGAGGCGTCTGCTGGGCGCGCATCCCGGCGTCGAGATCGTCGGCGAAGCAGCCAATGCCGAGCAGGCGATGGCGCAGGTGGCGGCCTTGCAACCCGACCTGCTTCTGCTCGACGTGCAGATGCCTGGCGCCAGCGGCTTCGACCTGCTCCAGGCGCTCGACGCCACGCCGGAAGTGATCTTCACGACCGCGTTCGACCAGTATGCATTGCAAGCGTTCGAAGTCAACGCGCTCGATTACCTGCAAAAGCCGATCCAGGCCAACCGGCTGGCAAGCGCCCTGGAACGCGCCGCACTGCGGCTCGGCGTGCCGGCCCCGGGGAAGCCGGTTGCCCCGCGCAAGCTCTTCCTTCGCGATGGCGAACGGTGCTGGTTCGTGGCACTGGACAGCATTCGCCTGTTCGAATCCGAAGGCAACTACACGCGCGTCTATTTCGACGATGCGCGACCGCTGATGCTGCGCTCGCTCACGCAGCTGGAAGAACGCCTGGATCCGCAATGCTTCCTGCGGGCCAGCCGGCGCCATATCGTCAACCTGGCATTCGTCGAGCGCGTGACGGCCAATGATGCGGGCGGCTTCGACCTGCTGCTGCCCGATGGCCTGAAGGTGGAGGTGTCGCGGCGCCGCGCCGCACAGGTGCGCAGCCTGGAGCTGTGATGGCAACGGATGTCGAAAACTTTTACACACGCCGGGCATTTGCCGGCGGTCTCGCCCTGCGGCTAGCGCAGGCACGAGAAATGCTGGTTGTTTGAGCTATCTCAAACCGACGGAGACCAGTCATGAAAATTCCAATGCGTTGCCTTGCCGCGGCAGCGGCGATCTGTCTCGGCACGACCGGCACCAGCCACGCGCAGGTGTTCGATGGCGGCATTCCTGCGAATTGGCAATGCACGGGCGATTGCGGTACCGCGCAGGAGGACGGCAATATCACCCTGGCGCCCGCCGGCGGCACGCAGTATGGCTGGGTATCGACCAATGGCGGCGTGGCCGGCGTGCTGCTGCCCGGCGTCAGCGCGCCAGCCGATTCGTTCGCCGGCAGTGCCTTGCGCTCCCATTTGTTCACAGCGCAGGCCGGGGACGCACTGCGGTTTGCCTTCAATTATGTAACGACCGATGGCGGCGACTTCAGCGATTACGCCTGGGTGCGCCTGCTGAATTCGGATGGCAGCCAGGCGGCGCTGCTGGCGACGGCCCGCACCTCGCCGGGCGGCGGCGCCGTGCCCGGCTTCGGCATGCCGGCCGGCGCGGCCACGCTGGATCCGCCCTTCTCCAATGTCGAAGGTCTTATCCCGACGTGGAGCCCGCTGGGAGCCGATTCGGGCAGCTGCTATCTGGAGCCTTGCGGACAGACCGGCTGGATCGGCGCCGCCTACACGATCGCGGCCGCGGGCGCGTACACGCTGGAGTTCGGCGTGGTCAACTGGGTCGATCGCAGTGCCGACAGCGGGCTGGCATTCGACGCGATCACGCTCGATGGCGTGCCGCTGGCGCCGGTGCCGGAACCGGGGCGCGGCGGCATGCTGGCGACAGGCGTGCTGCTGCTGGCTTGCGCTTACCGGATGGGGCGCCGGCGCCGCGGGTAAGCGCGCGCGGGCGCAGGAAACGCAGCGGGCACGGCGCAGGAAACGCAGCGCGCACGGCGCAGGAAACGCAGCGGGCACGGGCGCAGGAAACGCAGCGGGCACGGGCGCAGGAAACGCAGCGGGCACGGCGCAGGAAACGCAGCGGGCACGGGCGCAGGAAAACGTAGCGCGCGCGGGCGCGCGACGCTAGCACAACGGTGGATCGTTGGCAGAGACCGACGGGGAAGATGCAACAATTGTAACTGTCATTGATGGGCTGTCCGGTCGACTTCTACGATGGTTCGCATCCCCCCACCACCGCAAGGAGAATCGCCCATGAAGCGCACGCCCCCTGTCTGTTTCGCCCGCCCGCTTGCCCGTCTCGCCGCCTGTGCGTTCGTGCTGGCCACCGCCCTGCCCGCGCAGGCCGATTCCGTAACCGAGATCGCCCAGCTGCAGGGCTGGGTCAACAGCAATGGCGGCAGCAACGAAGCCACGCCGCTCGGCAATACCTACACTGGCAACGACACGGGCCTGCGCTTCAACAGCTGGGCGGCATTCTTCATCCCGGCCGGCACCACCTGGGAATCGGCCACGCTGTCGCTGTCGCCTTCCGTGTACGGCGACGCCCCGCCAAGCGTCATCGGCCTGTTCGACGTCGATGGCGGCCTGCAGCCGTTCCTGAACACCTTCCATCCGGGCACCGGTGTGTTCGCCGACCTCGGCAGCGGAACGCAGTACGCGTCGGCCACGCTGTACGACAGCCCCGCGATCATTACCCTGAACGGCGCGGCGCTGGCCGATATCAACGCCGTATCCGGGTCCTATTTCGTCATCGGGTTCACGAACCAGACACTGAACGCGGTCCCGGTCGACGCCGGCGACCAGGGCATCTACCTGGGCGGGATTCGCGCAGAGCCGTATATCGAGCTGACGCTGTCGACCGTTCCGGCCGTGCCCGAACCAGGCACGTATGCGATGCTGCTGGCCGGGCTGGCGGTGGCCGGGATGGCGGCAAGGCGCCGGCGCGGCTGAGTATCCGGAATCAACAGGACCGCGATATGGAGCGGGCCGAAAAAAAACCCGCTCTCGCGAGCGGGTTTTTGTTGCCGAAGAGGATTACTCCACTTCCACCGTTTCCGGCGGCGGCAGAGGTGCCGCATCCGGTTCCGGGAAGTCCAGCTTGATCTGGTCCTTCTCGTCCAGGTCCACCGTCACCCTGCCACCGGTGACGAGGCGGCCGAACAGCAGTTCGTCGGCCAGCGCCTTGCGGATCATGTCCTGGATCAGGCGGGACATCGGCCGCGCGCCCATCAGCGGATCGAAGCCCTTCTTCGCCAGGAACTTGCGCAGGTTCTCCGTGAAGATCGCTTCCACTTTCTTCTCGTGCAGCTGCTCTTCCAGCTGCATCAGGAACTTGTCCACGACGCGCAGGATGATTTCCTCGTCCAGCGCGCGGAAGCTGATGATCGCATCGATCCGGTTGCGGAATTCCGGCGTGAACATGCGCTTCAGGTCGGCCATTTCGTCGCCGGTTTCCTTGGTGTTCGTGAAACCGATCGGCGCCTTCTGCAGCGCTTCCGCCCCCGCGTTCGTGGTCATGACGATGATCACGTTGCGGAAGTCGGCCTTGCGGCCGTTGTTGTCGGTCAGCGTACCGTGATCCATCACCTGCAGCAGGATGTTGAAGATGTCCGGGTGCGCCTTTTCGATCTCGTCCAGCAGCAGCACGGCGTGCGGCTTCTTGGTGATCGCTTCGGTCAGCAGGCCACCCTGGTCGAAACCGACATATCCCGGCGGCGCGCCGATCAGTCGCGAGACGGCATGGCGTTCCATGTACTCGGACATGTCGAACCGGATCAGTTCGATGCCGAGAATGAAGGCCAGCTGCTTCGCCACTTCGGTCTTGCCCACGCCGGTCGGGCCGGAGAACAGGAACGAGCCGATCGGCTTGTCCTGCTTGCCGAGGCCGGCACGCGACATCTTGATCGCCGATGCCAGCGCTTCGATCGCCGGATCCTGGCCGAACACGACATTGCGCAGGTCGCGGTCGATCGTCTGCAGCTTGCTGCGGTCGTCCTGGTTGACGGTTTGCGGTGGAATGCGCGCGATCTTCGAGATGATCTCTTCGATCTCCGTCTTGCCGATGGTTTTCTTCTGCTTCGACTTCGGCAGGATGCGCTGGGCGGCGCCGGCTTCGTCGATCACGTCGATGGCCTTGTCCGGCAGGTGGCGGTCATTGATGAAGCGGGCCGCCAGTTCGGCCGCCGTCGATAGTGCCGACGACGAATACTTCACGCCGTGGTGTTCCTCGAAGCGCGATTTCAGGCCGCGCAGGATCTGCACGGTCTGCTCGACGGTCGGCTCGTTGACGTCCACTTTCTGGAAGCGGCGCGACAGCGCGTGATCCTTCTCGAACACGCCGCGGAATTCCGTAAACGTGGTCGCGCCGACGCACTTCAGCTGGCCGTTGGCCAGTGCCGGCTTCAACAGGTTGGACGCATCCAGCGTGCCACCCGAGGCGGAGCCGGCACCGATGATCGTGTGGATCTCGTCGATGAACAGGATGCCGTTCGGGTTGTCCTTCAACTGTTTCAGCACCGCTTTCAGGCGCTGCTCGAAGTCGCCGCGGTACTTGGTGCCTGCCAGCAGCGCTCCCATGTCCAGCGAGTACACGACGGCGTTCGACAGGATCTCCGGCACATCGCCCTGCGTGATCCGATAGGCCAGGCCTTCGGCGATGGCGGTCTTGCCCACGCCGGCCTCGCCCACCAGCAGCGGGTTGTTCTTGCGGCGGCGGCACAGGATCTGGATCACGCGGTCGACTTCTTCCTCACGGCCGATCAGCGGATCGATCTTGCCTTCCGCGGCCGACTTGTTGAGGTTTTGCGTGAACTGGTCGAGCGGGCTTTCCTTGGTCTGGCCTTCCGTCTGGGCGCCTTCCTCGACGCCTTCCGATGCCTTGGCCGCTTCGCCGGACTGGTCCTTGCGAACGCCATGCGAAATGAAGTTGACGACATCCAGGCGGGTTACGCCCTGCTGGTGCAGGTAGTAAACCGCGTGCGAATCCTTCTCGCCAAAAATGGCCACCAGCACGTTCGCGCCCGTCACTTCCTTTTTGCCGTTGGAGGCAGACTGGACGTGCATGATGGCGCGCTGGATCACGCGCTGGAAACCAAGCGTGGGTTGCGTGTCCACTTCGCCGGTTCCGGGCACGGTGGGAGTGTTGTCGCCGATGAAGTTGGTGAGTGTCTTGCGCAGGTCTTCGATATTGACCGCGCAGGCACGCAACACTTCGGCCGCCGAAGGATTGTCCAGCAGCGCCAGCAGCAGATGCTCAACCGTGATGAATTCATGCCGTGCCTGCCGAGCCTCGACAAACGCCATGTGCAAACTTACTTCCAATTCCTGCGCGATCATACTTCCTCCATCACGCACTGCAGGGGATGCCCTGCCTTGCGCGCATGCGTTAAAACGAACTCCACCTTGGTTGATGCAATATCTTTAGAGAACACACCACACACGCCTTTGCCGTAGCGGTGCACACTCAGCATAATTTGCGTAGCCGTTTCGCGATCCTTGTTGAAATATTCCTGAATGATCGCGACCACAAATTCCATCGGGGTGTAGTCGTCGTTCAACAACGCCACCTGGTACATGGGGGGCGGCTTCAGCGTCTGCCGCTCCAGGACGGTCTCGGTGTCATGCTTGGTTGCCATACGCTTATATTCTAATGCTTTCGTGGTCGATGCAACGCCCGTTTAACCCGACGTTTCCATTTGTCCTCAATCTTACGCGCTTTCCCAACTGCGCGCAGATGGCGCCCCCTGGCGCAAAATCAAGTCCTTTCCTGATTTCTCGTGTTGCAAAAATCTTACTATTGCCCCGACAAAGCGCTTGACATAGAAAATTGGCTCGCCAACAATGCCATATCGACTTGTGCAGAAATGTACATGTTGGTAAGAAGTGAGTTGTCGAGGAGGGGGCAGGAAGCTTCTTGCTTTTATGGCTCGTGTGATTCGTTATTATTTGAAAGTTCTTTTTATTATGGCAACTGGTACCGTTAAGTGGTTCAATGACTCCAAAGGTTTCGGCTTCATCACCCCTGATGATGGTGGCGAAGATCTGTTCGCACACTTCTCCGCAATCAACATGAACGGCTTCAAGACCCTGAAAGAAGGTCAAAAGGTGCAGTTCGAAGTCACGCAGGGCCCGAAAGGCAAGCAAGCTTCCAATATCCAGGCTAGCTGATCTGCTTCCTCGACTGAAAAAACCCCGCTGATGCGGGGTTTTTTTTCGCCCCATCCTATAGCAGTTTGCAAGTTTCACCGATGCGCGCGGGAGCCGTGCGTGCGTCCTGTTTATTCATTTCAGCGCAATGTTCAACTCAACTATTCAGGAGTCTTCATGAAACTGCATCGTCCGGCATGCGCCGCACTACTTTCCACGGTAGTTCAGGGCGCCTTCGCTGCCCCATCGGAGGTAACGCTCAGCCACCTTACCGTCGGCAATTTCCGCGACCAGTCCCAGGCCAGTCTCGACAAGGTGAACATCCTTTCCGACAACGGCCGGTTCGCCGTGCTCGGCCTGGAGTGGGCCGAAGGCACTGCCCTGCAACAGACGACCAACCAGTACGTCGGTGCCTGGTATGGCATTACGGCCGACTTCACTCCCGCGGAAGGCTACGCCGTCAAGTCCATGACGCTGGGTGGATTTCTCGACGTGGAACGGGTGAACCCGCCTGCAGAGTATCAGGGAAATGACTTCTGGCTGGGTTATAGCCTGTATATCCTCGGTCAAGGTTTCGGCGGCGGCTGGTTTTACAATAGTGCGCCGTCCGAGGATTCCCTGGTGAGCGAGACCGCCACGCTGACGGATCCCGAATACATCGATTCCAGCAAGCCATTCTACGCCGAACTGGTCACGGCTGCGGACATCAACGGGTATCGGCAGGCAAACGGCCCGGCCCCATTTGCCAGCATTGCCTGGCGCAATATCACGCTGCAGATCGAGATGGTGCCGGTTGCCGCGATACCGGAGCCTGGAACGTGGATGATGCTGCTGGCCGGGCTTGCCGGTATCGGCTTTGCAGCGCGACGGCGCAGCGCCTGACCTTGCAACGATGACGAACCCGCATGCCGTGCGGGCTCGTCGGGAAGGCAGCGCGGATTACATATTCTCGATCATCACTTCGCCGAAACCCGAGCATGACACCTGCGTGGCGCCTTCCATCAGGCGGGCGAAGTCATAGGTCACGCGCTTGCTGGTGATGGCCTTCTCCATCGATGCGATGATCAGGTCGGCGGCTTCGGTCCAGCCCATGTGGCGCAGCATCATCTCGGCCGACAGGATCAGCGAGCCCGGATTCACGTAATCCTTGCCGGCGTACTTCGGCGCGGTGCCATGCGTGGCTTCGAACATGGCCACCGAGTCGGACATGTTGGCGCCTGGCGCGATGCCGATGCCGCCCACCTGCGCGGCCAGCGCATCCGAAATATAGTCGCCATTCAGGTTCAGCGTGGCGATCACGCTGTACTCGGCCGGGCGCAGCAGGATCTGCTGCAGGAAGGCATCGGCAATCGAATCCTTGACGACGATATCCTTGCCCGTCTTCGGGTTCTTCACTTTGCACCACGGACCGCCATCGATCAGCTCGCCGCCGAATTCCTTCTGGGCCAGCGCATACGCCCAGTCGCGGAAGCCGCCCTCGGTGTACTTCATGATATTGCCCTTGTGGACGATCGTGACGGACGGCTTGTCGTTGTCGATCGCGTACTGGATCGCCTTGCGCATCAGCCGCTCGGTGCCCTCGCGCGACACCGGCTTGATGCCGAGTCCGGACGTTTCAGGGAAGCGGATCTTGCGCACGCCCAGCTCTTCCTGCAGGAATTTGATCAGCTTCTTCGCGCCTTCGGAACCTTCCGCGTATTCGATGCCGGCGTAGATGTCTTCCGAGTTCTCACGGAAGATCACCATGTCGGTCTTGTGCGGCTCCTTGACTGGCGACGGTACGCCGGCAAACCAGCGCACCGGGCGCAGGCAGACGTACAGGTCCAGTTCCTGGCGCAGCGCCACGTTCAGTGAACGGATGCCGCCACCCACCGGCGTCGTCAGCGGCCCCTTGATCGACACCACGTAATTCTTGACTGCCGCCAGCGTTTCTTCGGGCAGCCAGACATCGGGACCGTATACCTTGGTGGATTTCTCGCCGGCATAGATTTCCATCCAGCTGATCCGGCGCGCGCCGCCATAGGCCTTCGCCACGGCGGCATCGACCACTTTCAGCATCACCGGCGTAATGTCGACGCCGGTTCCGTCGCCCTCGATGAAGGGAATGATCGGCTGGTCCGGCACGCTCAGCGAAAAGTCCGCGTTGACGGTGATTTTCTCGCCGTCGGCCGGCACTTTGATATGTTGGTACATCGAATTCTCCGAAATGAAGCGACGCTGGCGGCGCCATGAACTTGCGGCTGCTATGACGGCTTGCACACACCAGGACATCTCGAAAAACCTGCCGCGCGTGGCATTTTCGGCCTGCGATGCTCGCCGTACGCCTGTACGGCTGCGCTTCTCGGCCAAAACTGCTGCCGCTCACGACGGTTTTCGAGGTGCCCAACAGTTGCAAGCCAGGTGTAAATGTCTTCTATAAGATATAAGACAACTACAGCAACTGCCGATTATGCATCAGTATTTCAATGCCCGCCATGGTTTAGTCGGTACAATCCCGCAATGCTGATCTTACTCAATAAGCCATTCGGGGTATTGTGCCAGTTTTCCCCGCAGCCCGAGCGCCTGACGCTGGCTGATTGCGTGCCGGTGCCGAACGTCTATCCGGCCGGGCGCCTCGATGCCGACAGCGAGGGACTGCTGTTGCTGACCGACGACGGCAAATTGCAGCACGAAATCGCCCATCCGGACCGCAAGGAAGCGAAAACCTACCTGGTGCAAGTCGACGGCATTGCCGATGCCGCCTCGCTGGCGCGGCTGCAGGCGCCGCTCGACCTGGGCGATTTCACGACGAAGCCTTGCCGCGCGATGCGCATTGCCGCGCCGGAATGGCTGTGGCCGCGCAATCCGCCGATCCGGATGCGGACCGACAAGCCGACCTCCTGGCTGGCCATCACACTGCAGGAAGGTAAGAACCGCCAAGTGCGGCGCATGACCGCTGCGGTCGGCCTGCCCACGCTGAGGCTGGTGCGCAGCGCCATCGGCGCGGTATCGCTGGCATCCCATCCGCTGATGCCGGGCGAATGGATCGAGATCGATCCCGCCGAACTGAAGCCTTGAGTATGCTTTCGACAGAAAAATTTCCCGTCGCGGCACGGAGTGCATTGCACCGTGCCCGCGCCGCGGCTGCCATGCCGCTCACCCACCTGCCCTCGACACGATGAAGATCGCCCCTGCCCTCGCTGCCTTCGCCGTCCTTTGCGCCGCCACTGGCGCCGCCGCCCAGAACGGGCGCTTCGACACCACCACGCTGACTGCCGGCATGCACCTGGTCAAGGCCGAGATTGCAGCCAGCGATGCCCAGCGCGCGCAGGGATTGATGTTCCGCGAAGCGATGCCGGCCAATGCCGGCATGGTGTTCGTGTTCGATGCGCCGGCCACGCAATGCATGTGGATGAAAAACACGCCACTGCCATTGTCGGTAGCGTTCATCGATGCCGACGGCAAGATCGTCAACATCCGCGACATGCAGCCGCACACGCTCGACAGCCACTGCTCGACGAAAGGCGTGCCGGTCAAGTACGCACTTGAAATGAACCAGGGATGGTTCCAGCAAAAACACATCAAGCCGGGCATGAAGATCGGCAACCTGCCTACACGGAAATAAGCGGCCACCCTGCCTGAATTCTCCGCGCAAAGCGAAAAACCCGCGATGGCTGCGCCATGCGGGTCTTGTGTGCACCTGTCTGGCGGCCATTGCCGCCGCACGCGAACTTAGGCGGACAGTGCCTTCAGGGCAGCTGCCAGGCGGCTCTTGTGGCGAGCGGCCTTGTTCTTGTGGATGATTTTCTTGTCGGCGATCGAGTCGATGGTCGACACGGACGACTGGAAGATCTGCGTTGCAGCAGCCTTGTCGCCAGCCTGGATTGCCTTGCGAACGGCCTTGATCGCGGTGCGCAGGGTCGAACGCTGTGCCGAGTTGTGTGCGTTTTGCTTGACTGCTTGACGAGCGCGTTTGCGCGCTTGTGCGGTATTTGCCATGGAATTTCCTAAATCGTTGTCAAAGTTCGTTTGCAAACAACAGCGTTTGCCAAACCGGTGCGTTCAGTCGACCAAGCAGGCCAACGCAGAGCTGGTCAACATCGATGTCTGCGTCACTGAATTCTGTACAGCCTTAAATTATAACGAGCTTTTGATCCCGGAGCAATTCAAAAAGCGGGATCGTCGCGAAAACTTGCCAAAACCACACACGCGGCGCTTCATAAAATTGTAAGACTTGCATCCAGGCAGCACCGCTATAATCTCGCCCCATGAACCTGCTCAGAACCCTCGCCGCCGTCTCCAGCATGACCATGCTGTCGCGTGTCACGGGGCTGCTGCGCGAAAGCCTGTTTGCCCGGGCTTTCGGTGCCGGCGCCTATACCGACGCGTTCAATGTCGCCTTCCGCATTCCCAACCTGCTGCGCCGCCTGTTTGCCGAAGGCGCGTTTTCGCAGGCTTTCGTGCCGATCCTCGCCGAGTACAAGACCCGGGAGGGGGCCGAGGCCAGCAAGACCCTGTCCGATCACGTGGCCAACTGCCTGGTCTGGGCCACGCTGCTCGTGAGCGCCGCCGGCATCGTCGGCGCGCCGCTGCTGCTGGCCGTGATCGCCGGTGGCTTGCAGCAGGATGCGGGCGCATTCGACGCCGCCGTATGGATGACCCGGCTGATGTTCCCTTATATAGCGTGCATGTCGTTCGTGGCGATGGCGGGCGGCATCCTGAATACCTGGCGCCAGTTCAAGATTCCAGCCTTCACGCCGGTGCTCCTGAACCTGTCGATGATTTCGGGCTCGCTGTTCCTGGCGCCGTACATGGAACAACCCGTCTATGCGCAGGCGATCGGCGTGTTCGTCGGCGGCCTGCTGCAGGTGGCGATCCAGGTTCCTGCCCTGGTGAAAATCGGCATGCTGCCGCGCTTGTCGATCAATCCGCTCGCGGGCTTGCGCGATGCCGGCGTGCGCCGCGTGTTGAAAAAAATGGGCCCGGCGGTATTCGCCGTGGGCGCCGCCCAGATCAGCCTGATGATCAATACGGCCATCGCTTCGCACCTGCGCGAAGGCAGCATTTCCTGGCTCACGTATGCCGACCGCTTGATGGAATTCCCCACCGCGCTGCTGGGCGTGGCATTGGGCACGATCCTGCTGCCCAATCTGTCGAAAGCCAGCCTGGACGGCGATCCGAAGGAATATTCCTCGCTGCTCGACTGGGGCCTGCGCCTCACCTTCCTGCTGGCGATCCCCGCTGCGGTCGGGATGGCCGTGCTGGCCTTGCCGCTGATCGCCACGCTGTTCCACTACGGCCACTTCAGCGACGAAGCGGCCCGCATGTCGGCGCGGCCGCTGATTGCCTACGCGGTGGGTCTGATCGGCATCATTCTCGTCAAGACGCTGGCGCCGGCATTCTATGCCAAGCAGGATATCCGCACGCCGGTGAAGATCGCGGTAGGCGTCCTGTTCGCCACCCAGTTGATGAACCTGGTGTTCGTGCCGTGGCTGGAAGTGGCTGGCCTGGCGCTGTCGATCGGCCTGGCTGCGTGCATCAACGCCACGTTCCTGTACACCGGCCTGCGCAAGCGCGACATCTATCGCCCGCTGCCCGGCTGGGGCAAATTCTTCGCCCGGCTGGTTGGCGCGGTGGCCGTGATGGGGGCCGTCGCCTGGTTCGGCAGCCAGCACTTCGACTGGCTGGCCATGCGCGCGACACCCTTCCTGCGCGCGGGCGCGCTGTTCCTCGTCATCGGCGTGTGCGGCGCCGTGTATTTCGGTGCGCTGCTGGCACTGGGCTTTCGCGTGCGCGACTTCCGGCGCACTGGGAAGTAGCCAAGGACTGCAGACGAAAGGCGAGCCGCAGCTGCATGCGGCAAAAAAAAACCGCTGCCGAGGCAGCGGTTTTTTTGAGAAAACTGGAATTACGCTTGCTTGGACTTGCGACGGGCCAGGAAGCCCATGATGCCCAGGCCGCCCAGCAGCATGCCGTAAGTGGTTGGCTCCGGAACTGCCGAAGTGATGTTGATTTCGCCCGAGTAGAACGGCGATTTACCGGTCACCGTACCAGCCAGGTTCAGGACGAATGGCGAGCTGGTGGTGGCTTCCACGCCCAGGAATTTGAACTTGCCGAACGAACCGTCGTATGCGCCGGTCACGCCGTTCAGGGTCGTTGCGCCGATGTTCCAGTCGAACTGTTGACCGCTGACGGTGATGACAACGTCGTACAGGCCAGGTGCCACACCACCGAAGGTGAGCACATCTGCGCCATCGGTAGCGAACAGGGTGCCGACGGAGTCGAATTCGGTGGTAACACCTTCGATGACGGACAGGTTCTGGTTGTCGGCGAAAGCGCTCATCGAAGCGGCGGCCAGTACGGAAGCTACGGCGAATTTCAGTTTCATGAAGTTATCCTTGTGAGAGTAGTAGTAGTAGTACGTCGCTGGTCAGTACATTGCTGAACTGCTGAGATAGATCATAACATAATAGCATCACAAAATTACAAGAGAAAATTGTAACTTTCTTATGACAACTATTATTCTTACAACAAAAGTTGCCACGGCGCGTACTCTAACCGAGATCGCCAGACTCTGCAGTTTGGTAGGGTTTCAATCGTGCTGTCGTACGAAAACAGCGCCAGGCAGCCGATGAGGTGTCACTGGCGGCCACACACGGGCCGTGGCCGTGGCGCCGGCGCGGACGTCAGGAGGCGTTCGCCCCGGCGGGCAGCCGCTCCGGCTGCGCGGGAGGTTCGGGAGTTTCAGCAGGCTCCGCCGGATCGGCTGGAGCCGGTTCGTCAGGCTCGGGTTCAGCCGGCTCGGCTGCCGGCTCCGCCGGCGATTCGGGCGATGGCGCAGGTTCGGGGGAAGGATTGTCCACCGGATCCGGCGCAGCGGGCTCCGGCTCGGTGGGCGCAGCAGGCGCTGTCGGGTTGAGCGGCGCGCCCGGCGCTGCGCCACCGATGCCTGGCGCGGTCGTCGACGTGCTGCCCGTGGGCGGCTTGAGTTGCCCTTGTTGCCCCTGTTGCCCCTGTTGGCCCTGCTGGCCCTGCTGGCCCGGCTTGAACTGGCCCGGCGGCAATGGTTCCTGGCCATCGAACGTGAAGACCCATTCAGAGATCTTCTGCTTGCCGCTGAACGACTGGAAGCGCGAAGGAAAATTGGCGATCTTGATCGGCTGCGCCGCCGACAGGCTGTGAATGCCCAGGATGCCCTTGTTGTCCGACAGGTAAAGGATGCCCCATTCGGCCTTGCCGGTCATCGGGTCGACGAAGATCTTGCGCAGGTGCCGGCGGGTACCGGGGAAACGCGGGTCCTTCAACAATTCCTTCAGCGTGGCTGGCTGCCGAGGCTGTCCGGCCGGCGTGGCGGCGGCATAGCTTTGCAGTGCATTGCTGAACTGTTCGCCGATATGCAGCAGGTCGCGCTCGGCCTGCGCGCGTTGCAGCGTGACGCCGACCCGCACGGTGGTGGCCGCCACGAGGCCGATGATGGCGACCAGGATGATAAGGCCGACATAGGTGAAACCGCCGGCTGCGGACGGCCGCTTACCATTCCGCATACGGCTTGCCGCTGCGGTCATTGCCCGGTGCGCCGCTCTTGATGTCGGCGATGCCGCCTTGCGCCGGATCTTCCGGCGGCAGCAGCTGCCAGCTGTCGGTGGTTTCCGTGATCGGGTCGACCGGCAGCGCGCGCAGGTATTTTTTCTCCACCAGCTGTTCCAGCGATTCCGGATACCGGCCGGTGTCGCCATAGAACTGGTCGATGACCATGCGCGTGCTGCGCAGGTTATCGGCAAGGATCGTTTCCTTTGTCTTGTCGACACTGGGGAAATAGCGGGGCACGGCCAGCGTCAGCAGCAGCGCGACGATGCCCAGCACCACCAGCAGCTCGATCAGCGTGAATCCATCGTTCCTGGACTTGTTCACCATTTGCCTACCATTTTCGATAGGGGATGCCGTTCAGCCCTACCCTGTCGGAATTCGAATACACGTCGTAGACGTCCTCGCCTTCGCGCGGCTCCTCGGCCTCGCTGGCGTAACTGCGCTTGCCCCAGGTCTGCGCGGCGGAAAGCTCGCTGTCGAAGGCGAACGGATCGCGCGGCACGCGGCGCAGGAAGAAGATCTTGCCACGTTTCGGATCGCGCAGGTCCACCACGCCGTCGGCCAGCGTTTCCAGGTTCTTCGGATAGCCGGTGCTGCCGAGCGTCTTGGCGATGCGCCCATCGTCGTAGGCCTGCTTGTAATCGTCGATGGCCTTGCGGATCTGGTACAGCGCGGTGCGCAGTTCCGCCTCGCTGCGGCGCTGCACGGTGACCTGCGCCGTCGGCACCACCAGCGCCGCCAGCAGGCCGAGGATGGCCACGGTGACGAGCAGCTCGATCAGCGTGAAGCCGTGCCGCCGGCGGAGCATGCCGTTCATCACTGCTCTTGCACGGGCGGCGGCGTCGTCGTGGCGGGCTGCGGCAACGTGGTTGGCGGCGGCGGCGCGACCGGCAGCACCTGTACCGGCTGCTGGGTCACGCTCGATGCCGGCCCCGGTTGCGATGTCGACAGCGGTACGCCGACCGGCGTGCCGCTTTCCTGCGGCGTCGGCGGCGCCGCGGGCATGCCGCTCGTGCCGGGTGCCCCTGGCGTCCCTGTGGCGGGCGCGCCGCGCTGCGGCATCAGCACCGGCGTGCGCACCGACAGTTCCGGCTTGCGGCGGAAGTTCGCCTCGGTGCCGGCGGAGAATTCAGTGGCCTCCGCCGGCGGCCGCTGCAGGTTGCGCACCAGGTGCGGCGTGATCGACAGCACGATCTCGGTCTTCTGTGTCTCGTCCCGCTGCGTGCCGAACAGGCGCCCCAGGATGGGCAGGTCGCCCAGCGCCGGGACGCGGTTGCCGCCGTTGCGCTCCTCGTTGTTGATCAAGCCGGCCAGCACCTGGTTCTCGCCATCTTTCAATTGCAGCATCGTCGAGGCCTGGCGGGTACCGATCTGGTACGCCGTCGTGCCCGACTTGGTCTCGATGGTATTGACCAGGTTCGACACCTCGAGCGAGATGCGGATCGCCACTTCGTTGTTCAGGTAGATCGTCGGTTCCGCGTTCAGGGTCAGGCCGACGTCGATATAGCTGACGCTTTCCTGCGCAAAACCGGCGGTGCCGGGCGAAACGGTGGTGGTGATGACGGGCACCTTGTCGCCGATCAGGATCTTGGCCTTTTCCTTGTTGCGTACGCGGATGCGCGGGTTGGCCAGCAGGTTCGAGTCCGAGGCATTCCGGTTCGCCGTGGCCGTTGCGCTGATGCCGGTGATGCCGAGCGTGCGGCGGTTCAGGTTGTCGAGGTCGCTCAGTGTCACTCGCGTTCCCTCGCCCGTCACCAGCGGCGCCAGCGTAACGCTGGTGGGCCAGGCGACACCCAGCTGCAGCAGGCTGCTGCGCTTCACTTCGAGGATCTCCACTTCCAGCATCACTTCCGGTTCGGCCATGTCCTGCACCGCCACGATTTTTTCAGCGAGGCGGATCGCATCGGCGTTGTCGCGCATGATCACGAGATTGAGCTTCTCGTCGGCCACCACGTCGCGCGATTTCAGGATGGTCTTGAGCGTGTTGGCAACCAGCTTGGCCTCCGCGTTGGCCAGGTAGAACGTCTTGACGACGGTTTCCTGGTACTCCTTCAGCTTGGCCGCGATATTCGGGTAGATCAGGATCGTGTTCGCATCCATCACCTGCTGTTCCAGCTGGTTCGTCATCAGCAGATAGTAGACCGCCGACTCGACGGTGCTGTTCCTCAGCATGATGGTGGTGCGGGCATCGGATTTCACATCCTTGTCGAACACGAAATTGAGGCCCGAGCGCCGCGAAATCACGTCGAACACCTGCTTCAGCGGCGCTTCGCGGAACTCGATCGTGATCGGCTGCTTGTAGGTCTTCGCCAGCGCGGTCTCGCCGCCATTCGGTGGATTGCACTCGGCGATCTCGCGCTGCAGCTGCCTTGCGCGCGGCTGGTCGGGCTTTTCGGCCAGCACCGCGTCGATCTTGGCCATGGCGCCCCCGAATTCCTTCTGCTCGACCAGCGCGGCGGCATCGGCCAGCAGCCTGTCATGGCGTTCCGCCATGTCCAGCCCACGCAGCACCATGCGGGCGCGCTCGTTCTGCGGATTGAGGGCCAGCACGCGCTGGATGTTCTGCAGCGCCAGTTCGCGCTGGCCTTCGGCTGTCTGCCGCTCGGCCTGGTCCAGGTAGCGCATGATCGCGCGGTCGCGCGCCTGCAGGTAGGTGGCGCGATACTGTGCATTGCCCGGATCCTGCGCGATCGCTTCCTGCACCTTCAGCAGGCCCGCCTCGACCTGGTCTTTCTCGATCAGTGCGGTGCCGTCCCGATACGCCATCTGGCCGGCGCAGCCTGCCAACGCCAGTGCCAGCGTGGACAGTGTCAGCACGCGGCATGCCCGGCCACCGCGTATCCAGCCTGCACCGCGTATCCAGCGTCCACCGCGTACCCAGCGTCCATTATCGTGCGTGTTCAATCCATGACTCCAATATTTAGCTGTTGCACCTGGTTCAGGGGCAGGTAAGTAACCGTCAGCGTCGGCGGCGCGATGGTGTCGATGCGGTACATGCCGTCGATCACGGTACCCACCCGGGCCACATAGGTGCGGTCGGGGCGGGCCAGGTAGACTTCCCAGGCACCGTCCGCCACGCCCTTGCCCAGCACGGTGAACGGCAGCGGCGGCGCGGTTGGCGCCGGTGGCGGCGGCGGCGGGCCGCTTGGTGCCTCGGGCGGCGGTGGCGGCGGATTTAGGTCCTGGCCGGCGAACACGCCCTCGCTGCCCTTGAACGCGCCCTCGCCCGTCGCGCCGATCAATTCGGCGCGCGGGATCAGCCGCAGGATTGCGCCATCCGCCGGCGGCGCGGCAGGCGCGCGCGCGGCGGCAGGCGCCGCGGCGCGCGGCGCCTGCGCCCGTTCGACCGGTTCGGCCATGTCGCTTTCCGGCGTGGTATCGCCGAACAGCACCAGCCCGGCCGCGATCGCCAGCCCCGCTCCCATCAGCAGGTGCCGGGGCTTCATGGGCCATCCTTCAGGTAAAGCGTAAGGCGCAGCCGCGCCTCGACGACCGGGTCGGCGATCGTGTCGCGCCGGAAGCTCACTTCATCGAGCGCGGCGAACGGCACCACGGCCAGCGCCTCCAGGGCGAACTGCCAGATGTTCCGATAGCTGCCCTTCACGGGCAATGCGATCTGGTAGGTGGTCACGCCGCTGGCCTTGTCGTAGGCGAACTTGTACTCGCCGCGATTGAGCGCCAGGCCAGCCTTGCCAGCCAGGTCGAACAGCGTCTTGACCTGCTGCTCGGCGTAGCGTTTCTCGCCCAGCGTGGCATGGAACAGCGCCAGGTTTTCGTTGGCGGTGGGTGGTGGCGGCGCTTCCACGAGGGTCGACGCCTTGGGCAGCGGCCGTGCCAGCTCTTCCTGCAAGGCGGCCCGTTGCGGCAGCAGCCACGCCCAGGTGGCCAGGCCGGCCGCGAGCAGCGCCACCGCCAGGCATGCCGCGCCGCCGGCACGCAACGCCGACAGGCGCAGCGCCAGCATCAGCGGCGCGAGCTGGACTTCCGTCACTGCGCGGTCCTTCATTGCACCCTCCATTGCACTTCGACCTGGAAGCGGACCGGATGGTTCGCCTCCTGCTCGCCGATTTCATGGCGCACCAGTGCCGCGCCGGTGAAGAACTCCTGCTGCTTCAGCACCTGTACATAGTCGACCATGTCATCGCTGTTGCGCGCCTCCGCCGTGATCTTCAACAACTGCTTTTTCGGATCGGGATCGAGCGCCAGCAAGGCGATACTGGCCGGCGTGGCGCCACCGATCGCATCCTCCAGTGCACGCCATGGCACGTTCAGGCGCAGGATCGCGGCGTTCACGGCGACGGCCTGCGCTTCCGGAATCGCCACCTCGGCCACCCGCGCCGGCCGCTTCGACAGCGCGGCCTGGCTGGCGCGCAACTGCTCGATCTGCTGCGCGCGCGCGGCACGCTGCTCGGCCATCTGCATGGCGAACCAGATGCCGCCGGCGCACAGCGCGATACCGGCGATGCCGGCCGCCAGCAGTGCCGGGTGCAGCCGGTACAGGGCACGCCGCCAGGTCAGGGGCGCGAAATCGATCTGCATCGGCTTCATGGCGCGCTCCCGGCAAAGGCAAGGCGGCCGGTGGTGGACAACTCGTCGCCCAGGCCGGTGTCGACTCGCGCGACGCTCACCTGCCCCGTGCCGGCCGGCCTGGCCAGCGCCGCCGGCAGAGGTCCGCACAGCTGCACCTGCGCTGGCGCTTCGAGCCCCAGCAGCAGCGCTTCGCGCCCCATCATCTGCGTCAGCCAGTAATGATCGGCGGCCGGCGGCATCTGCAGCGCACGCACTGCGCGCAATTGCCGGCCCTCGATCGCCGCAACGGTCAGCAGGCCGTCGTGCAGCTGGCCGAACCAGGCGCCAGCCCGGATCGCCCGGCACCAGCGGTTCCACGCGGTGACGAAATGCGGCACCACCTGCACCACGTGCAGCCGGTTCTCGAGCGCCACGGCATCGATCAGCGCCAGCAGCGTGCGCGGCACCGCGGCGGCAAAAAACGGTTCGGTGGAATGCCAGTCGGCCGTGACTTGCCACGCTGCCGGGCCTTCCCCATACAAGGCATGAAAGCGCAGTGCGGCGGCCGCCTCGATGTCGGGCAGCCGGGCGGCACCCGGCGGAGGCGCTACCTGCCACAGCCGGCACAGCTCGTCGGCCAGCACCACCGTCACCGGCCAGCCGGCCACGTCCTGCCTGGCCAGCAGTGCGCGCAGTGCCGCGCCCAGGGCCTCGCCGCCGGCGCCCGCCAGCGCTTGCTCGGCCAGCACCTTCACCTTGTCGCCGCGCCAGCGCGAGGCCGCCAGGAGGCTGACGGCACCCGTGGCGACGCCGAGGCACAATACCTGTCCGAAGGCTCTACGCATGCAGGGTCACCCGCTTGATCTCGGCCAGCGTCGTGCCGCCGCGCTTGACGACTTCCAGGGCGGCATGGCGCAGGCTGCGCGTGCCGTTCGCGTACGCGGCCTGCTTGACCTGCCGGATCGGCCGCTTCTCGACGATCAGCTCGCGGATCTCGTCGTTCAGCGTGAGGATCTCGGCGATCGAGCGGCGTCCCTTGTAGCCGGTGCCGCGGCAGTCGCCGCAGCCCTTGCCGGCCTTGAACCGGTAGTCGAAGACGTCGGCGCGGGCCAGGCCCACGCTGGCCAGCTCGTCGTCGTCCGGCGTGTAGTCGACCGCGCAGTGCGGACAGTTGATGCGTACCAGCCGCTGCGCCCAGATGCCGTTCAGCGCCGACACGAAGGCATACGGATCGATGCCCATGTGGGTGAAACGGCCGAACACGTCGAACACATTGTTGGCGTGCACGGTGGTCAGCACCAGGTGGCCGGTGAGTGCCGACTGCACGGCGATTTCCGCCGTTTCGCGGTCGCGGATCTCGCCTACCATGATCTTGTCCGGGTCGTGCCGCAGGATCGAGCGCAGGCCCTTGGCAAACGTCAGGCCCTTTTTCTCGTTGACGGGGATCTGCAGGATGCCGGGCAACTGGTATTCGACCGGGTCTTCGATCGTGATGATTTTCTCGCGGCCGTTATGGATTTCGGTCAGCGCCGCGTACAGCGTGGTGGTCTTGCCGGAACCGGTCGGCCCCGTCACCAGCAGCATGCCGTAGGCTTCCTGCGCCAGCGTGCGCAGCGTGGCCAGCGACGGTGCGTCGAAGCCCAGCGATTCCAGCGACAGCGAACCGTACGCTTCGATCATCGCGCGCTTGTCGAGCACGCGGATGACGGCGTCCTCGCCATGGATGCTCGGCATGATCGATACGCGCAGGTCGATCTCGCGGCCGGCCGACTCGACACGGAAGCTGCCATCCTGCGGCACGCGGCGTTCGGCGATGTCCAGCTCGGCCAGCACCTTCAGCCGCGAGATGATCTGCTCGGCGACCTCGATGCCGCCGACCGCGGTGGCGTGATCGAGCACGCCATCGACACGGTATTTGACGGCCAGGCCGCCGGCGGTGCTTTCCAGGTGGATGTCCGACGCGCCGGCTTTCAGCGCGTCGTACAACGTGGAATTCACCAGCCGCACCGCCGGGCTGGCAGCCTCGGATACCGAGGCAAACGACAGCACGGCGGCTGTCTTGCCGTCCCTGCGGCCGTTCTCGGTACCGGGCAGCAGCGAGTCGGTGGCGCGCGCGCCTTCTTCCTGCTTCGACAGGTAGGCGGCGATATCGGCCTGCAGCGCCAGCCGCATTTGCAGCGGCGCATGCGGCGTGGCGCGTGCCTGGGCCGACAGCCAGGTCTGCAAATCGAGGTCGAACGGGTCGGCGATGACGCCGATCACCACGCCCTCGAGCGTGCGCAGCAGCACGCATTTCTTCGCCATCGCCTGCGACAGCGGCAGCAGGTCGAACGCCGGCGCAAAGGCCAGCATCTCGACCGTTTCCAGCACGGCGAGCCCGAACGGCAGCGCCAGCGCGCGCACCACCAGGCGCGGCTCCATGCCGCTCAGCGTTTCCAGTTCTTCCACCAGCGTGCGTTTCGACACGGCCTGGGCGGCGCGCGCGCGCGCCAGCAGCGCATGGTCGAGCGAGGCGATGGCGGTCTGTATGGCCGGATCGTTCACGACATTTCTCCGGCAAGGTCAAAGATGGGCATGTACAGCAATACCACGATGGCGCCCACGATCAGGCCGATGCCAGCCATCAGCAGCGGTTCGAAGGTGCGCGTGAAACGGTCGATCCAGCGGCTGATTTCGCCATCATAGAAAGCCGCCGACTGTGTCAGCATCGGCCCCAGGTCGCCGGTGCGCTCGCCCACTCGCAGCATGCGCAGCGAAATCGGCGTGGTGAGGCCGTTGGCCTCGAACGCGGTGGAAAGCGGCAGGCCCGACTCCACGGCGACTTTCGCCAGTTGCAGGCCACTCTTCACATTGGCCGATACCATGCCCTGCACCGTCTCGATGGCCTGCACGATCGTGATGCCGCCTTCATTCAGCATGCCGAGCGTCAGGTACAGCCGCGACAGTTCATAGATCTTGACGCGCTCGCCGATGCCGGGCAGCTTGCCCAGCAGGCGCACCAGGCCGCCATTCGCCATCAGCCGGCGTACCGCCGTGACACCCGCGACCAGCACGATCGCCAGGCCTGCCAGCAGCGCGCCCGTATGCGCGCCGGCGAACTGCCCCCACGACAGCATCACCTGCGACAACCACGGCAAATTGCGGCCGGCGCCCTGGTAGACCTCGGCGAAACGCGGCACCACGTAGCCGATCAGGAACATCGACACGCCGCCGCCCACCAGCAGCAGGATACACGGGTAGATCGCGGCGCTGACGATCTTCGAGCGTACGGTATCGATGCGCTGCTGGTAGTCGATGTAGCGCTCCAGCGAGCGCGGCAGGTCGCTGGTGCCTTCCGCGGCGCGCACGATGCCGACATACAGCGGCGGAAACAACTGGGGCTGCTCGGCCAGCACGGTGGAGAAGCGCTGGCCTTCGCGCAGGCCGCCCAGCAGGCGCTCGAGCACGCCACGCGTGGCCGGGCTCGATTCCTTTTCCAGCAGCGCTTCAAGCGCCTCGACGATGCCCAGCCCCGCCTTCAGCAGCGCCAGCAATTCCTGGCTGAACAGCACCAGCGAGAGCGCTTTTCCCTGGCTGCGCCGCAGTGCACCGCGCACCGGATGGATGGCACTGACGAACAGGCCGCGCGCCTCGACCTGGCGCCGCGCGTCGGCCTCGTCGCGGCCATCGACCACCATGTGGCCGATCACCATTTCCGGCGACAGGGTGCGGACATCGAACTGCATGGGATCGCTGCCGAGAACGGGTAGATGAGGGATTATTGCGAAGAGATGTCGGCGTTGTCGGCGCTGCCGCCGGGTTGGCCGTCCTTGCCCAGGGAGGTGATCTCGTATTCGCCGCGCGTGCCGGGTGCCTTGTACTGGTACGGCTGGCCCCACGGATCGGGCGGCACGCCTTTCTTCAGGTAGGGGCCGTTCCATTTCGCGCCCGCGGTGGCCGGCGCGGCGAGCAGCGCGCCCAGGCCCTCTTCCGTGCTCGGGTACCGGCCGACATCCAGGCGATAGGTATCGAGCGACTTTTCGAATGCTTCGATTTGCGCCTTCGCCACCGTGACTTCCGACTTGCCCAGTTGCGAGAAATACTTGGGTCCCACATAGGCTGCCAGCAGGCCGATGATGACGATCACCACCAGCAGCTCGAGCAGCGTGAAGCCGCGGGCGTGCCGACGGTCCGCCGCGCCGTGAATTGCATACTGCGTTTTACGCTGTGCTGCTTGCATCCGAAACAACCTCCGATTGCCGAGTTGACGTTGAAGGCTACCACGTCATTTAAGGTTTAGACAATTTTTTTGTTTTGCATTGCAGAGCAGGCGCCCGCTGGCACCGCGAGGGCGTTTTTCGTTGACAGCCGGTTCGCGGCTTGACCTATTGGCAATGTTCGTTCCAGTGGGCGCGCAGTTGCGCCCCCCGTGCCACGGCATGCGCGCGATTGCTCACGCCCAGCACGCGGTACAGGCGTCGCAGATGGTTTTTGACGGTCAGCGCGCTGATACCGAGGATGTGGCCAATCTCCTGGTTGCTCTTGCCTTCGCGGAGCCAGCGCAGCACCTGTTCCTCGCGTGCCGACAGGCTGCGTGGCGGTTGGACACCTGCAGGTGCCAGCCGCAGCAGCGCCAAGTGCAGGTGCGGAAGCATCAGGCGCAGGAAGTGCGTCTGGCGGGCGCCAGGCAGCTGCGGCAGGTCGCACAGCAGGAAGAATGTGGAACCTCCGGGCAATGGCGCACTGCCGTGCGCGATCAGGTTATCGATCCCGTAAGGCGCCAGCCGGCCATCGTCGCCGGCCACCAACGCCAGCGGCCGCGCCCCGCCCTGGCGCCAGCGCTCCAGCAACATTGGCAATGGCCCGCTGACCGGGTCGCGGAAGGCTTCCGCCTCGGACGGCGCCACGGCGCCCCCATGCAGCAGTTCAGTGCGCAGCACCTCGCCGGACGGTCCCAGATGCGCGCAGACGAGCAGACGGTGCGGCAACAGTGCCTGCAATTGCCCCTGCGCCCACAAGAACAGTTCGCCCGGCTCTGCCATGTCGAGACTGGATTCGATTGCATGCAGCAGGTACTCCTGCTCCTGCCGGCTGAGGATGACCAACCCGTCCGTTGCTGTCATGCGGGCACGAAACGATAGTCGCTGCCACGCACCGTTTCGATATGGCCATGAAGGCCGCATGGCTGCAGTGCATGGCGCAGGCGTCCCACATGGGCATCGACGGTGCGTTCGTCGAGGTAGGCATCGACACCCCACACGCCGTCCAGCAACTGTGAACGCGTGTGCACGCGCCGCGGATGCTGCATGAGGAAATCAAGCAGCCGGAACTCGACACGGCCCAGTACGATCTGCCGGCTGCCCGCCATCACGCGCTGGGTGCCGGGCTCAATGCGCAAGGTCTCAGGCGGCGCAGGATGATAGCGCCGCAATACCGCATTGATCCGCGCCAGGGTCTCACGGGGCCCCACCGGTTTGATGAGGTAGTCGTCAGCGCCCGCCTCCAGCGCCAGCACGGCATCCGGCTCTGTGGTTCGGCGCGACAGCATGATCAGTGGCAGGTCGACCGTGCTTGGCCGTGCGCGCAAGCGGCGGATCAGCGACAGGCCGGACTGGCCAGGCAAATCCCATTCGACCAGCACCAGGTCGGGCAATTTCTCGTCGATCCGCATCAGGGCGCTTTCTGCGTCAGCGGCACTGCGCACGGCATGGCCGGCCTGTCGCAGGTTATGGCCGAGCACCTGCTGGATGGCTGAATCGTCGTCGATGAGAAGTACCTGGATTACCATGATTCACCACATGACATGTTGAGCATCTGGGCCACTATGCACGAGCGGTAGCAATCCTGCTAATACAATTTGCCCCAGTCATTCATAGCTTGCGCGACTAAATCCAGGGGTTCCAGGCATGGCGCTGCCGCCTGTCGCCAATGGCCGGACGACCCCGGCCGTTGTAATCAGCCAGACCTCGTGCGGCCGATCCGCCGGCAAGTCGCGAATTCGCGACGCGAACACTTTCACGCTGTACAGGCTAGGTTTGATAAGGTTAAAATAACAACATTAGCAATGGCGCCACTCTCGCGAGAGCGTCGTGGTACATGAAATATGCGTCGTTGAGCTGCCTCTGGATCGGGCGGCGTTCGGCAGCGTTCACGTATGACTTGCTGGCCGGAACGAAATAGTTTAACCAGTGCCGAGGCCACATCCCGCCTTGTTCAGTACAGCGCTGCATTAGCGATGCAGGGAAGCGATCCGTGCCTGTAGTGGCCGATCGCCGGTCCATCGATGTCGTTTGGCCATTGCCACTTTGCTCTTCCATAAACCGGCAGTCACCTGACCTGTACCTGTCCAGCGGCATGCGTTTAAGAGCCCGCGTTGCGCGGACCGACTGTGTTCGTGATGCAGGCAATCCGCGACGGTAGCCGCATCAATATCAGTCATCCATTGAGAAGCGGAAGTGAAATGAAAAGTGAAAATCTGGAATCCGGCATCGTTGGTGGCCAACATGCCCCTGTCACCCCGAAAGAAAAAGGATTCTGGGCACTGAACTGGCTTCGCTTCATTCTGGCGATCTACCTTGTTCTGTTTCACACCTTGCGGGTTCATTATCCGCCGATCGAGAACACCTGGTTCGACCATGCCTTAGGGCTTGGCAACATGGCCACCAGTGTCTTTTTCGTGCTGTCCGGCTTCCTGCTCATGCATGCGTATGTCGTGATGAAGAACGGGCGCGAGATCAACACGCGCAGCTTCCTGGTTGCACGCTTTTCCACGCTTTATCCCTTGCACGTCGTCGGCCTGCTGCTGGCGATTGGTCCGGTTGCCGTGACACTGTTCGCGCGCGGAGGCATCACCGTCGGTGCCGATACCACGGGCGAAGTGATCAGGGTGCTTGAGCAGTGGGAAGTGGCGCTTGCCCTGTTCATGTCGTTCACCCTGCTCAATGCGTGGAACCCGTTCTACATGATCTTCAATGGACCATCATGGTCGCTGTCGGCACTGGGTTTCTACTACCTGCTGTTTCCCCTGATCGCATTGAAGATCTACCGGATGAAATCGCCGAAGATCGCACTGGTACTGCTTGGAATAGTGTTTTGCCTGCCCGGCGCGATTGCCGATCTGCTGAATGCGAACAATGTGTTCACTGCGGGGCTGCTGCACAGGAACCCCATCATCCGCCTGCCGTTATTCGTTGCGGGAATGGTGCTGTGCGTGACATTCGCGCGCAGTCCGGCAGCCGGCAGCCACCGGCAACGGTTGGTGTCGGCGATACTGGTGGTTGCCACCATCGTGCTTGGCATGATCGTGCTTCATCAACAGTATCGCCTGCACATTGTCCGCAATGGACTGTTCTTCCCGGCCAGCCTTGCACTCATCTGGCTGTGCGCGTGCGCCAGGCCGACACTGTCCAGCACGCTGCGCTACTGGGGCGACCGCCTGGGTGCGGCGTCGCTGCCCCTGTTCCTGCTGCACATCCCACTTTTCGCACTGTTCCGAAAGGCCGAACAGGTTATCCAGGTGTGGCCGTCGGCCTCCGGCGGCTTTACCTCGGTACTTGCCATGGCGCGCGAAGCCGAGCAGTCGATGATTTTCTACCCCTTGTATCTGTTCCTGCTGGTGGCAGTGTGCGTCATCGTCCAGGAACGCTTCGTCGGCCGCCTGCAAAAGGCGATACGCAACCGGTTTGCCGGCCGGAGTCGCGCGGAGGGCGCAACAGGGATGGCAACGCCCGCGGTGCGCGAGCAGGCCACCGGTGCATGATGGCAGTTGCGTTGCCCTGCCCGTCGTCATCGCGGGCTGTCGGCATCGCTGGCGATCTGCGAGCACGCCAGTGCGAGGCCGATGGGCGGGAGCCTTGAACCGGGCTGCGTCGAGCACCCGCTGCCTGCCCGTGCAAGTGGCTAGATAGCGGCTCGCCACGCCGTTTAACAGGCGCAGCCACGTCTCGAAGCGCCGATACCCATTCACCCGATGTAGCTTGCGCCGCGCGTCCGAACGCCGGCCTGGACGCCGGCCTGGACGGGCGATTCGTGCGTGATGCCGGCCGGCCCGCCACGCAAACGTCTTGCAGCATTCACGCGTCGCGCACGAGCAAGGACGTCATCGCGCTTATCTCAACAGCAGATCAGACAACGGTTCTGCTCGAACCTTCACCGAGCTAACGCGACAGCGCCAAAAGAAAAGCCAGCCGGCCCCTGCGGACACGGCTGGCTGGAGAGTGCACGTCGGATCAGATTCGGCGGCGGGCGGCGCCGGCAACCAGCATCGCGCCGATGCCCAGCATCAGCCAGGACGATGGTTCGGGCACAGCCGAGACGGCGGCCGCGGCCGAGTACGTGACCGCGCTGGCGCTGCCGGCCATGCCTGCCACCGTGGCGGGCGTCCAC
This sequence comes from Pseudoduganella sp. jia 9, assembly GCF_055502615.1. Lineage (NCBI taxonomy): Bacteria > Pseudomonadati > Pseudomonadota > Betaproteobacteria > Burkholderiales > Oxalobacteraceae > Pseudoduganella > Pseudoduganella sp. jia 9. The sequence goes on along the minus strand of NZ_JBUPWE010000006.1, from coordinate 293,403 downwards.
GTGATCGCCAGCAGGCTGTCGCCACTGGATACACCCAGTGGCGTAACCTCGTCCGCGGCGTAGGCCGCCACGGTGAACAGCGACTGGCCGAGGTTACCGGTGAGCTCGGCATCGCCTGCGAACGTCACTGTGAAGCTCAACACGCCGCCATAGTTCACCGCATGGAACAGATCGTTGTAGTAGCTGCCGTTGCCGAACACGTAGCCGGACTGCAGCGAACCGGCAACGCTGCCTTCGCTATACGCGGCGGCGGCGGCGTCGAAGCCGGCGAAATTGGTGACTGTTGCCGTCGCGGCCGGCGTGTACAGGCCACCATTCGGGTTGAACTGCATGTCGAGCCAGCCGCTGGAGCCGAAGCCGGAGGTGTCGATGCTGATGTTGAACGACGTGTCGGCGGCTGCCAGGCTGCTGCACAGGGCCAGCGCCAGCGCGGCGGCCGCCTGGCGGAAGAAGAACGGGGATGCGGTCATGATGGAATCCTCAGAATGCGCCACTGTAGAAGGTGGCCGTATAGGTTGCGTTGACTTTTGCCGGATTGCTGAAGCTGACCGGGACCACGACGCGGGCCCCCGGCGCCAGCGGGCCGTTGACCGTGATGTAGGGCGAGCCATCCTTCACACCGGTGGCATTGGTCAGCGTCACGCCCTGCGACAGGCCGGCCAGCACGAACTGCAGCGGGCCATTCAGCGTGGACGAGGAGCGATTGACCAGCGTGACGGTGCCCGTGAACAGTTGCGTGGAACGGCTGTACGCCAGGCCGGAGCCGATCGTCTGCACGCTGGCCGTCACGTCGCTGTACGCTGGCGCCAGCGCCAGGCTGACGACCACCGGATCGTGGTCGGACGCACGGTACGGCTGTGCGTCATACAGATCCTGCGGCTTGCCGTTGGTGTTGTAGTCGATGACTTCCGGTTCGTCCGCGTTGGCGTGCCATTCCGCGGCGCCGACCACCTGCGGGCTGAGCGAAGGGCTGGCCAGCGCATGATCGAGGTAACCGGCCTGGTGGCCGAACACGTACGAGTACGGCATGCCGACCGGGCGCACGAAGCGTTCCAGCTGGTTCACGTACCCTTTCGCCGTGATCGCGGCGATCGGGTCTTCCATGCCATACGAGTTCATGTCGCCGATCAGCAGCACGTCGTCGTCGCCGGCCGCGGCCTGCACTTGCGGCACGAACGACTCCACCAGGCGCCTTGCCTGCGCGACGCGGGTCGCATTCCAGCAGCTCTGGCCATCGCCGTTGTCGGCCTCCGGACCCGAGCCGGACGGGCAGCTGCCCTTCGACTTCAGGTGGTTGACGATGACGGAGAATTTTTCACCGTTGACGGCGCGGAATGCCTGCGCCATCGGCGGACGATTGTTGACGCTGTTCGCATCGGACAGCGCGCCACCCACCAGCGTGACACTGGCCGGCTTGTAGATCATCGCCACGCGGATCGCATCCGTGCCGGTGGCGGCCGGTTTCGGTACCACCGCGTACACCGGCGAGCCGTAGGCGGCGTTCAGGCTGTCGACCAGCAGGCCCACGGCGGTGTCGCCATTGTTCTGGATTTCCATCAGGCCGACGACATCGGCATCGACGTCCTTCAGCTGGTTGACGATCTTGTCGCGCTGGCGCACGTATTCCGTCAGGTTGTCGGCGCCGCGGCAGTTGCCCTGGGTGGTCGTCGAACCCACCGTGCAGCCCTGATTCGTCTGCCCCGTTGCGGTAGTGCCGTTGGTGAACGTGGTGAAGAAGTTCAGCACGTTAGCGCTGGCCACCTTCACGTTCCCCGCAGGCAGCGACGGTGCGCCCTCGCGCGGATTATCTCGCGTGATGGCCGGGGCCACTGTCGGCTGCAGCTTGAAGCCGGCACCGCCTGCGCCCAGTGCGCCGTAATCGACGACACCGGTCAGGTCGTGCACCAGGTCGCCGGCGCGCACGGTGCGGCCTTCGCCGATGTACGGGATGGTGACCGGTGTCGTGAAGATGCCGTCATCGAGCACGATCAGGTTGGCGGCATTGGCCGCCGCCAGTGCCGCCGCCTCGGGGCTGCGCGGTGCGTGGCGGTTGGTCGGGATCTCCAGGCGGCCGGACGACAGCGACAGTTCGCCGCGGTTGCCCAGGTAGTCGGTCTGCGAGATCGTCAGCGGATGGGCGAAACGCACCAGCATGCCCTCCACCTGGTCCAGCCGCTCGTTCGGCAGCACGATATGGGTCGGCGCCACGCTGTGGCCGGACGAGAGCACCGGAGCGGACGTCACGTCCGTCATTTCCGTGTACGAGCGGTTGGCGCCGCCCGGCGTGTATTCGGTGATCTTGCCGGTGATGCGCACACGCTGTCCCACAGCGACGCCATCGGCGGCCGCGGCGTTGTAGACGTACAGGCCATCGGACGTGGCCGGATCGCCGTCGCCGTTGGCATCCTGCAGGAAGAAGCCGCCGGCCACTTTCGCGGTGACGATGCCTTCGGTCGTCTGCACGCTGTTGGCGTACTGGCTCGTCGCGCCACTGCCCTGGATCTGCGGGATCGTGCGCGTGAGCGGCGCCAGCGGACGCACGGAAACGTTGACCGTGCAGCTGGCCTCCTGCGCATCGTCGTTGGCGAATCGGACCGTGACAGGGAAATCGCCTAGCGGGACGTCGGCGGCGACCTCGATACGCCCGGACGCGCTGCCGCCTTCGGCGTTGGCGGCAGCGAAGCCCAGGCTGATGCCATGAACAGCAGCGGATGTGATCGACGCTGCGTTGACGATGCTGTCGGCGTCGCTGGCGTCGAGATGTGCGCCGCCGGCGTAGCCCTGGGCGATCCCCAGGCTGGCCGGGCAGCTCAGCACGATCGGCCTGGCGACCGGCACGTTGCACGAGTGCGCCGGCGCGGCCGCATTGCGGGGAATCGGCTCGGCCACGGTGAAGTCGGCGCGGTTGTCATCGGTATCGATGCAGCCGGCTTCGTTGCGCAGCACGGCGGTGGCATTGCCGGTGCCGCCGGCCGGCGCGCTGCCCTCGAAGTGCCCGGCGCTGCCCCAGCCCACCAGGTCGACCAAGGTACCGCCGGCCGGCGCGGCCCCCGCCAGCGCGGTGGTGGAACTGACCAGCGCGACCTTGCCGCCGCTGCCGCTCATCGGGATCGTGCCGGTCGTATCCGGTTCCAGGGCGACGTCGCCGCCGCTGCCCGTGGCCTGCTGCACCAGGTAATACTTGCCGGGCTCGATCGTGATCGCCGGCAGCCGCGTGACCTGCCAGCTGCTGCCCGCGGTGCTCGCGTATTGCACACTCCAGTTCGCCAGCGTAACCGCCGCATCGCTCCGGTTGAACAGCTCGATGAAATCGGACTTCAGCGTGGCGCCATTATTGCCGCCGCCGCCATAGACCTGGCTGATGACGATGTCGGAAGCGGCCATGGCCGGCGCGGCAAAGCCGGCCAGCAAGGTGGCCAGAGCCGCTGCAAGCACTGTCTTGCGGCCCGGGGTTGGAGCGTGTCGTGTCATTGTTATTCCTGCGATATTGAAGGAGTGAATCGAATATTGCCAATCAAATATTAGCTAAACGATATGACTCCTTAATGACAGTCCGATGCTCCGTTCGGCCTAACGGGTCGTGGCGATGAATGTGAAGCGGCGCGCGACAACGGCGGCAGCCGCTGGCTTGCCGCACTTGCGCATGCCAACGGGGACGCTGTACGGCTGCACTGCCTGCGCCGCAGTGCCGGGAAAAGGCAGCCGGAGGGTTGGCGCTCGACAGCACAACATGCTGCCGGGATGCCCCATGGTGATCAATGGCCTGTGGCCGTGGCCGTGCCGTTCAGCGGCGATATGGGGCGGCCAGCGGCTCGCCGATGAAGACCCCCTGCGCCGGCCAGGCGACACTGCGCCAGTAGGCTTCGATTGCCGTGCTGCCATTGGCATAGTGGCTCAGCAGCACGGCAGGATTGGGAAATTTTTGCCAAAAATTGCACGGTTCGCTCACGGTACCGTAGCTGGCGGTCGCGCCGGCCCGCAGCCACTGCAGACTGCTCATCTGCCCGTTTCCCAGCAAGTCGCCGCCGATGGAGGTCAGATGATCCGCCAACGCGCCAGGCATGAACTGGAGCGTGTCGAGGCTCGGCACGCGTGCCTTGCCGGTCTGGTAAATCATGATGTCGCGCTTGCCTTCAATGGCATCGGCCCGCAGCGTGTGGATCGTCAGCTTGCGTTGCGGGATGGTGCCCGCCTTCGGGAAGAACTGCGCGCGGCTGTTGCGCGCGGTTTCGCTGGTGACCAGATAGTAGGCTCCGGCGCGCGGAACACGAAACCCGCTTGCCTTGCCGCGATCGATCAGTGCCTTGCCTTCCTCGACGGAGTCGGTCGGCAGCAGCATCGCCAGCCGCATGCCCGGCTGCACCTGGCTTGGCAGCGCCGACGCATTGAAGTACGGACTGGGCTTGCCGGGCCCGCAGGTCTTGATGCATTGCGTCGCGTCGTATCCCAAGGCGTAGGCCGCCGTAATGCCATTGCACTCGACCGCATACGGGGCCGTCCACACCATCAGCACAGCCTCCACTTCGGGTTTCAACCTGTCGTCGATTTCCGCCTTGAGCTGCGCGAACTGTGCCAGAGTAAGCTTGCGCGGCTTGCCCGGAATACGGACATGCACGATGTTTGCCTCCGGGATGCCGCGCGCGGTACGGTAATACTCGCCAAGTTCTACGCTGTTCGGTTCGTCGTCATTGATGACAACCGCCAGCTGTTCCGGCCGTAGTCCCGGCGCTGCCTGGGCAATCGCAGCGGCCAGCAGGCCGGTCAATAAAAAGGCGGTTCGCAAAATGGTTGGGCTCCGTGCACGTCAAGACATTGGAAGAAAACGATCAGGCCGAAAAAAAAACGGAAGCATGAGCTTCCGTTTTTTATTATAACGCGCGGTGTCAGACGCGGCGCCGGAGCGCGACCCCGAGTATGGCAAGGCCGCCCAGCATCATCGCGAACCGGCTTCCGGCACCGGAGATACCGTGATCAGGTGCGCTGGTACACGTCCTCGAACCGCACGATATCATCCTCGCCCAGGTAGCTTCCCGACTGCACTTCGATCAGGTGCAGAGGCAGCTTGCCGGGGTTTTCCAGCCGGTGATTCATGCCAATCGGAATATAGGTGGATTCGTTCTCGGTCAGCAGTTGAACCTTGTCGCCACAGGTGACCCTCGCGGTGCCCGATACGACGATCCAATGCTCGGCACGGTGATGGTGCATCTGCAGGGACAGCTTGCCACCCGGATTGACGGTGATGCGCTTGACCTGGAAGCGCTCGCCGATGTCGATGCCTTCATAGCAGCCCCACGGCCGGTACACCTTGGTGTGGTGCAGGTGCTCGGTGCGCTGCTGGCCCTTCAGGTGGTCGACTACCTGCTTGACGCGCTGGACCTGATCCTTGCGGGCAACCAGCACGGCATCGTTGGTTTCGACGACCACGACATTGTCCACGCCGATCACGGCCACGCACCGGCTTTCCGCGCGCACCAGGGAGTCCTTGACGCCATCGAGGTAAACATCGCCACGGCAGACATTGCCGTTTTCGTCATGCTGCTGCACTTCCCACAGTGCGGACCAGGAACCGACATCGTTCCAGCCGATTGCCGCCGGCACGACGACGGCGTGACGCGTGTGCTCCATCACCGCATAGTCGATCGAGTCGGACGGGCTGGCCGCAAACGCTTCCTCGTTCAGCCGGCAAAAGTCCAGGTCGCGGTAACCTTTCGACACTGCTTCGGCCGTGGCGGTGGCAATTGCCGGCTGGAATTGCTGCAGCTCCCGCAGATAGCCGTCGGCACGGAACAGGAACATGCCGCTGTTCCAGTAATAATTGCCGGCCTTGACGAACTCTTCAGCCGTAGGACGGTCCGGCTTTTCGACAAAGCGGTCGACCTTGAAACAATTGTCTCCCACCGGCAGCAATTCGCCGCTGCGGATGTAGCCATATCCCGTCTCCGGTGCCGTCGGCACGATACCGAACGTGGCCAGCGCACCATGCTCAACCAGCGCGGCGGCGCGCAGGATTGCGCCGTAGAACGCCTCGGTGTCGCTGATCACATGATCGGCTGGCAACACCAGCATCACCGCCTCGGCATCGATTGCCTTCAGGTAATGCGCCGCCGCCGCCACGGCTGGCGCCGTGTTGCGGCCTTCCGGCTCGAGCAAGATGCCGAGCGGCTTGATATCGACCTCGCGCAGTTGCTCAGCAACGAGGAAGCGGTGCTCGTTACCGCACACGATGAGCGGCTGCATCAGTTCCGGACGACCATTCAGGCGAAGCGCCGTGTCCTGTAGCATCGTTTTCTCGGCAACCACCGGCAATAGTTGCTTTGGCAATGCCGCTCGCGACAATGGCCACAGCCGGGTGCCGGCGCCGCCGGACAGGATAACGGGATAAATTTTCATGCTTTTTTCTGTTCCAACTGGGGGGTATCTTGTTCGGTGTCACGGCGGCGAGCCGCTCGGCGGTCCCGTGCATTAGCCCATTCATCGGATTCATACTGAGACACATGCTTCATCTCGCCAGCGCGGTCGACACTATAGTCCTTAAAGACAATCAATTCGCTCAGCGTAACATCCGGTAACACACGGGTATATTCGAACAGGACGCTGCGTTCCACCTTCGCGCCGGAGCAAATATGGCTGCCGTGGCCAATCCACGTCGGGCCGACGATATGGGCACCCGCGTCGACCTTGACGCCGGAGCCGATGTACACGGGACCTTCGATCTTCGTACCATTGTTCCAGTCAATGCTGGTATTCAGGCCGACCCACAGGCCTTCGTCGACCTGGATGCCGGGTACCGCCATGTTGGCCACTTCACCCAGCAATACGCCTTGCAGCACTTCCCAGTAATCCTTGACGCTGCCGATGTCGATCCAGTTGAACTTGCGGGTCTGCTGGTAGAACGGCAGGCCCTTTTCGGCCAGCAGCGGGAAAAGTTCGGAACCGATGTCAAACGCGCGGTCGGTCGGGATCAGGTCGATCACTTCCGGCTCGAAAATGTAAATGCCGGTGCTCGCGCAGTTCGATTTCGCGGTGGCTGGATCGGGCTTTTCCTGGAACTCGCGGATCCGGCCATCCGCGTCGCTGACGACGACACCATAGCTGGACACCTTGTCCCACGGCACTTCACGAGTGATGACCGTTGCCAGTGCGCCTTTGCGGCGGTGCTCGAACAGGGCCGATTTCAGATCCAGGTCGATCAGTGCGTCGCCGCACAGCACGATCGTGGTTTCGTCGAAAAAGCCGCCGAATTCCTGGATTTTCTTGATGCCGCCAGCGGAACCGAGCGGCTCAGGAACCACCTCGCCATCATCGTTCGTATAGCCTTCGAACGAGTAACCGATCTGCACACCGAACTGGTGACCTTCGCCGAAATACTCTTCAATCTTTTCGTGCAGATAGCTGACGTTGACCATGATCTCCGTGACGCCATAGCGGGCCAGGTGCTCGACCAGATAGGCCATCACGGGTTTGCCGAGAATGGGGATCATCGGCTTTGGTAGTTCGTACGTCAGTGGCCGCACGCGCGTGCCTTTGCCAGCCGCGAGAATCATTGCTTTCATGTGAAGCTCTCCTGGAAAATTATTTCGATGAAGACTGCCAGCGCCATGTGTCATTACACATGCGGGCGATGTCGAACTGTGCTTTCCAGCCGAGCTCCCGCTCGGCGTTCGCCGTATCTGCATAGCAGGCGGCGATGTCTCCGGGTCGTCGGTCGACGATCTTGTATGGAACTTTTCGGCCGCTTGCAGCTTCAAATGCGCGCACCATCTCGAGCACGCTGTTGCCGCGACCAGTGCCTAGATTGTAGGTATATACGCCGGAACCTGTCGCCAGCTTATCCAGCGTCTTGACGTGGCCGATCGCCAGATCGACGACGTGGATGTAATCGCGTACGCCCGTGCCGTCCGGCGTTGGGTAATCACCGCCAAACACGGACAACGATTCGCGCTTGCCGTGCGCAACCTGCGCTACGTAAGGCATCAGATTGTTCGGGATGCCGCTCGGCTCCTCACCGATCAGGCCACTTTCGTGCGCGCCCACGGGATTGAAGTAGCGCAGCAGGGCAATGCGCCAGCTGTCATCGGATTTATGCAGGTCGCGCAGTATTTCTTCGATCATCAGCTTGCTGCGGCCATAGGGGTTGGTTGCCGACAGCGGGAAATCCTCGGTGATTGGCACCGTGGCCGGATCGCCGTACACAGTGGCCGACGAGCTGAACACGATCGACTTGACGTTAAACTTGGCCATCGTCTCCAGCAGCGCGACGCTACCGGACACGTTGTTATCGTAATAGCGCAGCGGCTGCGCGACCGATTCGCCAACCGCTTTCAGCCCGGCGAAGTGAATCACCGAATCGAACTGGCGAGTCGAGAAGACCCGCTCCAGCGCGGCACGGTCACGAATGTCCGCCTCGAAGAATTCGAACGGCTTGCCGGTGATGCGCTGCACACGCTCTTGCACGGCACGGTCGGCGTTGGCCAGGTTATCGACCACGACGACTTCATGGCCGGCGTTCACAAGTTCGACAACGGTATGAGACCCTATATAACCCATGCCACCGGTAACGAGAATTTTCATTTAGCTTCCTTTATATGAGGGGGGAACCGCACCAGGCCGCGGAGCGTTGACCGAATACAGTCGCTCATACGCCGCCAGCAGTTTCGGTGCTTCGTATTGCCATTCCAGTTCGTTGACGACGCGATGGCGGCCAAAGGCCCCCATGCGCGCGCGGCGCACTGGATCGTCCAGCAGCTCGGTGATCTTCGTCGCCATGTCCACCGGATCATTCTTCTTCGCATAGAGCGACGCTTCCTGCGCCGACACCTTGCCTTCGGCGAGGTCAAACTGCACGATCGGCTTGCCCAGCGCCATGTACTCCATGATCTTGTTCATCGTGGACTTGTCGTTCATGTCGTTTGCCACATCCGGGTTCACGCATACGTCCGCCGTGTTCAGCATTTCAAGGAGGTCCTGGTCCGGCACGCGGCCAGTGAACGTCACGTAGTCGGCGATGCCCATTTTCACGGCCAGCGCCTTCATCTGGTCGAGCGACGTGCCGCCGCCGACAAGACCGAAATGCACGTCCTTGCGGCCCATGTCGACAATCAGGTACCTGGCTGCTTCAAGCAGCAGGTGGATGCCTTCTTGCGCGCCCATCACACCGACATAGCCGACCAGGTAGCGCCTGCCCTTCTTCAACGCATCCACCGGCGGCAGCACGCGCAGGCGGTCCAGCTTCGGGCCGCTGCGCACGACGTAGCAGCGGTCCGGCGCCATGCCGCCCCGCTCGATCGCAATGCGCTTGTACGATTCATTGGTGGCGATCGACACGTCGGCCGTCTTGAACGACCAGCGCTCGAACAGAACCATCAGCTTGTAGAAGAAATCGCGGCGCCCGAACTTCGCTTCGTACAGTTCGGGGTTGATGTCGTGGTGATCGAACAGGAACTTCTTGCCCATCGTGAGCTTGAAGAAACCGCCAATCAAGAACAGCAGGTCGGGCGGATTGCATGCATGGATCACATCGAAGCCGCGCTGGAAAAGCACCTTCCAGGCGAGCCGGAAAGTATGGAACAGCGCAGCGGAATATTCGATCGCGTAGCCTTTCGCGCCTTCCGCTTCCAGCGGCAGCTTGTAGCGATAGATATGAATGCCGTCGAGCTCCTCGTATCGGCCTTCATACCCTTTCCCGGTTGGACAGATGATCGATACCTCGTAGCCGTTCGCATGTAGCGTGGTCGCTTCCTGCCATACGCGCCGGTCGAACGGCGATGGCAGGTTCTCGACCAGGATAAGGACGCGGCGCTGCTTCCCTTCGCTAACGCGCTTACCAGCAAATACCATCGTACCGGCCTCCGCTCTGCTCCTTGCTGATGCGCACGAGGTCGACGATCGTCTGATTGTCCTTCAGCATGCCTGGCACCTGCCTGAACTCGGCGGCACCGTTACCGATCACCACCGTATCGGCGAACTGCAGCACTTCTTCCATTGAATTCACCATCAACTTCGAAATGTGCGGGATGTGATTCAGGATGTAATCCTGGTTGGCACCGGTCAGCGCTGCAAGATTGACGTTCTTGTCGAACAGCTTAAGCTCGAAGCCCTTGCCCAGCAGGGTCTCGATCACGTCGACCATCGGCGATTCGCGCAGGTCATCGGTGCCTGCCTTGAACGAAAAGCCCAGGATGCCGACCTTGCGGGAGCCTTTGTCGACGATCATCTTCACGCCTTTTTCCACCTGCTTGCGGTTCGACGGCAGGATCGAATCGAGCAGCGGCAGTTCCAGGTCGAGCGAACGGGCCTTGTAGGTCAGCGCGCGCACGTCCTTCGGCAGGCATGAACCACCGAACGCGAATCCTGGCTTCATGTAGTACGGCGACAGGTTCAGCTTGGTGTCCTGGCAGAAGATATCCATCACCTTGTGGCCGTCGATGCCGATTGCCTTGCAGATGTTGCCGATCTCGTTGGCGAATGCCACCTTGACGGCATGCCACGTATTGTCCGTGTACTTGACCATCTCGGCCGTGGCGACGTCGGTTCGCACCAGCGGCGCATCCATCTTCTCGTACAGCTTGACCAGTAAATCGCCCGCGCGCTCGTCGGTTTCGCCGATTACCGTTTTTGGGGGATGGTAATAGTCAAAGACCGCGGTGCCTTCACGCAGGAATTCAGGATTGTTGCAAACGCCGAAATCGAGCCCGGCCTTCTTGCCCGATGCAGCTTCCAGCGAGGGGATTACCACCGAAGTCATTGAGCCGGGCAGCATCGTGCTGCGCACGACGACCACATGAAAACCATCTTTGTCCTTGATCGCGGCACCGATCTGCGTGCATACCTTGCGCACGTGGGAAAGATCCAGGTTGCCGTTCAACTGGGACGGCGTGCCCACGCAGATCAGCGACATGTCACTGCCAAGCACGGCGTCGCGAACGTCCGCGGTGGCGCGCAGATGGCCACTCTTGACAGTTGCCGCGATGATTTCGCCAATATCCTTCTCAATAATCGGTGTGGTGCCCGCATTGATCAGATCAACTTTCGTCTGGTTTTGATCGACACCGATCACTTCGTGTCCGTCGGTGGCCAGGCACCCGGCAGCCACCGCCCCCACGTAACCCAGGCCAAAGATACTGATTTTCATTTATGTTCCTTAATTCTCGATCGTGCGTTTTCGCAGCATTACTGGCCGACAGTGGGGATATCGATTGCCACCAGCCGGTCTTTGTATGCGTTCGCAGTACAAGGATGCGACAGACATCTTCTTGAATGGCAAGGCAATCAGCACTTCGGCCGGTCCCCAATTCCATATTGTAACGAAGATAAAGCCGTCATCTCACAATGTCACTCAGACGCAGTGCGGGCTTGCATCTGCATTGCCAGTGCGGTGGTCAGATTAGAGATACTCCCTGTGCCAGAGTTCCAGGGTGAGCAGGCTCCACAAAAGCTTTTCATGGTTCTGCCGGCCTTCGGAATGATCAGCCAAAACCCGCATCAGCGCTCCCGGGCGATAATACCGGCGCGTGAGCGAAGACTCGCCTGCAAGGTGCTCGTACAGGTAGTCCTTCATCGACGTCCGGAACCATTCATTGACAGGCACCCGGAAGCCGACTTTTGGACGCTGCAGGATATGCTGCGGCAAGAGCCTTGTCATTGCTTCGCGCAAGATCCATTTCGTAACGCGGCCGCGTACACGATAATGATCCGGTAGTTGCGAGACGAATTGCGCCAACTCATGGTCCATGAAAGGCATTCGCGCTTCCAGCGAAGCGGCCATTGTCATGCGATCGCCCCGTTCAAGCAGATTATCCGGCAACCAGCTGCGCTGGTCGAAGCACAGAATGCGGCGCAGCACGCTATTGTCGGCGCTGCCGCAGCCCAGGTCCGCGAGCGGCCGCGTGGGCGCGGCCAGCTCGACCAGCTGGGTTCGCTCGGCATCGGACATCATGCCGAACCAGCGTGGCATGCGCTCCTCGAAATTACTCAGGCCTAGATTGACCACGGCCGTTTTCGCACGGCGAAACGCATAGGGCAACGCGCCGATGCCCGGCTCGACAACACCTCTGCGCAGCCAGGCCGGCAGGTACTGGTACGGCCTGGCAAAACGCTCGTACACATGCTTGGGGTAGCCGCCGAGGATTTCATCCGAACCTTCGCCGGTCAAGACCATCTTCACGCTTTTCCGCGCCGCCTTGGCCAGCAGATAGATCGGAATATCGGACGGCTCAGCCACGGGTGCATCGCGGAAACGAACCAGATCGGGTAACAGTTCGATGACCTGATCGACGGAGACTTCGAGCTCATGATGATCGGTTCCGAACTGGCGGGCGATATCGGCCGCATAGCGCAGTTCGGAAAAGCCGCCTTCCTTGAAACCTACCGAGAACGTTTTTACCGGCTGCTCGGAATGGCGCGCCATCAGGGCCACCACGGCGGAGGAATCGATCCCGCCGGACAGAAATGCACCGAACGGCACGTCGGAGATCATGCGGATGCGCACCGATTCGTCCAGCTTCTGCAGGAAGCCGCCAACCGGATCAGCCGGTTCAGGGCGCTCGACCCTGGGTTTGCTGTCCGCCGGCGTGAAATATCTCTGCTCAGAGAACCTGCCGTTTTCCCATACTGCCGTACAGCCGGGCATCAGCTTGCGCACACCTTCGAACAATGTCGCCGGGCCTGGCACATAGCGGTAGGCGAAATAGTCCCAGACGGCTGTCTTGTCGACCGAGCGCGCCACGCCGGGATAAGTCAGCAGTGCCTTGATTTCCGAACCGAACAGCAACGTCCCGCCATCCTGATACAGGAACATCGGCTTCTTGCCGAACCGGTCGCGCGCCATCAGCAGGCGCTGGCGCGGGGCGTCCCACAACGCGAACGCGAACATGCCACGCAGACGATGCACGCAGTCGTCACCCCATTCCGTATAGGCATGGATGATCGTCTCCGTATCGGAGCGGGAGGCAAACCGATACCCCAGCCCGATGAGCTCCTCGCGCAGCGACTGAAAGTTGTAGATCTCGCCGTTGAAGATCAGCTGGACCGTGCCGTCGGCATTGCCCATCGGCTGGTCGCCGGTTGCCAGATCGATGATCGACAGCCGGCGGTGCAGCAGGCCGATCCTGTGCTGTTCGTCGGCCGTCGACAGCATCAACGTTCCGGCGCCATCCGGTCCGCGGTGCACGAGCGCCTGCCCCATTGCTTCTAGGAGAACCTGTGGCTCAGGCGTGGCAGCAGGAATGATGAAGCCTGCAATTCCGCACATTACTAGTTACTCCTGTTCTCGTTTCAGTAGGTTTCGCACATCCGGGCATCTACCGCCTGGAAATTGGTCCCGAACCGGTGCAGGGACCATCCCCGGCCAGTTGCTGCTGCCGGGCTGACAACCGACCGCAGAAACTTGCTGAACCGCCTCAGTGTGCCCTGCCTACCCTGCCCCGACATGCTACTTCCACCCCGCATGACCACGGCAGGAAAAACGATCCTGTCGATGCGAACCACGCCTTTGACCGCCGCCCTGGAAAGACCAGCCAATAGATGGACGATCATACTTCGTATCAATCGTGCAATGTCATCCTGCTAATTTTACCGCAGACATGACGCTTCGACCATGCGCGCACGAGCATCAAAGGCCAGCGGCCTTGAGAAAGGCTTCAAAGCCGGCAAACCGTGCCTTGTGCTGCTGACGGTAGCGCGGATAAGCCTTCCCCAACTGCCGCTCGATGGGCAGGCGCGGGTCGAGTTCATCGCCATCGAGGAATAACGGGAATTCTTCCCAGAAATCCTCGACAACCGGCCGCCGCCCGAAGCGTTCGACGATACTGTGCGCATACTCGAATGCCTCTGCCACGCAGGCTTCCTGGCGCTTCCTGTAGTAATCCTCGACATTGCCAACGAGGCGCGCCGGATTACCGGCCACGATCCCGCCAGCGGGCACATCTTTTGTAACCACGGCACCAAAAGCGACGATCGCATTGTCGCCAATCGTCACGCCCTTGAGGATGGTGCAATTGCGCGCCAGATAAACGTTCTCGCCGATTGTCACACGGCCGGAAGAATTCACCAGTTCGCCATACATATTCAGGAATACGTTTGTGACGAAATCATGCGTGAGAATTGTGACGCCGCCATTAACTGTCGTTCGGGAACCGATGCTGACCAGCGATGGACGCGTGACGTCGATATCGGTGGTTCGTGGATCGTTCCAGCGAATATCCTCGCCGAGCTTTACACCGAGTTCACGCAGCCGTTGGTCGAAGCGCTTCTTTCGAACACGGTTCAGATGATCGCGTAGCAGACGCGCCAGGTTCATTTGGCTTCTCCCTGCAACGTGGCGACCGAACCTCTCATCATGCTTCGATAAGTCGCGGCCAGCCGCTCCGTGAGCACGGCATAGCTGCGCTCGCGACCAATCCACCTGGGGCCCGCGGCGGCCCGCTCCCTGGCTGCACCAGGGTTCCCCAGGATCTCGAGTACGGCCCTGGCCATGCTGTCAGGCGCTCCATCAACATGCCAGCCCGCCCCGCTGGAGTTGAGTACATACGACTGATCCGGAATATCATTGCCGATAGCCGGGATGCCGAGCGCCAGATACTCCAGCAATTTGGTAGGCGAACTGACATCATAGAGGGGGCCGCGCGGGACAAAGGAAACGGCCAGGTCCGCACCTGCCATGTATTGCCATGCTGCAGATGAATCCAGCCAGCCAGTGATATGGACGGCATCCTCAAGCCCATTGGCCTGTATGTGCGCATGCAACTCGTCCTCATCGGTGCGCGTTGCGGCCGCGCCAACCAGTATCAGCCGGGCGTCGGGCAACGTGCGCCTGACGATCATCAGCGCATCGATGAGGCGCACGAGTTCACGCTCCCGGTCCAGCGACCCCAGGTAGGCGATCAGCGGCACGTTCTCCCAGCCAGCCGGCCGGCGCGGCACTACCGGGCTGCGGTTCAATAGCTCGGTGTCGACGCCCATCGGCACGGCCGTCTGGCGCTCTGCAGGAATACCCTGACCGACCATGAAATCGCGCATCGCATCGCTTTGCACGAAGACATGGGTCGCGTTCCGCAGAATTACCTTGTACAGCAAAGCCCGCTCCACAAGGCCTTTCCACAACACGATCGTCCGGTACAGGGAACGGCGCCGTGCCAATTCTGTCCGGGCGCGCATGATGCGCCCTTCACTCATCGGGTAAGACACCCAGTATGCAAACGGGATGCGCTTCAGCTTTGCAAACACAAGTCCTACCAGGCCGATGGTCACCATGTCGCGCACCTGGATGAGATCGGTGGTGGCACGATCCGCCCCTGCCAGCTTGCGTATTGCAAGCGACATATAAGACCATTCGCGACGGCTACGGCTGGCGTGCCATTTGCTCACGGTCGTGCTGGCAAAGCCTTGCTCGACAGGAGCGCTGCCAGCGTTCGTGCCGACGACGTCGCAAACAACGCCGTGGCGCGGCAGGTATTTGCCGAACAGCGTGACGACATCTGGTCGATGAGTTGGTAACGATTCGGGTACGAACTGCAAGATCCTGTAAGAGGTATTCATGTTTGCTCTATCTGCGTACATCCGCTGGCGTTGCGAAAAAAACAAAAGGGTGAGCACTATATCATGTGCTCACCCTTTATGGCGGATGTCGAGCTCGGCTCGGAGGATTTAACGAGGCAACAAAATTGACTGCGAACCAACTTTCAACGTACGTCCTGTCGAGGTCGTGGTCAATGACGTTGCCGGACGTTTGCAGCCCACGTCAAGCAATACAATGAACTCGGCTTTTTTGTTGGCAGACCGCACGAACGCGCCATGGGTCTCGACAGTGCCGGCTTTCGGAGCCGCCCCGGTCCGGGTCTGGAATGCGGTACTTCCATCGGTAGTCAACGAGCGCAGGCACAAGGTCTGGGTTCCATTCGTGATTTTCACGCTGGTCGAGTTTTCCGCGACCATCGGTCCGGCACCATGCATATTCCACTCGAACGACCGGTCGGTCGCAGAGGTGACCAGATCCCTGACAACAACAGCATCCTGGTTTCGCAGATACCATACCTTTCGCGTGAAACCGGTCAGCAGGCCACCGTATGCAGGAACGGCATCCCCTTCGGCGAAGTCAAGGGCGGCGGTCGTCGAAAACGCAGTGATTTTTCCGTTACGGGTAAGGTTGTTCGTACCATCATTGATCAACTGCCCCATTCCGCCATCGAACGTGATGGAATTGTGTGCTTTCGTCGTCCGATACCACGAATAGGCCAACGGCGAAGCGAAATAGTCCTGATAACCGGATTCGATCAGCAAGCGCTTGCCGCCACTGTCGATCACCAGACTATTCTGGTCGCCGTGACTATGATTGTAGGAACCATACGGGCTCGATTTGAAATAGACCGATGTGCGATTCTTGTTCTTGATGTCGCTATGCATGGCAACCCAGCCAATACTCGGATACACAGCCGCGTTGGGCGGTGCCACCGGGCTGACAGTCGAGCTCGGAACTGGTGTCTCACCCGACAATACCGACAAGGGCGACTCAGTCCCGCCGAGATTGGCGGCAAACCAGGCGGCTTGAGGTGTCTTCACGCGCGAGACGAACTCCTTGAGTTGCGCGGGATAGAGCGGGGACTCATGCGCGTCGCCAAAAACATGGCCAGGAGCGCCAGGAGGCAGGAAGTGCATCAGATAGTTCGCGAACCCGCGTGACCATGGTTTTTCGTACAAGTTCAACCCGGTTGCCTGCTTCAAATGCGGCCATATACGCGTGGTGTTATCCACCAGGAACTGGGCATAGGCGCTACCGTTTCCAAAGCCGCCTTCCGGGCCACTCCATGCGAAAATCGAGTGGGCATATGTGCGCAGTGAAAAATCGAACCATTGATCCGCTTCAGGGATCTCGCCCACCACCAGCGTGGATGTCAGCGCCAGGAAACCAAGCGCCTCCTGTCCATGGGAATCAAATGGAAATTGATCCATGCGTCCGTCGTTGCTGGACAGGTCGAGGTGCAGAGGAATCATCCGGGCACGAATGCTGGCCAGCCAGCGCGCACGGCGTGGAGCGTCCAGCTGGTTCCAGAGCAGATCCAGGCCCTTGGCCAGCACCATCGCAACCTGGCGCGACACCTGGTCCTGCGTTTCATAGCCGGTAGCCCCGTTCGGATCGAGCGTCGTCAGTTCGTCGCCACGCTTGATAGCTTCGGTGAGGATAGCAGCGTCGTTGGTGAGCCTGTAAGCAAAGCTGGCGTTTTCCATCTGATTGGTGATGACGCCCACGACGCGCGAAATCTCGGAGAACTGCGCGGACTGCGCCGCAGTCTGCGGTATTCCTCGCAAGGTCCATCCCGCGTCGGAAACCGCCGGCACGCTCATCGTTGTCCTGACACTGGTAACCAGCCTGTCCAGAGCGGCCTGCCGCTGGGCACGAACTTCAGTACTCCAACCACTTGCCGGCGTAAAGTTACTTGGCAGAATGCGTGACCTGCCACGGCTCAGGACCGTGCTGCGTAGCGCCGGCACTTCCGGGACGATGAAAGTGCGCGAATTCGCATCGATAATGAAGCTGCGCGGAGTGGACCAATCGTTGTTGTGCGTTGGGCGCACACGCCAGGTATAGATACCGGTAGAGAATGCATACGCTGGCAGCCACATATTACGCGTGGTGGTCTGCGTGGCAACGACAGTATTGCCTTTTTTCACCTCGATGAAGTACCCCTGCGCCCTCGGCCACGAGGGGTAGCGCGACCACTTGAACCCTGGCGGATTCTGCGGCATCGACTGCAACACATCAGGATAAGGATTTACCGCGCCCGCCTGCGTTGGAATGACCCAGTCAGCACGACTCGCGGGGGCGATGCTCATGAACACCGCGCACGCCGCAGCCAGTAAAGTGAATTTCTTGCAATGCATTAGTTACTCCAAAAAGAAAGGTGTACCAGCCGTCTTGAACGCGGCATAGATTTTTTTGGGAATACCAGCACTATACACAAATAATGCATTGCAGACGTTGCCCGACGACAACGCAAGCAGAATAAAATACGATAAATTTGCGAAGTTGACGAAACATTATATGGCTACCATGCAAAATATACAAAAATACCATACATTTTGCGTCCAACTTCAGCGGAGTCTTCGAGTATTCTATGCGGACTCGGAAAAGATGCGTCGCGCCAATTCCCCCGCCTTGCCATCTCGATACGGATGAAGATCGCCCGCGATCATGGCAGCCCGGCCTGCCTCAACACAACCGGATTGCCAGCAGGGCATCCGCATGCTTGCGCAGCGTGAAACATCAGAGAGTAACGCCAGGATCGGCCGAGTCGCCCGATCTGTGCAGGCGCAAGTGCCAAAGTAATGCATATGGCAAATCGCAAATTCGGTGGGGGACGGCCGCTCCACGCACTGCCGTCCAGTAAGGCGCGTACGCGTGCCGGGAAGACCGGCCCCCTTGAAGCACGCGGCGTGCACGATGAGCGCAAACCGCCCCATCCGGCGTTGCACCGGACCAGCATCATACGAACCCGGCATCGATGCAATGGGTTCGCGGCTGCCTTCTGCAGGCGGTGATTACTTTAGCGAAGGGGTCGGCCACGCGTTGAATATGGTTCCCCATGCTGGAGCAATTTTCAGCTTTCCGAGTGCACGCCTTAACAGGCGCTGCGTTCGGGTATCACTCCACGACGCTTCGAGCCGGAAATGATGAATGCCGATGGTTTCCGGCTTGACATCGTTAAACATGAACTGACCCGCGTTATTCGGATCATCGCGTTCGTAGGGATTAAAAGGAAAGAACACTTCTCGCGGCAGCAAGGTATAGCTGTCAGGCGCCACTTTGCTTACCGCGTGCCGCAGAATATCGGGAGACGTTGCAAAAGCCTTGCGAGGCTGGAGATCTTGCAGGATCAACTGCCGGCAAACATCCATCAATTGGTGCTGCGGCGGCGCCAGCAGGAACGCGGTGCCGATCGAGCGACGGCTTTCCCAGCCTACCACCGCATGCCGGCTATCCAGTAGAGGATCGAGAGGACGCACCAGTTCCATGTCGGTATCCAGGTAGATGCCCCCCTCCTTGTGCAGTACGTCGAACCTGACCCAATCCGACACGAACGCCCATTTACGAGCCTTGATGGCTGCCCTGCAGTAGTCGTTGTCGATATCGGAATTGTCTTCATTCCACAGCCGCAGTTCGAAGTCAGGCGCGATCCTGCGCCAGGTATCGATACAGCGGCGATGGAGAGCGTTCATCTCGCCCTTTCCAAACCATACATAGTGGATTACTTTGGGAATCATAAGTGAGCGCGCGCGAAGCGCTTTAAAAGAACAATCTTGATACCGGCAACCAGCAGAACGTGCACGAGGAATGCGCTGACGGTGCCGATCAGGCCAAACGCGAAGGTGAATATGGCAAGCAATACCAGATAGATGATATTGGTGACAACCGTGATAATCGCAGTCTGCCGCAACTTGCCCAGCCCCCAGTAAAACGAGTGAGTCGTGATGAAAGTACCAGCGGCAACCGCGGTCATCAATACCACCATCAACTCACCGGGATAATCCGCCAGGCCAGGGTAAATCAGCGGCATCCAGAGCGAGCGAGACAGGAAACAGATAATCGCAGTGCCAAAGGTTGCGCCAAACAGCAGCACCATGGTCCGGCGCCACAGCTGGAATGACGCGGCATAATCTCCCTTGTTGGCGTGCGCAGCGAATTCAGGAATCGACGTCGAATAGAACGGCGCGGTGGCAAGATTCACCAGCATGTAGATCCTTTTCAGGATTGAAAACACACCCAAGGCCGCACCTGGCAATGTAAAACCTATAATGACGCGATCGATCTGTGCAACAGGTAAATCGGCGATCGCCTGCAAGGTACTCCAGCGGCCGGCATCACGAAGACGTTTCGGCGGAATCTGGCTGCCATCGAGCGTGCCCGAGATTCCCTGCCGCGCAAGCACGATATAACTGAACAAGATTGCGCAACGCAGTATTTCGGGTAAACCGTAGGCCAACACGATCGTCTGGACAGTGGGCTGGTGCGATGCGGCGAGGTGCAACAGCAGCAATTTCGCAACATTGGTGATCAGCCCGGCCAGCATCAACATCGAGTAACGATTGATCAGGCGGAAGTAAGCCGTCTGGGTGCCCATTACCGGGAATATGACGCTCAATGCCAACAGCACCATGTCGGTGAAATTGAACTCGGCGGTTTGGGGAAGCTTCAACGTGGCCAGCACGATACAGCCGAGCAGCACTGCCGACAAACCAATCAGTTCGTAGCGCAGACTGCGCCAGACTTTCTGGCGCAACAAATCCGGCTCGACATGATGCCCTGGCAGAGCCACCAGCATTCCCTGCCAATATTGAAACGTGCAAAGGGTATATACACTGGCGGCAATCGCCTGGATGAGCACCAAATGACCGTAAGCGTCGACCCCGATGGCTTTCAACGTAATCGGTATCGTTAGTACACTAACCCCAACGCCTGCGAGGTTAAGTACGAACATCATTGAACTATTCTTGACGAGATTGCCTAGTACTCCGTCCTTCAACTTCATGGTCGCAACGTTCCTGGAACTGGCTTGATATGCAGAGCGCGACCGCCTGCTGGATTGGAGACACTTTTCGCTGCATCGGCTGCAGATGGCGACTCGGCAAGGTGGAAACGGGTCAATTGCACGATGCAACCGGCACAGAAGAAGAACAACAGCTGGGTAGTGGGCTCGTCCATCAAGGTGCGGTTGTACACGACCGTCGTCGTCAACAAGACCAGGACCGCCAGATTCGTGTCAGCAAGTGCCTTGACGCGTGGCGGCGCATTCTGCTTGCAGGTCAGCTTCCAGCCTGTGATGACCATCATGAGAAGCATGCTTCCATAAGCAAGCGCACCGATGATGCCGGTATCCCACAACAGATACGATACAACGGAAGCGTTGAGCTGAAGCGTGCCATAACGGCGCGCGATGATGCCTTGCCCGGTACCCTTGTTGTTGGCACTTGCTCCAGGACCGTAACCAACCAGGCGCTCGACAGCGGTGGGAATCGGATCGTTATACCAGAGTGCCATCGATGCCATACGGCTTACTTCGCCGGTGCGGTAATTAACGCCATCCGCATCGAGAATATACCCACTGGTGCTGTCGAATTTCTCGACCACCGAATCGCCCTGCGAATGTTTTTCACCCCAATACAGTGCCTGGTAAACGGTAAAGGTAGACGCGACGAACAGGAAAATGAAAATACAGTAGGTGGCAAACGCCATGAAATTGCGCAGCACGCGGCGACGCAGCACGATCAGCACGCCGAGCGGAATCCAGAACACGACGGCCTTGACCTCGCCAAGGAGCACGATAGCCATGAAGATAATGCCGGCGAAGATTGCATGCCGGCCAGTGGCAAGCCCATGCGACCAGCGCGCCAGCACGAACAGGGTGGCGCCCAAGGAGAATATGACGAGAATGGGGCTGAGGTTACTGCCCATGGTGCCAACGACGCCATCCCAACCGAGTGTCGCCATCATGAAAAAGTGCTGGTACACCACGAACGGCAGCTGTATCACCATGATGGCAACGATCATCCACCATATGACTTCGATTCGGCGCAGGCTCCACGGGAACCAGTACATCGCAAACAGGACGCCGAACATCGGCAGGCAGAAGCGTACCGCGGAAACAATCTGCATTGGCGTGGCACTACCCAGCGACAGGCTGAAGAAGAAGCACGTCAGGTACAGCGAAGTGGCAGCAATGACTCGGCCAGCGCCGGGCTGCGGTTGCAGTTGACGGGAATTAGAAAAGAACAGTTCCAGAATGGCGCGCCCGAACAGCAGGGCTCCCATGCCAGTCGCCATCCACAAGAGCATGCGCATATGCAGGAAGTACTGCCCAAGCCCCTGGATTACGTAGACCGCCACAAATAGCATCGGCAGCATGTTCTTGCTGCTCGTGAGCAGGAAGAACGGTACGACCATGATCAGGCCTGCGATCAGGAAGGTCCATTGCAGCACCCCCAGCGCGACAACCATACCAAGGAAGACTGTCAACCCTGCAAGCGCAAGGATCAACAGGATGACGGTCGGCGCCGGCATCGATGCTACAACGCGGCGCCCGGCAGCACCCGCGTGATGAAGACTGTCTCTTGCAGAGCGGCCCAGCGTAAAACTACTCATTCTTGCTCCGTTCTGATTACTGCCCGGTACCCGAGAAATGCCGGCGGTGATCTGGGGTCATCGCCGCGAACATTTCGTTCATGAACTGCTGCTGCAATTTGAAACCGCCTTCATTGTCGGGAGTGACGTTGGAGACACGCATCAGTGTCGCATCCGGGATCTGCCGCTTCATTGCATAGGCAAGCTTGGCCTTCTTTAATTGCCAGGCGTCATAGACGGCACGTTCACCGACCACGACCCAATAAGTGATGGGCTCATTGCGGTTGTATTGGGAAGCAACGAGCCTCGCGCTCGGGATCGGCCCTGCAATCGTGTCGAGCGTGCCGCGTATGGTCGGGCTGACGGCAAAGCCTTGTCCGCCATAGCATCCTTCCGGGAAGTGCACCGAAAGGTTATCGCGCTGGTCAGTACCATAAGCGATCGAGAGCATCATGCGCTGGCCGTCGCGGCTGACGTAAGTACGCGACAACGTCTGCGCATAAATCTTGTTCAGCTCTGCAAGCGTGGTGGGATTGACCACCGCGGCAATCTGGCTCTTGTCCTCTTCCCACTGGCCGAATTGCTTCGGTATCGCGGTTTCGAGGTCGATGGGCGGCCGCAGTTCGGCAACCCGGATCGTCGGTGTCGCGAATGCTGTCAGGCCGACCGTCGCAAACATCAGCGCGCCCATCAGTACGCCACTTTTCAGTGAAGTTCTCATCATGCTTCCTTTACCGCGCCACCACGGATCGTGCGTCGGCGCACAATCCATTGCAGCAGTGAATCCAGACTAATGATTAATACAAGGGCGCTGACAAACAGCACCATGCCGGCAAATCCATGCAGGAAGCCCTGCCCTGCCGCGTCACCGAAATAGTAGGTGATCAGCGTCAGTGCAAGAACGCGCAAGACGTTTGCAGTGAACGAAATCGGGACGATCAGGATCGCCAGGCTGATATTGCGGAACGCCGACGTATGACGCACCACGTTCAGATAGAACAGGCCGAGCGACTCGAGCGCCAACAGGGTTTGCAGGCCGGCACAGGCATCGGCAACCAGCAGCTGGTACTGGCCGATCTGCAGGATCACACCGGAACGCGCGATCGGATAGCCAAGCCAGAAGAGGATATGCTCGGTGGAATACGACACCGCCATCTTCATTGGCATCGTCAACGTCTGCACCACCGAGCTCGGCAGTGGGATCATGAAGAGCATGAAGAAGAATGCGAACCAGATGACGCGCACGGCGGGCATGCCCAGCTTGATCAGTACGATCGAAGCGATAATCCAGACGAACGAACCGATTTCGGCCGCCAGGATCTGCTGCGAACGGCCCACCGTATACAGGAGCAGGCCGATAACAAGGAGTGTCCAGCCCACAACCGGTGCCGGCCGCGGAGTGACGGCTTTCAGGTCCGGCAGCCGGCGGTAAATCAGCCATATGGACAGGAACAGGATGATCGGCCCGTGTGCCTGGTCTTCCGATGTCCAGACCGAATTGAACAGGTCATAGAACGTCGGCACGAACAAAGCCAGGAAGCCAAGCAAGATCGGCAACCAGTCAATCAGATCCTTGCGTTGCGTAGCCAGTGTGGTAACCGGCGTCGTTTGGGCCGCACGTGTCATTAGAAATCCACCAGAACGGAACCGATCACCTCGGCCCCGGTTTGCATGATCTGCGTAGTAGCAGCATTGAGGGCGGCAACCGACGTATGGTTGCGTCGCGCCACCAGAAGCACGCCGCCGATCTGGGAAGCCAGCGCGAGCGCGTCGGAACCAACGGACAGCGCGGCGGCGTCGTACAGCACCACGTCATAGCGGCTTTCCAGTTCGCCGCGCAGGCTGCGGAATTCGCCGCGCGACAGCAGTTCCTGCGGATTCGGCGGAACCGTGCCCGAGCTCAGTACGGACAGATCGACGAACGACGACACCTTTTCGATCGCGCCCAGATCCGCACGCCCTGCCAGCATGTCCGACAGGCCCTGGCGACCGCTCAGCTTGAATACATGCTGCTGGCTCGGGCTGCGCAGGTTGGCGTCGACCAGAACCGTATGCTCGCCCAGTTGCGAGAACACGACTGCCAGGTTGGCGGCAAACAGGCTGGCACCCTCGCCCGGGTTGGCGCTGGCAATCACCAGCGACTTGTGGCCGCGCGCCATCCAGCGCAGCATCAGCTGGCTGCGGATGGCACGCAAACGCTCTACCTGAGGACTGAAAGGCTGGTATGCGGCGACCAGTTTGTCGGAAAAATTACCTTCACCCTGTGGCAGGTACGGATAGTTGAACTGGCGTGCCAGCGCATGCTGGATGTCCGATTCGCTTACCAGGCCGAGACGCTGGGCGGCTTCGCCGAACCGGATGCCAAGCTCCTTTTGCATGCGAAGCACGCGCTCGGCGTTCTCCGGGGTGATCTTGCCGGATTCGAGCAGCACGCCGCCAATGCTCGAGTCCGCCTTTGCCGCCACTGGCGGATTGATTTGTTGCAGTGCAGGATTCATCGGGTCATCCATCCTAGTTCAGACGCGGGCTACGGGGCAGGAAAAGCTTGAACGGGCTGATGCGCGGACGTACCGGTGCATTCCATTCGACGGTTCCCAGTACCGGAATTTGCAGCAGATCCTGCAGGTCGCTTTCGCCACGGACACGACGATCCAGCATCTCGGCCAGCATCATGAAGCCCGTACCCAGCAACGTACCGAGGAACAATGCCAGTGCCGTGTTCAGTACGACCTTGGGGCCTGCCGGCTTGGTTGGCGGTACGGCAGGATTCAACAGCGCGACATCAGACTGCTCGGCCTGTCCTTCGATCCGCGTCTGGGCCAGTCGTTGCGAGGTAATGTCGAAAGCGCGTTGTGCACTCTCCACGTCTTTCTGCAGCACATTCATCTCGTCGCGCGTCCGATTCAGTTCCAGCACCTTGGCCTTTTGCTCGGCCAGCGCCGCACGCAGCGCGGCTTCCCGCTGAGAAAGAATGCTGGCGTTGTTGCCGACCGACGCAGTAGTCGAGCGCGTTTGCGCATTCAGCTCGACGCGCAGGCGCTCCGCTTCAGCGCGGGCGCTCACGTACTGCGGGTGGTTGCGGCCAAGGCGCTGTTCGATTTCAGCGAGCTTGCTCTGCGCTGTTGCCAGGCTCAGCCGCATGTTCTGCACGATCGGGCTGCTGGCGACATCCGGCGCATCGCCGGCCTGCCCCTGCGCCATGCCCCTGCGCGAATTAGCTTCCATCAACTGTGCTTGCGCGGCCACGACCTGGGCGGACAAGTCGTTCAGGCGCTGCGACTCGATGTCGAGCCGGTTATCGACGCTGACAATGCCGTGTTCCTGTTGATACTTGGACAGCCGGCTTTGTGCGAGTTCCACGCTGTCGCGCAGTTGCTTCGTCTGTTCATTGAAGTAACCAGTCGCCTTCTTCATCGGATCGACCTTCAACTGCACCGTCGCGTGCTGGTATTCCTCTGCAAATGCATTGGCAACCACCGCAACAAACTGGGGATCCGAGCCGGAGAAACTGACGTTGATGACGCTGCTTTCTTTCGACGGCACGATATCGAGCTTGGCCAGCAACAGATCAGCCAGCCAGTCGCGCACATTGCCCACGCCGCCGGTAGCGTCATTGAATTGCTGCACAACGGCGGCATTTTCCGCCAGTTTCAACCGCTCGACGACGCGCTTGGCAACATTCTTGCTGCCGAGGATGTCGATTTGCGTGGCCATATAGCCGGGCAAAAGTTGCCCTGGCATTGCCATGCCAGTGACCGGATCGATGCCCTTGTAGTTCAACAATACAGAGGCAGTACCTTTATAGGTCTTTGGCAGCAGCATGCTCACGATGACCGTCGCACCCACTGTCAACAGTAGTGTGGCGATCAGAATCCAGCGCCGCGCACGCAGGATCAATAGAAACTGGGAAAAATTCATGATTACTCTCTAAACAGATAGGGGCTGGGGGTCAGAACCAGCTTTCTTTTACATATAGTACGTCGTCGACCTGTACCAGATCATCGTGCTTGGCATCGACCATTTGCTGTTTGCCTTCCGCATCGCGACGCTTGATCACAATACCCCGCTGTGTACCGCGCGGAGTGAGACCACCGCCCACCGACAAGGCCTGCAGCACGGTCATCGAGCGTTCGAGCCGGAAAGCTCCCGGCCGCTGCACTTCGCCGTAGATATAAAAGCGCGGTGCACGTTCCACGTACAGGATGTCGTTAGCTTGCAACACAGCATCTTGCGTCAACTGGCCGGTGCGCACCATATCGATGATGTCGACCGTCTGCTTAGTCGCCGCGTCGCCAGTCTTGCGAATCAGGCTGACCGTATCGCCGCCATCGGCGGAAATGCCGCCGGCCAGGGCCAGCAGATCCATCAACGTACGGCGGCCGTCCAGCGCATAGCGCCCCGGGCGATTCACATTGCCAAGCACGGAAACGAGCGTATTGGCAGGGACCGTCACAATAATGTTGACCTGCGCTTTGCGCACATAGCCGCCACTTTCCAGCAACGAAGCAAGCTTCTTTTCTGCCTGGAGAACCGGAAGGTTGCCGATGTCCACCTGGCCGACCAGCGGGAATGAAATCGCGCCATTGTCGCTGATGCGCGTTTCAATGTTCAGGTCCGGGCTGCCATACACGGACACCCTGACCACGTCACCCGGGCCAAGCACGGTCTCGGCCGCTCCAGCCAGTCCGGAAATTGCTGACAGCATCAATGCGGCCAGCCAGAAAAGAATACGCTTTGTCATGGTTCTTCCTCTACTTTATGTGTCGATATTCTGCCTTGGCTCGATTACAGCCTCATTTCAATCCACTGATGGCTTTGTCGCTCAGTGGCGCCGGCGCAGTTTCGCCTGCGTTCGTGCCACTGGCAGACGAACCAGCGTTGGCTGCCGCGTCCGGTGCTTTCGGGGCTGCCGGTATGTCGGACTTGTTCATGTATTCGATCTTGGCAGACGCGCGCAGGCGTTTCACTTCAGCTTCGGCCGTCTCCTTGTTCTTCTTGTTGAACAGGAACTGCTCGATCTGCGGGGCCGCCTGGTCGACCGTGACCGGCGCATCTTTCACGTCAGCAATCGACATCAACACGCTGCGCTCGCCTTCGCGCACGATGAACAGCTGACCTTTCGGCATCGCAATCAGACGCGTCGTCAGTTCCGCCGGCAGGTCCGTGCTGCTGCGCGCCAACTGGCCGCGGCTGTAACGCACTTTCTGCTGATCCAGGAAGACTGCGACTTCCTCGATCGATTTCGACGAATCGATCGCGGCCTTTACCGGAGCGGTCACGTCAGCCGTTGCCAGCACGAGCTGGCGCATCTCGAAGACCTTGCGGTTGGCGAACAGTTGCGGGTTCTGGTTGTAGTAGGCTTCCACGTCGGCGCGGCTCGGCCGTGCCGGCGTCCCAATGCGCTTCTGAAGGTAAGCCTGCGCCACGATCTGCGACTTGGCGCGCTCGATCGCCTGCATCACTTTCGGGTCGCGGTCCAGTTTTTCCTTTGCCGCCTCTTCTTCCAGCAGCTCGCGATCGATCAGCGCTTCGAGCAGGCGCTTGCGCGCAACTTCCTGCTGCGCCGCAGGCACGTTGGAGCGCTGCAGCTCTTCATTCAACTGAAGAACGGTGATTTCTTGACCGTTCACGCTGGCCAGCGCCTGACCCGGCTTTTTCTCTGCCTTGTCGCCGCACGCAGCCAACGCGGCAGCCAGGATCATTGCGGTGCACAGGACTGGGGTACGGGCTTTCAGGTTCATTCTCAAAATACATTCTCCGGTTTGTGAGCGCTGCTGGGACGATGACTTCATGAAAGATCACCCACAGGACAACTTGACAGTGTTGGGCTGCCGCCGTGCACCACGCGGTAGCAAAATTACAATATCAGTATTGTAATAGGCCAGATGCTGGCTCGACTGAAAATTCGCTTAAAGAAACAAAAAAACGTCAGTGAGCGTTTTCTCTCGCCAGCACTACCTTGATCGTCTTGACAATGATGTAAAGGTCGAGCCACAGTGACCAGTTGCGCAGGTAGTCCAGGTCGTAACGGATCCGCGCTTCCATTTTGTCCAGGGTTTCCGTTTCGCCCCTGAAGCCATTGACCTGCGCCCAACCCGTGATCCCTGGCTTGGCCTTATGGCGCAGCATATAGCCCTTGATCAGCTTGCGGTACTGCTCATTATGCGCGACAGCATGGGGGCGTGGCCCGACGATGCTCATGCGCCCCTGTAACACATTGATGAATTGCGGCAACTCATCGAGCGAAGTCTTGCGCAGGAATGCTCCGACCTTGGTAATGCGCTGATCGTTCTTCTTCGCTTGCACGACGTTGCCGCCATCCTCGGTGACCGTCATCGAACGGAACTTGTACACGTAAATCTGCTCACCGTACAGACCATAACGGCGCTGGCGGAAAATGATGGGCCCTGGCGAGCTGAATTTCACCGCCGCGGCAATCACCAGCATGATAGGCAGCAACATGATCTGGATGACCAACGCCAGAACGATATCGCTGGCCCGCTTGACCAGCGTATTGAACCCTGTGAACGGGGTTTCGCAGATCGCGATCACGGGCATGCCGCCGACATTGTCGAAGCGAGCCTGCATCAGGTCGAAGACATAAATATCCGGCAGGAAGTAGACCGACGCTGTTGTATCTTGCAGGTCGTCGAGAAGTTTGCGGATGCGGGGCTGCGCCGAAATCGGCTGGCTGATGAAGATCATCTTGATGTTGTTCTCGCGCACAAACGCGGCAACATCGCACATCTTGCCCAGGATCGGATGCTGCAAGTCGGCCGGATGGCGGTCCGCGGTGCGGTCGTCAAAGAAGCCTCGCACCTGCATGAACAGATTCGGGTAGCGTTCGGTCGTGCGTGCGAATTTGATACCGACATCGTTGGCACCCACGATCAGCACCGAGCGCACCTCGCTGGCCTGAGATGGATCGGTCCCCACCTTGCGCACGGCGAGGTGACTCACCAGCAATGCGAACGGCGTTGCCACGAACCACGTCAGGACCACTGCTTGTTCGTAATGATAGGCCAGACCGGTAACCGAACCGAGCGTGACAAGGATCAGGGCTGTCACGATCCAGCCGCCGATGACATCCCGGCCGTAGGCAAGCATGCGGCCGCTGCGCCACGTGCGGTACGGGTCGATATGCTGGTACACCGCTGACGAAATGAAAAACGCCAGTATCATCAACACCAGCGAGTAGCCGGTAAACGGCTCGCCGAAAAGGATCGACGCTACATACAGCGTCCCCATGACAATCAGCGGATCCAGGACGCGTTGAAAGAATGAAATCAGTGGAATATCGTTAATGGTCATCGGACTTCTTCAAAACTGTACACTGGCATTGAACGACACGCCCGTGGCGCGATAGTCGCTCGTTCGGGCAACCACGTTGCCGATACGCTCGTCATGGAACGCAGTGAGGCCCAGCTGCATATTGCTGCGTGGAACCCAGGTCAGGCCCATGGAGGCGGTACGCTTGTGGTCGCGTGCGGCCCCCGGGAGCTGAACGACGCTGGAGCGCTCGAAATCCCGCCGTGCGCGCGTCATGCCTGCCGTGGCTTGCATATGCGCCGAAAGATCCCAGGTAGCACTCAACCCTGCGCCCGTATTCAGGCTGCTTGTGATGGTAGTGCTTTCCACAGCGGTGAATTCGCGCCACACATCGGCACCAAAACGCACCTTGCTCAACGGCGCCCACTTGACCGAGATGCGGCCATTGGCTCCGCCGGTGTCGTTGATGGAGTTCAGATCGTGTTCGCGCCGGGCGTAACCGGCCAGGATGCTTACTTGCGTCACCGCGCTGGCCAGCCAGTTCACGTTGACCTTCAATTCGTTCTGCGTGTAGTCGTCATCGAGCCTGATGCCTGCAAACACACGCGGGTTGTCGTAGGCGCCCTTCCACTGACGGGCAACCAGGCCCACCCTGCTGCCGCTCTTCGCCAGATAATCGAAGCCCACCTCGGCCAGGCGTTCGGTACGGTTGTTGATGCGCTGCGAAGCCAGCTCATATTCAAACTGGTTGCGCGTAACGCCCGCGCGCACCTGCCAGCTGGGATGGAAGCGCCATGCGCCGTTCGCATATCCCGTGCGCTGCGTACGCACATTGCGCTCATCGGAGTGGAAATCCGAAAACGGTGTCAGCGTTTCCACATAGGCGCCGCCGATCGTGCCACTCAGGTGATTGCCCAGCTGCCACGCCAGGTCGGCACCGGCATCCTTGCCGTTGTAGTCGAGCTGATCGAAACGATCGAACGTCACCCTCAACACCTTGGCCCGGCCCGAGAGGCGTTGACGGCCGATCTGCCGGTCAAACAGGATGCCGGCCTGCAGTTGGGTCATGCGATCGGAGCGCTGCTCCATACCGACGAAGTCATCGGGAACGCGAAACAGATTGTCATCATAGGTGTACCCGATGGAGACAAGCGGATGGATCGTGTCGCTAATTGCCGCAGAGGCGCCATTGCAATACAGCAGAGCTGCCAGCACTAAGGGCGCACATCGCAGCGCGGGCCGGGATTCGGTCAGCATGGTCGTACTCATCATTTCGTTATAATGCATGCAATATTACCAGTAAGTCCACGCCGCGGTCGAGACCACCCAGACGCCCAGCAGAGCGTTGGTGACGGCATGGGCGATAATGGGAGACCATAGATTTCCGCTGCGCATGTAGAGATACCCATACGCCACGCCTGCAACAATCCCCGCCAGCCACAGGTTATGCTCGAATCCGAATAACACTGCCGTAATCACGAAGGATTGCAAACCGACCCGCGCCGGTTGCAGGTCCATGAAGCGTCGGCTGTCTATCCACCGCATGAGGAAAGACCGCCAGAACAGCTCTTCCATCAGGGGCACCACCAGCGCTGCGCCGGCAATCCGAAGCGCCACCAGCGTCCAGTCGATTGATCCGCCGCTGGTCGGGTCGAAACCGGCCACGCTGCCGACCTGCATCCAGTCGGCATTCAGGTTTATCCAGAGCACCAGGACGACGACACCGGCGACAATCGCCTCGCAGATTGCGCGCCATCCGATCGCAGGCTTGGCAAGCTCGGCATAAACCCGCCAGTATGCCAGCAACACTGCTAGCACAGCAGCAATCTTAACGGGGTACAACCAGCGAAGATCGGCGGGCGTCCATCCGAATCGGCCCAATCCATCGGCAACCGCCACGAATATCATGTACGTGGCGAAGGGCAGGATACGGGCGCTGGACGGGCGCTGAAAGAAATTTACGTCGGCATCGCGAAGCGCGTCGACAGGATCATTTGTGGGTGCATTTTTATGCTGAGCTGTCATATCATCCGCCATCCTCTACTCCGCTTGCCGCACCCACATGCGGCAACGGCTCAATTTGCAGATTTTACAACAAACTCGTCATCGTTGAGCATATTTGTTGTGTGTAACACAAATATAATGTTTGACAAGTCAACCCTACCGTGACTCGATTTCCTCCCACCGTTCCAGGGCCGCCATCAGGGCTTCGTCAATCTCGGCCATCCGCGCATTCAGGCGCTGCGCCTCGGCGGGCTGGCGGTAAAGCTCCGGATCGCCCAGCGCCAGCACCAGTTCAGCCTGCTCGCGTTCGAGCTCGGCGATCAGCTGGGGCAACTGTTCCAGCTCGCGCTGTTCCTTGTAGCTGAGTTTCTTCTGCTTCTCGCCTTCGGCACGCTGCGCCTTTGGTTCGACTTTCTTCGCTGCCGCCGTGCTTGCCGCAGCCGGCGCCGCGCGCACCCGCTCCCAATCGCTGTAGCCGCCAATGTATTCGCGCCAGTTGCCGTCACCTTCCGCAACAATTACCTGGGTTACCACATTGTCGATGAACGTACGGTCATGGCTGACCAGGAATACCGTGCCGGCATAATCCTCCAGCAACTCCTCGAGAAGCTCGAGCGTATCGATATCGAGATCGTTGGTCGGCTCGTCCAGTACCAGCACATTGGCGGGTTTGGCGAACAGCCGGGCCAGCAGCAACCGGTTGCGCTCGCCACCGGACAATGTGCGCACCGGCGAGCGCGCCCGCTCCGGCGCAAACAGGAAATCGCTCAGGTAGCTCATCACGTGCTTCTTCTGCCCGTTGACCTCGACCCAGTCGCTGCCCGGTGCGATCGTGTCGGCCAGGCTGGCCTCTTCATTCAGTTGAGCACGCATCTGATCGAAATAGGCGACCTGTAACTTCGTGCCCTGCTTGAGCACACCACTATCCGGCGCAATCTCGCCCAGGATAAGCTTCAGCAGCGTGGTCTTGCCGGCGCCATTCGCGCCAATCAATCCCACCTTGTCTCCCCTCAGGATCGTGGCGCTGAAGTCGCGCACGATGACCTTCTCGCCGAACCGCTTGGACACGCCTTCCAGGTCCGCCACGATCTTGCCGGAACGCTCCCCGGACGACACTTCCAGCTTGACCTGGCCCTGCTGGTCCCGCCGCACGGCACGCTCTTCACGCAACCGTTCCAGCCGCCTGACACGCCCCTCGTCACGGGTACGACGTGCCTGCACACCCTTGCGTATCCAGATTTCTTCCTGCGCCAGAACCTTGTCGAACTTGGCGTTCTCGATCTCTTCGATGGCCAGTTGTTCAGCCTTGCGCACCTGGTACGTGGTGAAATTGCCCGGGTAGGACGTCAATCGTCCCCGATCCAGTTCGACAATTCGCGTGGCGACATTGTCGAGGAAGGAGCGGTCGTGGGTAATGAACAGCACGCTTCCGCGGAAATCGCGCAGCAAGCCTTCGAGCCATCGGATCGATGTGAAATCCAGGTGGTTGGTCGGCTCGTCCAGCAGCAGCACATCGGGGCCGGCAACCAGCGCACGCGCCAGCGCAACGCGCTTCTGCATGCCGCCCGACAGGGTCTTCAACAAGGCGTCCGGCCCCAGGTTCAGGCGCTCCAGCGTCTGCTCGACGCGGTTGTTGATGCTCCAGCCGTCAGCAGCGTCGAGCTTGCTCTGGATGTCATGCATCCGCTCCATCAAGGCATCGTCGTCGCCCTGGCCGAACTGCCCCGTCAGGATGTCGTACTCCTTGAGCAGTGCCGGGAGCTCTCCCAGCCCGGACGCCACGGCGTCGAATACATTCATCTCGGGATCGAACACCGGCTCCTGCTCGACATAGGCAATGCGCAGCCCTTGCTGCATGACGAGAAGCCCGTCATCGAGCTTCTGGCGGCCGGAAATGATTTTCAGCAGCGACGACTTGCCGGTACCGTTGCGGCCGATAAGGCCGACGCGCTCGCCACTTTCCAGGGAAAATTCGGCATGGTCGAGAAGCGCATGATGGCCGAACGCCAATTGCGCGGAAGTGAGTGTTATGACTGCCATGACTGGGAAATTGATGCGAAAAACGGCATTGTACCCGGCGCCATGGCGAAGTTTTGAACTTTCGACGGCACGTCAGCTATAATTGCGGTCGCTTTGCGTCTCCCCGTAGCACAATGGATAGTGCACATGCCTCCTAAGCGTGGGATACTGGTTCGATTCCAGTCGGGGGGACCACTCCCTCATTTCAGCCTGCCTCATTCAGTCCCCGTTCCGCCCTGCAAGCCGCTGTCCGCGCGGCGCTCGATGTTTCCGCCAGTTCACCGCACCGATCCCTGACGAAAATTGATCTTCCAGGTCAGCCGGCCGACAGCGCGAAGACCGTTTTCCGCCGTACCGTACCCCGTATCCGTTCACGCCAGACCAGGGTATTGGTCGGTACTTTTTCCTCGAACCGCCAGGCGATCCAGCCGCCCGGCGGGTCTTCGCTGGCGCGCAGCAGTGATGGAGGGCTGGCCAGCTGCATGGCAATACGGATCAGTTGCGAACCGTGCCGGCATTCGACGCCGCCGGCGGTGATGCGCAATTCCCAGCGTGGGTCGACATGCCAGAACCACTCCACGTCATGCTCGCCCTGGCATTCGAGCACATCTTCGACCGTCAGGGTCGCCGACAGCTTGTCGAAGTCCAGGCTGCGACGGTGGATGACGGGATCCGCCAGCCGGGTATAGCCGTCGTGGCTGCCCGCCCAGTAGTCGCGCTCGGGGCCGGGCTGCCATGCATCGCAGTGCGCCCGCGCCTTGCGCAGCCACAGGAAATTGCCGCCGGATTCCGATTGATCCAGCCCATCGACGCGCACCGTGTTGTGGGCACTCGTGCCGCGGAAGTAATCCCGCCATTTCTTGTGCGTATGATAGGCATACGTCCCGGGATCGACCAGCAGCATTGCACCGCCGATGGACAAGGTGAACGATAACGCGTCCGCATGGCCGTGCGCGGCAATGCCCAGGTAGCCGAGCGGGCCGGCATCGGCGACTACGCGCACTTCATCGGGCTGCCCAAGGGCCCGCCCGAATATGGTGTAGCCACCATCCGGGAATTGCCGGGACTGCTCCGCCGGCGCCTGCACCGCATCGAGCCGCTCCCAGGCCGCCCTGCCTTCGGGGCCGAGCAGCCAGGCACTCTTCGCATCGAAGCGGCCCGCCTTGCGCTTGAAATCGGCTCGCTGGAAGATCACCGCGCCGGTCGCCAGCAGCGAGCGGTAAGGATTGAACCCTGCTTCGCGGTCCCAGCAAGCCAGCAACGCATCGTCGGCATCTCCGACCATCGGCACTTCGCCGGCCACGTTGCTCATTGCCGCGACGAATTCCATCATCTTTTCCAGCCGCCCCAGGAATGACGGCGGCAATGGCCGCCCGTTGGCGGAGGCAACCATCATATTGAGCAGCATTTCGTCCGCCACCGAAAACTGATAATAAATGGCCTGTTCGCAATTCACGCCGTCGGCATAGTTCTGGCGCAAGGCCTCGGCTTCCAGTTCCTCCCGGCCTTGACGGGCCCAGCGTTCGCTTTCCGGCCAGCATGGCCACGTCAATGCCGCCACGTGCAAGCCTGTCAGTTCTCCGAACAGGTGATTATTGGCCGATGAATGGCGCGAAAGATGCCCCGCAACGAAATGGCAATGCTGGTAGACGCTCGCGAGCCAGCGGTCGCGGAAGCGGCGCCCCTCCTCACCCTCGAACAGCACCGATTCAGCCCCGCCCAGCAGGTGCCAGGTGTAATGCCAGCTGATCAACCGGATGGCCGCTTCCAGCGCACTGCTCCAGTTGGCGCCAAGCGGATAAGGGCATTGCGCGAACCACGAATCAAGCAGGGTCCGTATCCCGTTGGCATAGCGGACATTCCCGCTGATCGCGTACGCCATCGCAAGGTCGCTCAGGCTGCCATGGCGGTTCGGTTCCCAAAGACACTTGATATCCCCGACGACCGCTTCGTCACGGTAGTCGAGCAGCTTGCCAAACGACAG
Organism: Pseudoduganella sp. jia 9; assembly: GCF_055502615.1. NCBI lineage: Bacteria > Pseudomonadati > Pseudomonadota > Betaproteobacteria > Burkholderiales > Oxalobacteraceae > Pseudoduganella > Pseudoduganella sp. jia 9. The sequence continues at coordinate 258,019 of NZ_JBUPWE010000006.1, read as the reverse complement.
GGGTGCCTGCCTGCCGGTGCGCGGATCGCGGTTCCATACCGGCGGGAAGCCGAGCGGGACGGCCTGCTCGGCAAACACGTCGAACCTGCCGGCGAGTACGCGCTCGGCCGCGGCGATCCATGGCGCGGGATCCGCGGGCAGCAGTGGCACCCACCCTTTGCCGAATCGCTCGAGCGATGGCGGCGGCGGCGAATCGGCCAGCCCCCATCCAGCCGCCTGTAGCCGCTGGCCGATTGCCGTGGCAACCCGATGCGATACTTCGGCCACGCCCATCACGCGCAGCCGGTTCAGTTTCCATGCAAGGGTACTCATGTCACGGCCCGCGATCGGCGACGACCTGCGCCGTGGCCCCCGGGCGTTCCGGCAACGATGATGAAGGCAGCGGTACCGCACATGACGAGTCGATCCTGGTGTGGTGGCAATCGGCTCAGCGCAACCGGGCGTACACCGCCTGGAAATCGGCGCTGAGCCGGTTCAGTGAATAATGCGCCTGGACGCGTTCCCGGCAGGCGTTGCCCATGCTCCGCAGCAGTGCCCGATCCTGGTCGAGCCGCAAGATCGCGTCGCGCAGGGCGCCGACGTCGCCGGGCGGCACGAAAATTCCATGCACGCCGTCCTGCATCACGTCCGGAATCGCGCCGACGGGACAGATCACGACCGGGGTTCGTGCGGCCATGCTTTCAAGCAATGCGTATGGCAGGCCTTCACGGCGCGTGGGAAAGCCGAACACGTCGGCTTTATTCAGCAGGGCCGTCTTCTGCTCGCCGAATACGGGGCCGACGAAGTTGACGTGACCATCGAGTCCGAGCCGGGTCACCCGTTCGCGCAACGCCGCCTCGTCCGGGCCGCCCCCGGCGACCGTGACCGTCAGCGAGCGCCCGGCACGGACCACTTCGGCGACCGCTTCGACCAGTTCAAACAGGCCTTTCTCGGCGGAGAGCCTGCCTACATAGGCAAGCGATAATGGCCCGGCCGTCGCAGCCATCTTGTACGCCGGATCAGGCGGCAGCTCGATCGCATTGGGAATCACGCTGAGCGGCAACTGCGGATCGAAGGCATGGTAAGCCTGCAACTCCTGCTGGGCCAGCAGCACGACGAGATCCGGCAGGCGCAGCACGCGATGCAGCAATGCCGTCAGCCAGGGTTTATCGGCGAAAAAATCCTGGGGCAGCGCGCCGCCGTGCACCTGGTACACCACGCGCCTGCGCAGCAGCTTGGCCACCAGCAGGTAGCCGAGATCGCGCCAATATGCCTTGGCATCCATCGAAGTGTTGATATGGACGATCTGCGGCCGCACCCGGCAGATGGCCCCCATCAGTTGCAGCGGGCTCGCCAGCAGTCGCCACAGCTTCCCGGCCTTGCCTTCCTTGCGCCCCTCGCTGCCGACCTGGAAATGAACCAGCCTGACTTCCTTGGCAAGCGACGAGGAAAACAGCTGGTTCAGATGCGTGCTGACGCCACTGACGGCAGCCCTGGATGGCCCGAGCAACAGGATCGTTTGTTCGCGCATCATTTCAACAGAAAAATGCCATAGTGTAACTTATCTGCAATGATGTGCTTTCATACTCGCCCTGCCGGCGACAATGACGCCGATGCCCGGGGAACCCGACAACAGGTTCTGTTGGCCGTGGAATGCCGTGCAGGCCCCTCGGGAAAATCGTCACCACGCAGAGCAACGATTGCCTTAGCGCACTCCCATCCCTGCGTAAAGGTCGAGCATTCGTTCGCGATAACGAATATCGGTGAAATCCTTTTCCATCCAGGCGCGCGCCGCTTTTCCCATGGCGGCAATTTGGGCGGTGCTTTTCCCGGAGTACTCGCGCAAGACCCTGGCCAGGTCCTCCACGTTCCCGCTCTGGAATAACTCACCGGTTTCACCGCGCCGCATCAGTTCGGGGATACCGCCAATTTGTGCGCCAATCGCGGGCCGCTCCAGCGCATACGATTCCATGACGCTCATGGGTGCGTTTTCATACAATTCGGATGGCAATACGGTAGCGCGGGAAGTCCTGATCGCATTGAAGAGTGCCTCGCCACTCTGGTAGCCCAGGAATTCGACATCGGCATTCAGCGAATGGGCGAGTGCCTTGAGATTCTCTTCCTCCGGACCGGTACCAATGATGCGCGCCTTCACGCCGGCCATTGCCGCGGCGCGGATGAAGGTACCCAATCCCTTGTCGGGCCCCAGCCGGCCTGCAAACGTGAATGCCTCGCCCGGATCGCCGCCTGGCACGAGTGCGGCGGTATCCACGAAGTTGGGAATATAGAAGAAGCGCTCCCTTTCGTAACCCCATTCGACGAACTTCTCGATAAAGAACTTACTGGGCACGACAAAGCGATCGACATTCTTCGTATAACTGCCGAGAGCCCGATTGACCACCGTTTCAGCCAGCGCAATGGCACTGATCACGGTTGAACCCTTCACGCAGCGATTGGAAAGCACGTTCCAGACCTTGCCGCCCTTGCAGCGCTCGCAGATGCCGTCATGCGTCAGCATCTTGTAGGAAGGACAGGCAATCTTCAGATCATGCAGCGTGAGGACGGTAGGAACCCCTTTCTGCTTCAATGCCCCGAAGATCGACGGCGAAATATGATGATAGACATTGTGCGCATGAGCCACATGGGGACGCGCCTTGTCTACCAGGGCACCGATCTTCTTCCTGGCCTCCAGGGAGAAGATGACTTTTTGCGCCATTGCCATTTTTTCAGGGAGCGAATAGGAATTTCCAAATTCGATCTCGTCGACGAAATAGTCTTCCCATTCCGACTTGAAATTCTTCGCATGACGCATGGCGAAGGGAATGACTTCCCAATCAACATCCTTGAAAAGACGATTATGCTCGAGAAAAACAACTTCCGCTCCACCGCGGCGATAATAATAGTTATTAATCGAAAGCAGACGGCGCGATGAGTCAGGCTTGTTCATCACGATTCCGTCCCTGCCAGCTGCAACAGCATATTCTTCAAAATCAGCTTCCTCTACGAGCGCAAATCGATGCGCATTTTCGAATTCTCGTGTCTTTATTCATCCAGGATGCGTTGTCACATCCTGGACGAAACTCATCATTGCAATACTATGAAATCACTTACGCTTTGTACGACAGTGCTTTCGGGAATGTCAGGACTTCCGAATAGACATCCAGCGTTTCGCGCGCAATGGTAGTCCATCGATAAGACTCGGCAACATGCTGCTGTATTGCAGCAATCGTTGTCGCATCGCGCGGCGCGATGGCTTTGGCACGCAACTGGAGAGCCAGTTTCTCCACATCGCCGGTAGGATAAAAATCGATACCAGGGTTTTGCACTTCGAGATTGGCCGGGATATCGCTGGCAATGACCGGCAATCCATAACTCAACGCTTCAAGCAGGGCGATCGGCAGCCCCTCATGGGACGAAGGCAGGACGAAAATCCCCGCATGGGCATAAAGTTCGCGCAGCGCCAGTCCGGACTGGAAACCCGTGCAGACCACATTGGGCGTCTTCGCCGCGGACTCCAGTACCGAGCGGGTATAGTCGTCCGGGTGATCGGAAGCTCCGACCAGGGCCAGTTTCCAGCCATCCAGGCCGGCCCGTGCAAATGCCTTGATGAGATCGAGGTGGCGCTTTTCCGGGACCAGGCGGCTCACCAGCAGTACGTATTTGCCTGGCTGCAAGCCAAACGAGTTCAGCGTGCCTGTCGTCCTGGGCATCTCGGGCATCGTCACGCCATTCGGAATCAACGTGCTGTCGCGGCTGTATTTTTCCATGACCAGCGAACGAATCACGTTGGAAATGACGATCCGGCGGTTTGCAAAGCGCATGCCGAAGCGTTCACCAAGACGAAGGATGGTTTTCGCGGAACGTCCCCATTTCTGGCGGTCATAGTCCGGGCCATGATGCGTTACCACGACACGCAGACCCAGCATGCGCGCGACCGGCGTCAGCAGCGCCGGCCCGATAGCATGGATGTGCAGGATATCGGGCCGGCGTACTGCGGCATACAGCACGCCGATCAGTGTGTGCACGATCGCTTCGAGACTCTTCTTTCGGGGAGCCCACAGTCGCGTGAAGGAAATGCCTTTCCAGACCGCAGGGTTATCGCGCGGTTGGTAGCTGTCGCGTACCACGACTTCCACATCGCATCCCATCTCGATCAGTTCGGAGTACAGATGTTCCGCGTGGGTCTCGACGCCGCCCTGGACTTGCGGAAAACCACGCAGCCCCAGCACCATCACTGAAATTTTTTTATCCATTTGCATCCCGGCAATATGCCTTTTCGAAGGCGTTCCCAGGGCGTCCGGCTACCCGAGAAAACAAGAATTTTTAGCAGCGCATTGTAAACTAGACAAGACTAATGTCAATATCGTATTGATGAGCTGGCCAAACGCCACCCACCGGCTACGCGGCGCCAGAGAGCAATAAATGCACGGACATTCTATACATTTATTGCAACAAAATGATGACGATCCATCGCCGGGATGTCGCGTGGCCCGACTGTGGCCCGCCCCTCGGCTCACGCGAGTTGCGAATGCATTCCAAAGGCGGACTGGATTGCCTATATCGCACAGCGAGCGGCCTGCAATGCCCGGAAAGCAATTGGCGGGACCGGCTGTCATGATGTTGTGAAGACTTCGCCGGATGCACGGCGACAGCATGGAATGAACAACACCACGACCGAACACGGCGAGCCCGAAATACGTCGATGCCATGCATGCCTGCTGCGGAATCTGCCTGGTCAGAGGATCCAGGCACGGAGTGAATATTTCCGTTAGTGGCTTAAGTATAACATCAGCAGCGGCCCGCCCCGCTTGCGTGCGCGTCATGGCCGCCCCTCGCCACCGGCACCGATCGCCACGACGTCGATTGCCATTGTCGTAACCCGCTATCCCGGCACCACCGCCGTCGCCTCGATTTCCACCCGTGCACGCGCTTCCATCAGGCCGGCCACCACCACGGCCGACATCGCCGGATAGTGAGGCCCGATCACATCCCGATACGCGGCGCCGATGGCACGCTGGGCCGACAGGTATTCGTCCCGGTCCACCACGAACCATGTCATCCGCACGATGTGCTCCGGTCTTGCTCCCCCTTCGGCCAGCACCAGGACGATGTTCTGCAGCGCCTGGCGCACCTGGGCGGAAAAGTCGTCGCTGTCGAATATCCCCTCGGCATTCCAGCCCACCATGCCGCTGACACACACCATCCGGCCACTGGCGGCAATGCCATTCGAGTATCCCTTCGGCCGTGGCCAGCCGGGCGGCTGCAATATTTCCATCGTCAACGCTCCATGGACGAAGCACGCAGCAGTTCGCGTGCAATGATCAGCTGCTGCACCTCGGTCGCGCCCTCGTAGATGCGCAACGCGCGGATCTCCCGGTACAGCCGCTCCACCATTTCGCCGCTGACCACGCCCTGCCCGCCAAACAGCTGTACCGCCGCATCGATGACCTGCTGCGCCGTCTCGGTCGCGGTCATCTTCGCCATGGCGGCTTCCTTCGTCACACGCTGGCCGCTGTCGCGCAGCCACGCGGCGCGGTAAGTCAGCAGCGCCGCGGCATCGATACCGGTCGCCATCTGCGCCAGCTTCGCCTGCGTCAGCTGGAAGTCGGCCAGCACGCGGCCGAACATCGGGCGCGACGCGGCACGCGCCAGTGCCTCGTCCAGTGCGCGCCGGGCAAAACCCAGCGCGGCGGCGGCAACCGAGGTACGGAACACATCGAGCGTGGCCATCGCCACCTTGAAACCCTGCCCCGCCTCGCCGACCAGGCTGCCTGCCGGAATCCGGCACCCATCGAAGCGCAGCCGCGCCAGCGGGTGCGGCGCAATGACATCGATCCGTTCGGCGATCGACAGGCCCGGCGCATCGGCATCGACGATGAATGCACTGATGCCGCGCGCGCCGGGCGCTTCGCCGGTACGCGCGAACACGAGATAGAAATCGGCAATGCCGCCGTTCGAGATCCATGTCTTCTCGCCATCGAGCACGAAATGCCCGCCCTCGCGCACCGCCGCGCAGGCCATTGCCGCCACATCCGATCCGGCTTGCGGTTCGGACAGCGCGAACGCCGCGATTGCAGCGCCCCGCGCCACGCGCGGCAGATATGCCTCTTTTTGTCCTGCACTGCCGAACAGGCTGATCGCGCCCGAGCCGAGCCCCTGCATCGCGAACGCGAAGTCGGCCAGGCCGTCATGCCGCGCCAGCGTCTCGCGGATCAGGCACAGCGCACGCGTGTCGAGAGCCTCGCCCATGCCGCCATATTGCGTACCGCCGACAGCGTACCGCAGCCAGCCCGCGTCGCCCAGGTGCCGCACCAGTGCGCGGCATGCGGCATCCACGTCGGCGGAATGGGCGCCGCCCAGGTGCGCGGCCGCCCATGCATCCAGCTCCCCTTCCAGTGCGCGGTGGCGCGGTTCGAGGAACGGCCAGTCCAGGTATGCCTTGTCCGCCATGTCAATCTCCTTCGAAAGCGGGCCTCTGCTTCGCCACGAACGCGTGGTAGGCCCGGTGGAAATCGTTGGTCGCCATGCAGATGGCCTGCGCCTGCGCCTCCGCCTCGATCGCTTCGTCGATGCCCATGTTCCATTCCTGCTGCAGCATCTTCTTCGTCATGCCGTGCGCAAACGTCGGGCCGCGCGCCAGGCCAAGGGCAATCGCATGCGCGGCATCGGCCAGCGCCTCCGGCGCGTGCAGCGCGTTGAAGAAACCCCAGCGCTCGCCTTCCACGCCGGACATCGAACGACCCGTGTACAACAGCTCGGCCGCGCGACCCTGCCCGATCACCCGCGGCAACAGCGCGCAGGCACCCATGTCGCAACCGGCCAGGCCCACTCGCGTGAACAGGAAGGCGGTCCTGCTGCGCTCCGTGCCGTAACGCATGTCGGAAGCCAGCGCCAGCATCGCGCCGGCACCGGCGCAGACGCCGTCGATCGCCGCGATGACCGGTTGCGGGCAGGCGCGCATCGCCTTGACCACGTCGCCCGTGAGCCGGGTGAATGCCAGCAGGCCGGGCATGTCGAGCTGCGTCAGCGGGCCGATGATCTCGTGCACGTCGCCGCCCGAGCAGAAATCGGCGCCGGCGCCGGCGATCACCACGGCCTTCACGTCATCGGCATGGGCCAGCGCGCGGAACAGGTCGCGCAATTCGGCATACGATTCGAATGTCAGCGGGTTCTTGCGTTCCGGCCGGTTCAGCGTGACCGTGGCCACGCCTTCCTCCACCGCGAACAGGAAGTGGCGTGCCACGTGGCCGGCCAACAGCGCGCGGTGGCCCGGCAGCGCATGCGGCTGCCCCTGCAGGTATTTCATGTTTTTCTCTCCTTGCGGGCATCCGGGTGCCCTGTCATCCGTACTGGCTTGCGCCGTCATTCCTGCCGCTGCCGTTCCAGGTTGCGCTCCAGTTGCCCCTTGCCGGCCAGGTATTGCCGCGGCCACGGCATGGCGCGGTAGCCGATGCGCGCCGCCTCCGCCAGCGTCCATGCCGGGTTGGCAAGGTGCGGCCGGCCCACCGCGCACAGGTCGGCGCGGCCGGCGGCAATGATGCCGTTGGCGTGGTCGGCTTCATAGATCGCGCCCACGGCGATCGTGGCGATGCCTGCCTCGTTGCGCACGCGATCCGCGAACGGCGCCTGGTACATGCGTCCGAACACGGGCCGCTCGCGCTTGCTGACCTGGCCGGACGAGCAGTCGATCATGTCCGCCCCGGCATCCTTGAACAGCCGGGCGATGCGCACCGCGTCATCCGGCGTGATGCCGCCATCGACCCAGTCGTGCGCCGAGATGCGCACGCTCATCGGCTTGTGCGCCGGCCAGGCGGCACGCATCGCCGCGAACACGCGCAGCGGGAACCGGCAGCGGTTTTCAAGGCTGCCGCCATACATGTCGCCGCGCCGGTTCGTCAGCGGCGACATGAACGATGACAGCAGGTAGCCATGCGCGCCATGCAGTTCCAGCCAGTCGAAGCCCGCCTCGTGCGCCGCCTGCGTGGCACGCACGAAGTCGGCCTCGATGCGGTCCATGTCGGCGGCACCCGCTTCGCGTGCCACTTGCGAAACGCCTTCCAGGTATTGCTGCGGCGATGCCGATACCAGCGGCCAGTTGCCATCGTCCAGCGGCTGGTCGATACCGTCCCACATGGCGCGCGTGGAGCCCTTGGCGCCCGCATGGCCGAGCTGGATGCCGATCTTCGCATCGCTCGTCGCATGCACCGTATCGACGATGCGGCGCCACGCCGCGGTGTGCCCTGGCTCGTACAGGCCAGGGCAGCACGGCGTGATGCGCGCGTCGGCCGAGACGCACGTCATCTCCGCCATGACCAGGGCCGCCCCGCCGACCGCGCGCGCGCCCAGGTGCAGCAGGTGCCAGTCGCCGACCAGCCCGTCGACGGCGCTGTACTGCGCCATCGGCGAGACCACGATGCGGTTCTTCAGCACCAGGCCGCGCACCCGGAACGGCGTGAACATCGGCGGTATCGCGCAATCGTCCGGCGGCTTCACTCCGGCTTGTGCAAAGGCGCGCAGTGCAAACCAGCGCTCGTAGCCAGCCACGTAGCCGCGGTCGCGCATGCGCAGGTTTTCATGGGACAGGCGCTGGCTGCGCGCCAGCATCGCATAGGCGAACTGCGGCGCGTCCAGCGCGGCGTAGCGCTGCACGTTCTCGAACCACTCCATCGAATTGCGCGCCGCGCTCTGCAGCTTCAGCACCTCGACCGAGCGCTCCGCTTCGTAGGCGGCCAGGGCCTGCCGCAGATCGCCATGCCCGTCGATGCAGCGGGCCAGCGCGATCGCGTCCTCCAGCGCCAGCCTGGTGCCGGAACCGATCGAAAAATGCGCCGAGTGCGCCGCATCGCCGGCCAGCACGACCGGTACGCATGGCAAGCGGTCATTCCAGTGCACCCAGCGCTCGCACGCGATGCGTGGAAAACGCAGCCACATGCCCGAACCGCGCAGGTGCGCCGCGTTCGACATCAGCGGATGGCCTTCCAGCCGTTCGGCGAACAGGCGCTCGCAGAACGCGATCGATTCCTGCTGCGTCATGTGTTCCAGGCCGGCGGCGCGCCATGCGCTTTCCGGCGCCTCCACGATGAACGTCGACATGCCGGCTTCGAACTGGTAGATGTGGGCCTGGAACCAGCCGTGCTCGGTCTCGCGGAAGTCGAACGTGAACGCATCGAAGTTCTTCGTCGTACCCAGCCACACGAAGCGGCACCGCCGCGATTCGGCCTGTTGTTCGGGCTGTTGTTCGGACTGTTGTTCGGACTGTTGTTCGGCATGTTGTCCGGCCGGCGCTTCCACCTGCGGTGCGAAGCTGTCCGCATGGCGCGAGCGGATGCGGCTGTTCAGGCCGTCGGCGCCGATCACCAGGCCGGCACCGTAGCGCGCCGCCAGTGCCTGCTCGTCGGCCGCGTCCGTCTCGAATACCAGCTCCACGCCGAGGGCCTCGCAGCGCCGCTGCAGGATACCGAGCAGGCGCTTGCGGCCGATGCCGGCAAAGCCATGGCCGCCGGAACGCATGCGCTCCCCTTTGAAGAAGACCTCGATGTCGTCCCAATGATTGAACGCGGCAAGGATGTCGCGCGCCGAAGGCTCGTCGGCGGCCAGCAGCTTGTCCAGCGTCTGGTCGGAAAACACGACACCCCAGCCGAACGTGTCGTGCGGCCGGTTGCGCTCGACGACGACGACGCGCCGCGCCGGATCCGCCTTCTTCAGCAGCAATGCGGCATACAGGCCGGCCGGGCCGCCGCCGATGCACAGAACGTTCATGGCTGGCGCAGCCGGAAGCGCTGCAGCTTGCCGGTCTCGGTGCGCGGCAGCGACGTGGCGAACACCACGCGGCGCGGGTACTTGTAGGGCGCAATCTGGGCCTTGACGAAGTCCTGCAGTGCGGTTTCCAGCGCGGCCGTGGCGTCATGCCCGGGCCGCAGCACCACATGCGCCTCCACGACCTGGCCGCGCGCGTCGTCGGCCCTGCCGACGACGCCGCACTCGGCCACGGCCGGATGGCGCAGCAGCGCGTCCTCCACTTCCGGGCCGGCGATGTTGTAGCCGGCCGAGACGATCATGTCGTCGGTGCGTGCACGGTAGTGGAAGTAGCCGTCGGCATCCATCTCATAGGCGTCACCGGTGAGGTTCCAGCCGTTGCACACGTAATCGTTCTGCCGCGCATCGGCCAGGTAGCGGCAGCCGGTCGGCCCTTTCACGGCGAGCCGCCCCACCACGCCGGGCCCCACGGGGTTGCCCTGCGCATCGAGCACGCAGGCGCGGTAGCCGGGTACCGGCTTGCCGGTGGCGCCCGGGCGCACCTCGCTCCCCGCGGCGGAGATGAAGATATGCAGCATCTCCGTCGAGCCGATGCCGTCGATCATGGCCAGCCCCGTCGCCCGTTGCCAGGCCTCGCGCGTGGCCGCCGGCAGCGCCTCGCCCGCCGACACGGTCTCGCGCAGGCTCGACAGGTCATGGCCGGGCGCCAGCGCCGCCATCTGCCGGTACATGGTCGGTGCCGTGAAACACACGGTGGCGTGGTGGCGTTCGATCGCCGCCAGCAGCGTTTCCGGCGTCAGCCGTTCCAGCAGCACGGCACTTGCGCCCACCCGCAGCGGAAACAGCAGCAGGCCGCCCAGGCCGAAGGTGAACGCCAGCGGCGGCGTGCCGATGAACACGTCCGATGGCTGCGTGCGCAGCGTATGGCGCGGGAAACAGTCGCAGATCGCCAGCACGTCGCGATGGAAATGCATGGTCCCCTTCGGAACGCCCGTGGTACCGGAGGTAAAGCCGATCAGGCAGACGTCGTCGGCCGCCGTATCGCAGGCGGCAAACGTAGCCGGGGCCTGCGCCATCAGCGTTTCCAGCGTTTCCAGCGCTTCCTGCGATGCCTCCACTGCGCCGAAATACACGACGGGCGGCAGGTCCGGCACCGCGTCCAGGTCGGCGCGCAGCGCCGCGGCGCACAATACCGCGTTCACGCGCGCCTTCGCCGCGATCGCCGCCAGCTCGCGGGTACGCAGCAATGGCATCGTCGGCACGGCGACCAGGCCGGCCTTCAGCACCGCGAGAATGGCGGCAGCCATCAAGGGCGTATTGGTGCCGCGCAGCAGCACACGGTTGCCCGGCACGAGGCCCATCGGCCCGCGCAGGACATTGGCGATGCGGTCGACGCGCTCCTGCAGTTGCGCGTACGTCCAGCGTTCGGTTTCACTGGCCAGCGCCATGCGTGCGCCATCGCCGGCGGCCACGTGGCGGTCCAGCAACTCGGCAACGCAGTTGATACGGGATCGGTAATGCAGCTCCGGCAGGTCGAACACGAGTTCGGGCCAGAGTTCGGCGGGTGGCAGGTGATCCCGCGCGAACGGATCGGCGTGCGCGCTGGCGGTGCCTTGCGTGGAGTGGTCCATGATCGCCTTGTCGTGGAAGGGTGGACTGCCCACTTACTTTAGGCCCAAACGCACCATGGCACAAGCAGCCGTGGAACCGCGCGGCGAGGCGGCCGGCGCCGGCTTCACGCGCTCAGCCGCCGGGCCTGGCGGCGCACGGCGTCGCGCACCGCGGCAAGCATCGGCGCCAGCGCGGCCGTGTTCGCGGGCAGCGCTGCCAGGGCCCCGGCCGCGCCAGTCAGCCCAAGCGTGGCGCAGCCGCCGCGCAGGCGCTCCAGCCGCGCCGCGGCCTCTTCGCGCTCGCCACGCAGCAGCAGCGTTTCCAGTTCCGCCGCCGCGGCCAGCAGTTGCGTCTCAAGGCCCGCCAGGTAGGCAGCCAGGCGCCCGGCGTCGATGCCGAGCCGCGCCCGCGTGGCCGCCGGTTCTTCGGCTTCAAGCGCAGCCGGTAGCGTGGCTTGCGGCGGTGCGGCCAGCGCATCGAGCTGCGCGCGCACCTGCGCCGGCTCGAACGGCTTGACGATGTAGCCGGTGGCACCGGCCCGGGCAGCCTGCTCCACCGTTTCGTGATCGTTGGCGGAGGACACCAGCACGAATGGCAACGCGGCCAGGCCGGCATCGCCGCGTACCCTCTGCAGCAGTTCCAGGCCGGACATGCGCGGCATGCGCATGTCGCAGAAACAGGCCGCCGGGCGCAGGCCGGCCTCCAGCTGCCGCCATGCGTCGGCGCCATCTTCGGCTTCGGCGATGTCGTAGCTGCCGCAGCTGTCGATCAGGTGCATCAGCATCATCCGCGACACGACGTCGTCGTCGACTACCAGTACTTTCATGACTCTCCCTCTTCGCTCCATGCCGGCGGGTGGCGATTATAACGACTGGCAGCGCGCACGGGAAACGCCGGTCATGCGGTGCGTCCGCCCTCGGCCGGGGCCAGCATCCGTCCCAGCATGGCGTGCAGGCGCGGCAGCTTGAGCCGGATCGCCGGCCACAGCGCGCGGTCGGCGGCGCGTTCCAGCTCGGCGCACAGCGCCTGCAGTTCCGTCTCCTGCAGGTAGGCGGCACTGCCCTTCATGCCGTGGAACAGCCGGCCGGCCGCATCGGCATCGGCGGCGGCCAGGGCCGCGTCCAGCTCGTCCAGCTTGCGCGGCAGGTCGGCCATGAAGGCATCGCGCAGCCGCAGGCGCAGCGCGCTGGCCGCGCTGGCTGCGTCAGCCGGCAGCCCTGCCGCCGGCTGGCCGGTATCGACACCGAACATCGCATCAAGTTCCGCCACGCTGGGGCGCGGCGCCGCCTGGCGGGAAGGCAGCACCGGCAGCGGGTCGAGCACCACGCCGCGCGCCAGCTGGCGCTCGATGGCACGGGCCAGCTGCAGGTGCAGCGCATCTTCGTTGACGGGCTTGGTCAGGAAGTCGTCCATGCCGGCGGCCAGGTAGCGGCTGCGGTCTTCTTCGCTGGCGTTGGCCGTCAGCGCCACGATCATCAGGTCGCGGTCGCACACCGGAGCGCCGGCCGGCCCGCCGGCGCGAATCGCCCGCGTGGCCGTGGGGCCGTCCAGTTCCGGCATGCGGCCATCCATCAGGACCAGGTCATAGCGCGTCTGCGCGCACGCGGCCACCGCCAGTGCGCCGTTGCCGACGATGTCGACGCCGTGCCCCATGTCCTCCAGCATCACGCGGATGATGATCTGGTTGGTCGGGAAGTCTTCCGCGCACAATACCTTCAGGCGGTGCGTGTGCGGCGTGCGCGCCACCTGCGGCGCCAGCGGCGGCGGTACGCCCTCGCACAGCGGCACCGTGAAGCAGAACACGCTGCCGGCACCGGGCGTGCTGTGCGCGCCGATCTCGCCGTCCATCAGGTCCACCAGCTGGCGGCAGATCGCCAGGCCCAGGCCGGTGCCGCCGTAGCGCCGCGTCGTGGTGGCGTCGGCCTGCTCGAACTTCTCGAACAGGCGCGGCAGCTCGGCGGGCGGGATGCCGATGCCGGTATCCTCGACCGTGAAGCGGATCAGCGCGCAACCCGCTGAACTGCTGCCCGCTGCATTGCTGCCTGCTGCATTGCTGCCCGCTGCGCTGCCCTCCCCTGCACTGCCGCCGGCGCGCGCCACCCGCAGCGTGACGTGGCCGCGCTGCGTGAACTTGAAGGCATTGCCGACCAGGTTGACCAGCACCTGGCGCAGCCGGGTCGGATCGCCGACCACGAAGTGCGGCAGGTCGCGCGCGTAATCGATGCGGAAATCCACGCCCTGGGCGGCGGCCTGTTCCTCGAACAGGCTGGCCACGTTCTCCACGGTGGCGGCCAGCGCGAAATCGATCTTCTCCACCGTCAGCTTGCCCGCTTCGATCTTGGAAAAGTCCAGCAGGTCGTTGATGATCGACAGCAGCGACTGTGCATTGGCCTGCCCGCGCTCGATCTGCTCGCGGGTGACCGGCTGCAGCGCACGGTCGCGCAGCGCGAAGCCCAGCATGCCGATCACGCCAGCCAGCGGGGTGCGCATCTCGTGGCTCATGTTGGCGAGGAATTCGGACTTTTGCCGCGTGGCGTCCTCGGCGCGCTGCGCGGCATGGCGCAGGCGTTCGTCACGCTGTTCGAGTTCGCGCTTTTGCTCGATCAGCAGGCGGTTCTTCATTTCCACCTCCGCCGTGCGCAGGCTCACCTGCTGTTCCAGCCGCAGACGCTGGCCGCGCAGCACGCGCATCCGCGCGCGGTACAGGCCGAAGCCGCCGCCCAGCAGCACCAGCAGCGCCAGCGAACGGAACCACCAGGTCTTCCACACCGGCGGCAGGATCGTGATCGCCAGCGCGGTCGGTTCGCCCCACACGCCATCCTTGTTGGCCGCCTTCACGCGGAACATGTAGCGGCCCGGATCGAGGTTGGTGTAGGTGGCGAAGCGCTTGCCGGCGCCGGTGCTGACCCAGTCGCGGTCGAAGCCTTCGAGCTGGTAGGCGAAGCGGTTGTTCTGCGGCCAGGCGAAATGCAGCGCGGCGAATTCGAGCGAGAAGACCGAGTCTTCGTGATCGAGCGTCAGCGCGCGGGTCGCCTCGATGGCACGCTGCAGGATCACGTCGCCGTCGGGCCGCGCGGCACCGGGGCGCACCGACTGGTTGAAGATCTGGAAGTCGGTGATCGCAACGACCGGCGCGATGCCGTTCGGGCGAACCGCGGCCGGGTCGAACGCCGTGATGCCGTTGAAGCCGCCGAAGTACAGCGTACCGTCCGGCGCGGCGAATGCGGCGCCGTCGAAGTAGGCGCCCTCGATCGTGCCGTCGGCGCCGGAGTAATTGCGCACCCGGCCGGTGGCCGGATCGAGGCTGGACAGCCCGCTGTTGGTCGACAGCCACAGCCTGCCCTGGCGATCCGGAAGGATCGCCGCGATCGCATCGTCGGCCAGGCCATCCTGCCGCGTGTAGCGGCGGAACGAAACGCCGCCGGCGGTGTGCCGCATCCGGTTCAGGCCCGACGCGGTACCGACCCACAGCGTACCCTGCGCATCCTCGTGCAGGTAGTGCACTTCGTTGTGCGACAGGCTGCCGGGATCGCGCGGATCGTGGCGGAAATGGCGAAAGCGCCCGGTGCTGCGGTCCAGCAGACCCAGGCCGTTGAACGTGCCCACCCACAGGTTGCCGCGACTGTCCTCCAGCACCGGACGGACGGTGTCGTCGGCCAGGCTGGCGGGGTTGTCCGGATCATGCCGGAACGCGCGCATGGCGCCGCCAGCCGGATCGATCCGGTACAGCCCCGCCTTGCTGGAGACCCAGATCATGCCGGCGCGGTCGCCGAACACGTAGCGCACCGTGTCGAGTTCGGGATTGCCGCGCGAGAGCAGCAGCGGTCCGAAGCGGCCTTCGCGCGGATCGAACGTGCGCACGCCGGCGCGGCTGCCCACCCACAGCGTGCCGCCGGGCGTGCGCCACAATCCCGTCACGTTCGCGTCGCCGCGGCCGTTGCCGGCCTGCGGCAGGGTGTATAGCCGGGCCGTGCCGCCGACCGGGTCGTACAGGCTCAGGCCATGGTCGTTGCCGACCCATAGCTTGCCGCCGCCGGCATCGGCGATGGTGCGCACCCGGTAGTCGCTCAGCGTTCCCGGCTGGTCGGGATTCTTCACCAGGCGGGCAAAGCCGCCGCTGGACAGGTCCACCCGGCTGACGCCGTTGAACCAGGTGCCCACCCAGAACGTGCCCACGCGGTCGCGGAACAGCGCCGACACATAATCGTCCGCCAGGCTGTGCGCATCGCCCAGCTCATGCCGGTAGCCGAGGAACTGGCGTGCCTCCGGATGCCAGCGGAACAGGCCATCGTTGCGCATGCCCACCCACACGGTGCCGTCGACATCCTGGTACAGGTTCATCACGGTGCCGGCCGGCAGGCCCGCACTGTCGGGCAGCCGCTCGCGCCGCGGCGCCACGGCCGGCGCCGCCAGGCGCCAGTGCTCGATACCGGCGTGCGTGCCCACCCACAGCGTGCCATCGCGGTCGGCCAGCAGCGACTGCACCGCAACGGGACGCGTGCCATCCGGGCCCGTGACGGTGAAGCGCGTCATGCCGGTGATTCCCGGCGCCAGCAGGTCGACGCCGGCCGAAGTGCCGATCCACAGGCGGCCGGCGGCATCGCGCGCCAGCGCATTGACCTGGTCATGCGACAGGCTGCCGGCATCGTCCGCCGCATGATGATGGATCGTGAAGCGCCCGGTCGCCGGATCGAGGCGCTGCAGGCCGTCCGAGGTGCCGATCCACAGGCCGCCGGCGCCATCGTCGACGATGGCGCGTATGTGCCGGTTGCCGTTGCCGCGCTGCTCCGGTTCCACCGGCCGGTAGTGCGTGAAGCGCTGCGTCAGCGGATCGAACAGGTCCAGGCCATTGTCGGTGCCCACCCACAGGCGCCCGGCCGGATCGACGTGCAGCACACGCACCCAGTTCTGCGACAGGCTGTGCGGATCGGCCAGCGCGTGCTGGTAGGTCACGATGCGGTAGCCGTCATAGCGCGCAAGCCCGCCCTGCGTGCCGAACCAGATGAAGCCCTGGCGGTCCTGCGCGATCGCCAGCACCGATTCCTGCGGCAGGCCATCCTGCACGCTCAGCTGTTCGAAACGCAGCGAGCGCGGTGGCGCGGCGGCAGCCAGGCCGGCCAGCAAAAGCAGGCACAGCAGAAGAAGGCGCGCGCTCATGCTCATCGTGGCGCCCTCAATGGCCGAAGAAAGCCAGCACGTCGGCGCGCCGGGCGTGGGTATCGCGCTGGCCCAGGCGGATCAGCTCATTGGTGTAGCTGGACTCGAACAGCAGGTAGGACGCCAGCGCGGCGCCGCGCGCCTCGGTCGCGCCGATCCCGGACAGCATCGCGCGGATCGGCGCCGGCAGGCTGCCGACGTGGCGCGAAGCGATGTCGTCGAGCCGCTCGGAAGGCGCGATCACCAGCAGGTCGACGGGTCGCAGCGGCGTTTTCTCCAGCAGTTCGGCGGGCAGCATCGACAGCGTGTTGTTGATGCGGTTCAGCCGTTCGATATCCATCGCCAGGCCGTCGAGGAAGATCGACGACATCGCATGGCCGGCGATCTGCGCCAGACTCGGATAGCGCGCGTTGGCGCCGCCGTTGCGCGCCGTCTCTGTCAGCCGTCCGGCGCCGACCACCAGCACTTTCGCCGCGCCCAGGTGGATGGCCGGCGAGATCGGCGCAAGCTGGCGCATCGATCCGTCGCCGCAATATTCGCGCTGCCCACCCACGTACAGCGGGGTGGCTGGAAAAATGAAGGGAATCGCCGACGATGCAAGCAGGTGCTCGACGCCGATCTGGTCCTGCAGCGCGGTGCGCTGCATGCGGATCCACGGCGCGATCTCGGCGGCGGTCTGGTAGAACGTGATGTGCTGCCCGCCGGTGTACGACGATGCGGTGACGGCCAGCGCATGCAGCAGCCCTTCCTGCAGCACGCCATCGAGGCGCGGCAGGTCCAGCATGCGGTGCAGCAGGCTGACGAGCGGCGTATTGTCGAGCAGCGAGGCCGGCGGCGCCGCGCGCCATTTGCGCAACAGCCAGCCGAACGACAGCAGCGACAGCCAGCGCGCGCCGGAGCGCAGCACGCCCAGCGAATCGGCGCGGTACACCTGCTCGACGGTAATGTGCGACCACACGTCCATCAGCTTGGCCACGCTCTCGCCGAAATTGTCGGCACGGCAGGCCAGCGCCGTGGCATTGATGGCGCCGGCCGAAGTACCGCAAATGATCTGGAACGGGCTGCGCGCCGGCGCCCAGCCCTCATCCCACAGGATTTCCGCGATCGCCTGCAGTACCCCGACCTGGTAAGCGGCCCGTGCCCCCCCGCCTGTCAGGATCAGGCCGGTCTTCTTTTTCATGCCCATTGATGTCCATTCCCATCTCGCAAGGGTAACACGGCAGGAAGCGCCTTTGGGCAGGCGCCGGCGGTGCCGGCCCGGGACTGGTGCGGGGTGGAATGTGTGCGGGACAGGTGCCGGCATGGCCGGCGCGCGGCAATCAGTCGCCGCGCACGATGCCTTCGCGCCGCGGATCGGCGCCGCCAAACCACACGTCGCGTCCGCCCTGCCGCATGCGCCCGATGCCCTGCAGCCCGGAGTTCTGCTCGAACTCGCGCACTTCATGGCCTTTTGCTCTCAGCTGCGCGATCACGTCGGCGCCGATACGCCCCGCTTCCAGTTCGGTCGGCCCGTTGCGGCTGCCGAAATTGGGCAGGCTGATCGCCTGCTGTACATCCAGGTTCCAGTCCAGCGTGCCCACCAGCACCTTCATGACGTAGTTGATGATCGACGAGCCACCCGGCGAACCGGTGGCCAGTACCAGCTTGCCCGGCCCGCCGTCCGCCGTGCGCTCGAACACCAGCGTGGGCGACATCGCACTGCGCGGGCGCTTGCCCGGCTGCACGCGGTTGGCGATCGGGCCATTGTCATCGGCGGCATCGAACGAGAAGTCGGTCAGCTGGTTGTTCAGCATGAAGCCCGCCACCATCTGGCGCGAACCGAACGCGTCTTCCACCGATGTCGTCATCGACAGCCCATTGCCGTACTGGTCCACCGCCACCAGGTGCGACGTCGACGGCCGGTCGAGTGCCGTGTCCGTGCCCCATGCCACCTGCATCCCCTGCGGCGTGCCGGCCGGCGCGCTGCCCATCGACTTTTCGCCGATCAGCGCCGCGCGCTGCGCCAGGTAGCCTTTGTCGAGCATGGATGCGATGCCCTTGCCCGGCAGCGGCACGAAGTCGGTGTCGGCCACGTAGCGGTTGCGGTCCGCGTAGGCCAGCCGGCCCGCTTCGGAAAACAGGTGGATGGCTTCTGCATCGACCTTGCCGGCCAGCGGCGGATGCGCGGCGATGGCCGTGCGCTCGAGGATGCCCAGCATCTGCGCGATCGCGATGCCGCCGGACGATGGCGGCGGCGCGCCGCACACCTTCCACTTGCGGTAGTCGGCGCAGACCGGATCGCGTTCCTTCGGCCGGTAGTCGGCGATATCGCGCGCTGTCAGCAGGCCCGGGTTGGTCGGGTGGTTCGCCACCTTGGCGGCGATGTCGCGCGCAATGCGGCCCGTATAGAAGGCATCGGCGCCGCCGCGGGCGATCTCGCGCAGCGTTTGCGCCAGCGCGGGGTTCTTCAGCAGGTAGCCGACCGGGCGCGGCTCGCCCTTGTCGTCATAGAAATAAGCCGCGGCCACGGGGTCGCGCGGCAGGCGCTTGCGGTCGTACGTCAGCAGCGCGTTCAGGCGCGGACTGACCTGGAATCCCCGCTCGGCCAGTTCGATCGCCGGTTCGAACAGTGTCGCCCAGGCCAGCTTGCCGTGCTTCGCGTGCACCATGGCCAGCATGCGCACCACGCCGGGTGCGCCGGTCGAGCGGCCACCGACGATGCCCTGCTCGCGCGACATCGGCCTGCCATCCCTGTCCAGGAACAGCCTTTCGCTCGCCGCCATCGGCGCGGTTTCACGGCCGTCGTAGGAATGCACTTTCTTGCCGTCGTAGAGCATCAGGAACGCGCCGCCGCCGATGCCGGACGACTGCGGCTCCACCAGCGTCAGCACCATCTGCGTGGCGATCGCCGCGTCGATCGCGCTGCCACCCGCCTTCAGCATCCGGTAGCCCGCTTCGGTGGCCAGCGGATTCGCCGCCGCCACCATGTAGCGCTGCGCGAAGACGCCCTGCTTCTCGGCATAGCCGGTGGCGATTTCCGGGGCGCGCTGCAAGGTGGCCGGGGCCTGCACTTGCGTCTGCGCTTGCGCCTGCGCCAGCGCGGCGGCGGGGCACGCCAGTGCCGCGGCCAGCGGTATGCCCAGAGACCATGAATAAAGTCGGGTCATCGGTTCTCCCTGAAATGCAAAACGCGCGAACGTGTCGCGCGTTGCGTTGAATAATGCACGAATGCTACTCTATTTCGGCTGCATCCGTATCGCACCATCGAGGCGGATCGTCTCCCCGTTCAGCATCACGTTCTCGATAATCGCCCTGGCCAGGTGCGCATACTCGGCCGGCTTGCCCAGCCGCGGCGGGAACGGCACCATCTTGCCGAGCGCCTGCTGCACCTCGTCCGGCATGCCCAGCAACATCGGCGTTTCGAAAATGCCGGGGGCGATCGTCATCACCCGGATGCCGCTGCGCGACAGGTCGCGCGCCATCGGCAGCGTCATGCCGGCCACCCCCGCCTTCGACGCGGCATAGGCGGCCTGCCCCATCTGGCCATCGAACGCGGCAATCGATGCCGTGTTGATAATGACGCCGCGTTCGCCATGCTCCAGCGGTTCGAGCCGGCTCATCGCATCGGCCGCCAGCCGGCACATGTTGAACGTGCCGATCAGGTTGATGCCGATCGTGCGGGTGAAGGCATCGAGCGGGTGCGGGCCGTCCTTGCCGACCGTTTTCGCCGCGGGTGCCACGCCCGCGCAATTGACGATGCCGCGCAGCGCCCCGCCCTCCCGGGTGCCCAGCGCCTGGGCGGCGGCCACCACCGCCAGGCCATCCGCCTCCTGCGTCACATCACAGCGCACGAACCGGCCGCCCAGCTCGAGCGCCAGCCGTTCGCCGGCCTCCACCTGCAAGTCCGCCAGCACGACCTTGCCGCCCGCTTCGGCCAGCGTGCGTGCCGTGGCGGCGCCCAGCCCGGACGCGCCGCCCGTGATGATGAATACGTTGTCCCTGATCTGCATGCCGTCTCCCTGGCTTACGTGATTGAATGTACGTTGACGTTTACGTAAGCGTCAACTGACGGCATTGTAGCGTCAATCACATGCAACGGACAAAGCCTCCCACGGTCGTGCAATGCCGGCCCGCCGGGCTGCGGGTGACGCCGGTGCCGCCCTGCTGGAACGTGGTGCCGGCGGCATCGCGGCACACGCCGCCGACACAGGTAGCGGGCGTTGGCCGGGTCGGCGTCGGCGTGGCGAACGCGCCTGGTGCCGGACTGGTGTAGGGCGATGGATTGACGGCGGGCGAAGGATTGACGGCGGGCGGTACCGGCGCGGCAGGATACGGCGTGCGCGGCTCCAGCGTTGCGGACGGCAGCACTGGCCGGGGTTCCGGCGTGGTATCGGGAATGCCGATGTGGCTGCCGCCGTAGTCCTGTCGCGGTACCGGCCGTCGCGGCATCGGCCGCTGCGCCGGGGCCGTGCGGCAGGGCTCGATCTCGAGGCTGCGGCCATCGGCACCGAGCCTGCAGACAGGCAGCCGGGCATAGGCCGCGCGCTCGGCGGCGGCGTCCTGTTGCGCGCAGGCGGGCACCGGCAACAACATGGCGGCAAGGATGGCGGCAGGAATGCCCGCAAGCGCAGGCAAGGCGCGTGCAGGCGCGCTGAACGCTGGCAAATTCAGCGCGGACAAGCTGAATGCGGGTAGACGGAATGCAGGATGGAACGGTGGCATGGCGGCCTCCACGGCGAAAGCGCGTACCCATGATACGCCGCGCCGGCCGGCCCCTGCCACACTGCTGCGCCGCCGGGATCGGCAGCGCAGCCTTGCCGCTCAGCGCCGCGCGGCCGGCTCCGCCGGCAATGCCTGCGGCACGCCGGTGGCCACGTTGTGCTGCGCCTTGACGCGGGCCTGCACCGGCTCGGGCGTGACGGCCAGCCAGCCCGTCGCCGGCAGCAGCGGCACCAGCAGCAGCGCGACGATGTTGATGATCTTGATGAGTGGATTGACGGCGGGTCCGGCCGTGTCCTTGTACGGGTCGCCGACGGTATCGCCGGTCACGGCGGCCTTGTGCGCGTCCGAGCCCTTGCCGCCGTAGTTGCCGTCCTCGATGTATTTCTTGGCATTGTCCCAGGCGCCGCCGCCGGTCGTCATCGAGATCGCCACGAACAGGCCGGTGATGATGGTTCCCATCAGCATTCCGCCCAGCGCCGCAGGGCCCAGCAGCATGCCGACCAGGATCGGCACGATCACCGGCAGCAGCGACGGCACGATCATTTCGCGGATCGCCGATGCCGTCAGCATGTCCACCGCCTTGTCGTATTCCGGCTTGCCGGTGCCGTCCATGATGCCCTTGATGTCGCGGAACTGGCGCCGCACCTCGACCACCACCGCGCCCGCCGCGCGCCCCACCGCTTCCATTGCCATCGCGGCGAACAGGTAGGGAATCAGGCCGCCGATGAACAGGCCCACGATCACCATCGGGTTCGACAGGTCGAAGCGGATGTCGATGCCGCGCGACTCCAGCGCATGGGTATAGTCGGCGAACAGCACCAGCGCCGCCAGGCCGGCGGAACCGATCGCATAACCCTTGGTGACGGCCTTGGTGGTATTGCCCACCGCGTCCAGCGGATCGGTGATCGCCCGCACCGATTCGGGCATGCCGGCCATCTCGGCGATGCCGCCGGCGTTGTCCGTGACCGGCCCGTAGGCATCGAGTGCCACGATGATGCCGGCCATCGACAGCATCGACGTGGCCGCGATGGCGATGCCGTACAGCCCGGCCAGCTCGAAGGAAACCAGGATCGCCACGCACACCGCCAGCACTGGATACGCGGTGGATTTCATCGACACGCCCAGCCCGGCGATGATGTTGGTGCCGTGGCCGGTCGTCGACGCTTCGGCGATGTGACGCACCGGCTTGAAGTCGGTGCCCGTGTAGAACTCGGTGATGTACACCATCAGCCCGGTCAGCACGATGCCCACCACCGTCGCGCCCATCATCTGCCAGCGCATGTCGTAGTCGTCCCACACCAGCCAGGTCACGATGGCGAAGCCGATCAGCGACAGGATCGCCGCCCACCACAGCCCGGTGTACAGCGCCGACATGATCTTCTTGCCGGGCTTGGCCTTGACGAACAGGCAGCCGACGATCGACGCCAGGATCGACACGCCGCCCAGCAGCAGCGGGTAGAGGATGGCGTCCTGCGGCGCATCGGCGATCATCAGCGCGCCCAGCAGCATCGTCGCGATCAGGGTCACCACGTAGGTCTCGAACAGGTCGGCCGCCATGCCGGCGCAGTCGCCCACGTTGTCGCCGACGTTGTCGGCGATCACGGCGGGGTTGCGCGGATCATCCTCGGGAATGCCGGCCTCCACCTTGCCGACCAGGTCGGCGCCGACGTCCGCGCCCTTGGTGAAGATGCCGCCACCGAGGCGGGCGAAGATCGAGATCAGCGAAGCGCCGAACGCCAGCCCGATCAGCGGCTTGATCACGTCGTGATGCGTCAGGTTCGGGGCCGGATACGCGCTGCTGGCGAACGCCGTCAGCATGCCGTAGAACAGCGTGACACCCAGCAGTCCCAGGCCGACCACCAGCAGGCCGGTGATCGCGCCGCCCTTGAACGCCACGTTCAGCGCTTCGTTCAGGCCGACCGTTGCCGCCTGCGCCGTGCGCACGTTGGCCCGCACCGACACGTTCATGCCGATGAAGCCGCAGGCGCCGGACAGCACAGCGCCGATCAGGAAGCCCAGCGCGGTCTGCACGCCGAGCAGCAGGAAGATGACAACCAGGAGAATGATGCCGACGATGGCGATGGTGCGGTACTGTCGCGCGAGATAGGCACTGGCGCCCTGCTGGATCGCCGCCGCGATTTCCCCCATGCGCGCGTTACCGGCGTCCTGCGCCAGGATCCAGCTGCGCGAGTACAGCCCGTAAATCACCGCGATGACGCCGCATGCCACCGCAAACCACAGACCTGCTGCCATATGTCCCCCCTTTGTGAACCAGCGTTGTCGAATGGAGCAAATCGGACTTCATCACGCCGCGCGGCACGGCCTGGAGCCTGCGCGGGCGCTTAACGAAACGATGCAAACGAAACGATGCGAACGGAATCTTGTGGAATCTGATTCGGTGCGGCCAAAAGGGGGCCGGCAAAAAAAAACGGACCGTGCCGGTCCGTTTTCGTGTTTCCTTATTCCGCCAGCGCGGCGAACGCGCGGTCGCGGATCTGATCGACGGCTCCGACACCTTCGATCTTGCGGTATTTCGGAGCTTCCGTGGCGCCCGATTTGGCCCACTCGTTGTAATAGCCGAGCAGCACTTCGGTCTGGTTGTGGTAGACGTCCAGGCGCTTCTTCACGGTTTCGGCCCTGTCGTCGTCGCGCTGCACCAGCGGCTCGCCGGTGATGTCGTCCTGGCCATCCACCTTGGGCGGGTTGAACTTGACGTGGTACACGCGGCCGGAGCCGGGATGGCAGCGGCGGCCATCCATGCGTTCGATGATCTGTTCGTCCGGTACGTCGATTTCCAGCACGTAGTCGATCTTCACGCCGGCATCCTTCATGGCGTCGGCCTGCGCGATCGTGCGCGGGAAGCCGTCGAACAGGTAGCCATTGGCGCAGTCCGCTTCCTTCAGGCGATCCTTGACCAGGCCGATGATGATGTCGTCGGACACCAGTTGTCCGGCATCCATCACTTTCTTGGCTGCCAGCCCCATCTCGGTACCGGCCTTGATGGCGGCCCGCAGCATGTCACCGGTCGAAATCTGGGGAATGCCGTACTTTTCCTTGATGAAGTTGGCCTGGGTGCCCTTGCCGGCGCCGGGTGGTCCTAACAGAATGAGACGCATGAAAATTCCTAAAACGATTTTAATAATTTGATGGTAGGTAGGCAGTTAGTGACGAAACTTACCACAAAACGCCGGCCGAACGCCACTTCGGGAGGCCGTTCGACGTGCAAAAACGCCAAACGCTCAACCGAAATGAGCGCGCACCCGTTCCAGGTCTTCGGGAGTGTCGACGCCGGGCGCCGGTGCCGCGTCGGTGACGTGCACGGCGATAGGATGGCCGTGCCACAGCACGCGCAACTGTTCGAGCGCTTCGATGGTCTCGAGCGGCGACACTTCCAGCTGCGGATAGGCCTGCAGGAAATCGTTGCGGTAGGCGTACAGGCCGATGTGGCGCAGCGGGACATAACCGCCGGGAAGGACATCCTTCGACTGCGCGAACGCATCGCGCGCCCACGGTATCGTGGCGCGGCTGAAGTACAGCGCGCGGCCGGCCTTGTCCAGCACTACTTTCACCACGTTGGGATTGAAGGCATCGGCTGCATCGTGAAGCGGATGCGCGCAGGTGGCCATCACTACGCCGGCATCGATGCGCGCCGCGCAGGCAGCGAGCAATGCCGGGTCGATCAGCGGCTCGTCGCCCTGCAGGTTGACCACCACCGCCTCCGGCGGCAGGCCGAGCGCACGCGCCACTTCGGCGATGCGGTCGGTACCGGACGGATGATCGTCGCGCGTCATCAGCGCTTCGATGCCGTGCGCGGCGCAGGCCTCCAGGATCGACCGGTGGTCGGTGGCGACGACGATGCGGCCGGCGCCGCACAGGGCGGCACGCTCGGCCACGCGCACGACCATCGGCTTGCCGGCCAGGTCGGCCAGCGGCTTGTTCGGCAGCCGGGTCGATGCCAGCCGCGCGGGAATGATGACGGTAAAGGTCACGGTGTCTCTTATGGATAGTAGGCGCGCATCATGGCGGCGCGCATCGGCATCAGGGGGCGCGAATCTAGTCTGCAGTATCCTGCAGCGTGCGGGCTTCGTCGGCCCACATGATCGGAATCCCGTCGCGGACCGGATAGGCCAGGCGGTCGCCGCGGCAGATCATTTCCTGGGCTTTCTTGTCGTATTCGAGCGGGCCCTTGCAAACGGGGCAAACCAGGATGTCAAGCAAACGTGCGTCCACGGCATTTCTCCACAATGTGTGCGATCAGCGCGGCATCGAGCTGCGCGCTGACGGGAACGACCCACAGCCGCGGATCGGTCCTCAGTTCTTCGATATGCGCGCATTTTACTGCATCCTTCTCGGTCATCAAGATCGCCTCCGCCGTCACGCGCGCAAAGGGGCGGTCGAGGAAATCGTGATGATCGGGCAGCGGCAATTCCTCGAACGCCAGGCCGGCATCGGCCAGCATGCGGAAAAAGCGCTGCGGATTGCCGATGCCGGCCGCCGCGGCCAGCCGGCCCTTGCCGCTCATCTCGCCCAGCGGCACGCGCTCGCGGCGATCAGCCAGCCGTTCGGCAACGGTGCCGGCAAGGGTCATCCGGAACGGCATGCCGCCCACGCTGGCCGCCAGTTGCGGCGTCAGCACCGGCGCATTGACGACGGTGACGTCGCGCCGGCGCGAAGGCGGTTCGCGCAGCGGCCCGGCCGGCAGCGTCCAGCCGTTGCCCACGCCGCGGCCGTCGAACAGCACCACTTCCACGTCGCGCCGCAGGGCATAGTGCTGCAGCCCGTCGTCGGCGACGATCACGTCCACTTCCGGATGCGCGGCCAGCAGCGCCCGGCCCGCCGCGGCGCGGTCGCGGCAGACGAACACCGGGCACCCGGCCCGGCTGGCGATCAGGACCGGTTCATCGCCCGCCTGCGCCGGCGTCGACAGCGCCGTGACCGCACGCGGCCCGTCGCCCTTGCCGCCGAAGCCGCGCGACACCACGCCCGGCCGCAGGCCGTGCGCCCGCAACTGTTCGACCAGCCAGATCGTCAGCGGTGTCTTGCCGGTGCCGCCGATGAAGATATTGCCGACCACAATCACCGGCACCGGCAAGCGGCTCGACTTCAGCACGCCGGCGCGGTACAGCAGGCCGCGCAGGCCGGCCAGCGCGCGGAACAGCAGCGATACGGGATACAGCGCGCAGGCCAGCGGGCCACGTTCCAGCCAGGCGCGGGTGAGCGTGGATTCGAGGGTCATCGGCGCATGCTGGAGTGTGCGGAAAAGGGCGAGAAAGTATGTGAAAAGTACGAGAAAAGGGCGGGACGGCGGCTTGGCGGTCGGCGGGGCGGCGGCTTACTTTGCGCTGCCCGTCTGCGCCGCGAACGTCAGCTTGCCGAAGCCGGCCAGCCGCGCCGCCTCCATCACGTTGACCACCATCTGGTGCATAGCGAACTGGTCGGCATTGACCACCACCACCGGGTCGCTGCCCGGCCTGGCGGCAGCCTTCAGCACCGAGGCCAGCCCGGCCACGTCGCGGAACGAAACCGGCTCGCCGTTGATCGTGTAGTTGCCTTTGGCGTCCACGGTCACGTCGATCTGGTTCGGCTGCTCGACGGCCTTCTGGGCGTCCGCCGTGGGCAGCGTGATCTGCAGTTCGGTGAACTTGCTGTAGGTGGTCGTCACCATCAGGAAGATCAGGATCACCAGCAGCACGTCGATGAACGGGATCAGGTTGATCTCCGGGTCTTCCCGGCGCCGGCCCTTGCGGAAATTCATGCGCCGCCCTTACTTTCGCTCGTTATGGACGATGTCGACGAAGCGCACGGCCTGCTGCTCCATCTGGATCACGAAACCGTCCACCAGGGCGCGGAAGTGACGGTAGAACACCAGCGTGGGCATGGCGATCGCCAGGCCGAAACCGGTGTTGTACAGCGCCACCGAGATGCCGTGCGCCAGTTGCGCCGGATTGGTGCCGGCGGGATTTTGCGCGCCGAAGATCTCGATCATGCCGACCACGGTACCGAACAGCCCCATCAGCGGCGCCAGCGTGGCGATCGTGCCCAGGGTGGTCAGGAAGCGCTCCAGCGTATGGGCCACGCCGTTGCCCGCCTCCTCGATCGATTCCTTCATCACTTCGCGTGGCGCATTGACATTGCGCAGCGCGGCCGACAGTACCGCGCCGAGCGGGGAACTGCTTTCCAGCTTGCCGGTGATCTCGGGCGTGATATTGCCACTGCGGTAGACCCGCACCACTTCGTCGAGCAGGTTCGGCGGAAGGATCCGCGCGCGCCGCAGCGTCATCAGGCGTTCGATGATCAAGGCGGTGGCCACGATGGATGCAATCAGCAGCAGCCAGATCGGCCAGCCGGCAGCTTGGAAGATGGCGAGCAAAACTTACTCCTTGAGATAGCGCAGACGCGCAATGTAGCGTGTTGCCGTGCCGGCGGCAAGTGTGGACAAGCGCAGCGGTCAATTGGCATGTTCTGCACAATTTCTGTGGAAAAGATTGTGTGCAATACCCGATCATTGACGTAACACCTTGATCTTAAACAAAATTTATTCAAAGCCTGTTTTTTGGGCAGCACACAGCCAGCCTGTCACAGGTTTATTCTCAACAATTTCTGTGGATAAAATTGTTGGCAACGGACCCTGACGTTTTGCAAGTCATTGATACTTCAGGATAATATCGACATGCACAGGAATTGGGCAGCATCATTCACCGTGCCCTTTGCGGGCCAGTGGCTTCTGCACAGTAACTGTTGATAAGATTGTTGGCAAGGCGGCGCGTTGGCAAACAAGTATTTGATTTATAAGGTTAAAATAAGACTGCTCAATAAGTATGCAGCGCTGGGGAAGCGCGGGGCCGCTGGCTCCCTGGCGACGGCCAGCCTCCTTCTGCACAAAAACTGTGGACAATATTGTGCGCAAAGGCCGGGGGACCGATGAATGTCCTTGATTTATAAGGAAAAACTCTTCAAGCACAAAAAACAGGCAGTCTGCGCGCCATGTCGCAACGCCGGCGCCTTCCCGCATGCCGGCTTCGGACGTGCACTGCTTCTGCACAGTTTCTGTGGATAAAATTGTGGGGAAGCGTGATATCTACTCGCCAAGTCCCTGATTCGCAACGATAAACTTGTTGTGCGGAAATTTCCAGCAGCACGGCTCCAGCTTGTCCACGTTCCCCACAATTTCTGTGGATATCTTTGTGCGTAAGAATGCCGCGCTTCAGTGAAGTCCTTGATTTGTAAGAATTTTCTTACAC
Source organism: Pseudoduganella sp. jia 9 (assembly GCF_055502615.1). NCBI lineage: Bacteria > Pseudomonadati > Pseudomonadota > Betaproteobacteria > Burkholderiales > Oxalobacteraceae > Pseudoduganella > Pseudoduganella sp. jia 9. The sequence continues at coordinate 229,574 of NZ_JBUPWE010000006.1, read as the reverse complement.
TGCTCACGAATGTAGCATGCGTTTTTCTCTTTAAAAATCAGTAGCTTGGAAATACACCTTGCTGTTTTAGGCGAGATATGACATAAGCATGACCGCTTGATGACTCTGTGGACAGTCTTTCCGATGCCGACCTTCGACCGCCCCGATTCCGCCCCCGGCCAGAGCGCCGTGATCACCGTCAGCGCCCTGAACCAGGCCGTATCGCGCCTGCTCGAGCGGTCTTTTCCACTGACCTGGATCGCTGGGGAAATCTCGAATTTCACACGTGCCAGTTCCGGTCACTGGTATTTCACATTGAAGGATGACGCCGCCCAGGTGCGCGCCGTGATGTTCCGCGGCCGTGCCCAATATGCCGGCTTCGTGCCGCGCGAAGGCGACAAGGTCGAGGTGCGCGCCCTGGTCACGCTGTACGGGCCGCGCGGCGATTACCAGATCAATGTGGAAGCGATCCGCCGCGCCGGCGTCGGCGCGCTGTTCGAAGCATTCATGCGCCTGAAGGAAAAGCTGTCGGCGGCCGGCCTGTTCGACGAGGACCGCAAGCGCGCCCTGCCCCTGTTCGCCCGCACCATCGGCATCGTCACCAGCCCGCAGGCGGCGGCGCTGCGCGACGTGCTGATTGCCCTGCGCCGCCGCGCGCCGCATGTCAACGTCGTGCTGTACCCCACCCTGGTACAGGGCCAGTTCGCCGCCGAGCAGATCGCGCAGGCGATCCGCACCGCGTCGGCGCGCGCCGAGTGCGACGTGCTGATCGTCTGCCGCGGCGGCGGCAGCATCGAGGACCTGTGGTGCTTCAATGACGAAGCGGTGGCGTACGCGATCGCCGAATGCGCGATGCCGGTGATTTCCGGCGTGGGCCACGAGACCGATTTCACGATCGCCGATTTCGCCGCCGACCTGCGCGCCGCCACGCCCACCGCCGCCGCCGAACTGGCTGCCACGCCGCGCGGCGACTGGCTGGCGTCGTTGCGCGCCGATGCGGCCGACCTGCGCCGCGCCATGCGCCGCACGCTGGACGATGCCGGGCAGGCCCTCGACCACCAGAGCCGCCGCCTGCTCAGTCCCACGGCGAGGATCCGCCAGCAGCGCCTGGCCCTGCTGGCGCTGTCCACGGCCATGATGCACGCCAATCGCGCACCGCTGAACGGCGCGCGGCATGCATTGGAGCGCCTGGCTGGCCGGCTGGGCGCGCAGCGGCCCGACACCCGCGCCGCGCGCGCCCACCTGGCGGCGTTGCAGCACCGCTGCACCGTCAACGTGGCGGGGCGCGTGCAGCGCGAACGGGAAGCACTGGGCGCGCTGGCGGCGCAACTCGAACTGCTGAATCCGCAACGTACGCTGGAGCGGGGCTACGCCATCATTACCGACAGCAAGGGAGCGATCCTGCGCTCCCCGAGCCAATTGCAGCCGCGCCGCAAACTGACCGTGCGGCTGGCCGAAGGCAGCGCCGACCTCACCGTGTCCGGGGTACAGCCAACGCTGTAATGGCAGTTTTTATATGTTAATCTTGCCCGTCGGTACACCCACGGGATAACAATTGAGTAAACCAACCGCGCCAACAGCGCCAGCAGTGGCAACCGGGCCCTCGACCCTGCTCGACGTCGCCCGCGAGGCAGGCGTCTCGCCCTCGACCGTGTCGCGCATCCTGAACGGCACCGCGCGCGTTTCCGACGACAAGCGGCAAGCCGTGATGAAGGCGATTGCGCGCACCAATTTCGCGCCGAACCTGATGGCGCAAGGCCTCAAGAAAGGCCGCACGCACACGATCGGCATCATCGTGCAGGATATTTCATCGCCGTTCTTCGACGAAACGCTGCACGGCGTCGACGATGGCCTGAAAGGTACCGGCTATGCATCCGTGATCGTCACCGGCCACTGGAGCGCGCTGGAGGAAGCGGACCGGATCCGGCTGCTGCTGGCGCGCAAGGTCGATGGCATCATCCTGCTCTCCGGCAACCTGCCGGACGAGGAATTGCTGCATTTCGCCACCCAGCGCCCGATCGTGGTCACCGGCCGCGCACTCGATGCCCCCAACGCGCTGGGCTTCACGATGGACAATGAGCACGGCGCCTACCTGGGCGTGCAGCACCTGATCGAACTGGGCCACCGGCGCATCGCCTTTGTCTCCGGTCCGCCCAGCCATGCCGACGCATCGAGCCGCCTGCGCGGCTACCGCAAGGCGCTCGAAGGGGCCGGCATCGCGGTCGACCCGGCACTCGTCGTCGAGGGCAACTTCCATGAAAACAGCGGCCTCATCGCGATCAATCACCTGTTCGAGACGCGCCAGGAGTTTTCCGCCGTCTTCGCCGCCAACGACCAGAGCGCCTACGGGGTGCGCCTGGCCCTGTACCGCAAGGGCGTGCGCGTGCCGGAAGACGTGTCGCTGGTCGGCTTCGACGACTTGCCCGGCTCCGCCTTCACCACGCCGCCGCTGACCACGGTACGCCAGCCGCTGTACGACATCGGGCTGACCGCGATCACCGCGCTGCTGCGCCTGATCAGCGGCGACCGCGTGCCCACGCGGGTGCCGCCGGTCGAGCTGGTGGTGCGGGAAACCACGCTGCCCCGGCAGTAATAGGCGCGGCTATCAAGCGCGGCTATGTGCTTTTCTGTAGCCTCACTATTTACGGGGGATTTCGGCAGGGGCGCGGGCAACGCATTACAATGATGGGCGTTTTGAAAACGTTGATTCTTTAGTCCCTTCATAAGGAAATGCACATGGAACATACCCTGCCGCCACTGCCGTACGCAAAAGACGCACTGCAACCGCACATCTCGGCTGAAACGCTGGAATACCACTACGGCAAGCACCACCAGGCTTACGTCACGAACCTGAACAACCTGATCAAGGGCACCGAGTTCGAGAACCTGTCCCTGGAAGAGATCATCAAGAAATCCTCCGGCGGCGTGTTCAACAACTCCGCCCAGGTGTGGAACCACACGTTCTTCTGGCACTGCATGGCACCGAACGCCGGCGGCGCGCCGACCGGCCCGGTGGCTGAAGCGATCAACGCCAAGTGGGGTTCGTTCGACAAGTTCAAGGAAGAGTTCAGCAAATCGGCCGTCGGCAACTTCGGTTCCGGCTGGACCTGGCTGGTGAAGAAGGCCGACGGCTCGGTGGACATCGTCAACACGTCCAACGCCGCCACCCCGCTGACCACCGACAACAAGCCGCTGCTGACCGTGGACGTGTGGGAACACGCGTACTACATCGACTACCGCAACGCCCGCCCGAAATTCGTGGAATCGTGGTGGAACCTGGTCAACTGGGAATTCGTGAACCAGAACTTCGCCTGAATCACCAGGTAATCCGGTTCCTGAAAAGCTCGCCGCGCGGCGGGCTTTTTTCATTGAGGAGAGACGCATGAGTTATACCGCTTCCCGCCACCGCTATGAAACGATGCAATACCGCACGTGCGGCCGCAGCGGCCTGAAGTTGCCGGTGCTGTCGCTGGGCCTGTGGCACAACTTCGGCGACACCACCAGCACCGCGACACAGCGCGACATGCTGCGCACCGCGTTCGACCACGGCATCACGCACTTTGACCTGGCCAACAACTATGGCCCGCCCTATGGCAGCGCCGAAACCAATTTTGGCCGCCTGTTCCGCGACGATTTCCAGCCTTACCGCGACGAACTGATCATCTCCACCAAGGCTGGCTGGGACATGTGGCCGGGCCCGTACGGCCAGGGCGGCGGCTCGCGCAAGTACGTGCTGGCCAGCCTGGACCAGAGTCTGAGGCGCATGGGCCTGGACTATGTGGACATCTTTTATTCGCACCGCTTCGACCCGGATACGCCGCTGGAAGAAACCATGGGCGCGCTGGCGCACGCGGTACAGCAGGGCAAGGCACTGTATGTCGGCGTCTCGTCCTATTCCGCGGAGAAAACCGCCGAAGCGCAGCGCCTGCTGGCCGAGTGGAAAGTGCCGTGCCTGATCCACCAGCCCTCGTACAACATGCTGAACCGGTGGATTGAAACCGAAGGCCTGCTGGACACGCTGGGCCGGCAGGGCATCGGCTGCATCACCTTCACCGCGCTGGCACAGGGCATCCTGACCGACAAGTACCTGAACGGCGTCCCGCAGGATGCGCGCGTGAACCGCCCGGGCGGCGGCTCGCTGCTGGCGTCCCACCTGTCGGAGGACAACCTGCGGCGGGTGCGCGGCCTGAACGACATCGCCAGGGCACGCGGCCAGTCGCTGGCGCAGATGGCGCTGGCCTGGGTGCTGCGCGATCCGCGCATCACATCCACGCTGATCGGCGCATCGAACAGCGCACAGATTCGCGAGAACATCGCCGCGCTGGACCAGACGGCATTCTCCGATGACGAACTGCGCGCCATCGATGCGCTGGCCCAGGAAGGGGGCATCAACCTGTGGGCCGGATCGTCGGGCAGCAAGGCCTGACTACACGATGCCGCCGTTGGCGCGCAGCGTCTGCCCGTTGACCCAGCCGCCCGGCCGCGCCAGGAAGGCCACCGCTTCGGCGATATCCTCGGGCCTGCCCAGCCGCTCCAGCGGCGCCATCTTCGCCAGCCGGTCGACCTGCTCATCGGTTTTGCCGGTCAGGAACAGGTCGGTGGCGGTCGGCCCGGGCGCGATCGCGTTCACGCTGATCTCCTTGCCGCGCAACTCCTTGGCCAGGATGTTGGTCATCGTTTCCACGGCCGCCTTGGTGGCAGCGTAGATTGCGTAGCCGGGCAGCGCCAGCCCGATCACGCTGGTCGAAAAATTGATGATGCGCCCGCCATGCCGCAACCGCGTGGCCGCTTCGCGCAGCGCGTTGAACGTGCCCTTCACGTTGACGGCGAACAGGCGGTCGAATGTGGCATCGTCGGTGTCGCCCAGGTGCGGCAACGCCGGCGGCAGGATGCCGGCATTGTTGACCAGCACATCGACGTGCCCGAAATGCTCGACCGCCGCGTCGAACAGCCGGCGCACCGCCGCCGGATCGGCAACGTCGGCCTGCACGGCGGCAGCGCGGCCCCCCTTCCCTTCGATCGCCGCGACGACCTGCGCCGCTTCGGCCGTGCTGCCGGCGTAATTGACGATGATCGCATAGCCGTCTTCGGCAAGGCGCAATGCGATGGCGGCGCCGATGCCGCGCGATGCGCCGGTAACGATGGCAACCTGCTGTCCGGTGTTCATGTCGGGTCCTCTGGTCAGTGTCGATGGACCCAGTATGAATCATGCAGTCCACTGGATAAATACGGTACGATTAAACTCATTATTCAACCTGCAACAATAATTCGATGGACCGCTTCGACGCGATGAAGCTGTTCGTCCGCATCGTCGAGCTGGGCAATTTCAGCAAGGCGGCGGACGACCTGAAACTGCCGGCCGCCACCGCCACGCATGCGATCCGGCGGCTCGAGGCACGGCTCGGCGTACAGTTACTGCACCGTACCACCCGCAAGGTGTCGGCCACCACCGACGGCCAGGCTTATTACCAGCGCTGCCTGCGCATCCTCGCCGACGTGGAGGAAACCGAAGCGGGCTTCGGCCACCGCGGCGTGCTGCCGAAGGGCCGGCTGCGCATCGACCTGCCGACGCTGGGCCGTTTCTATGTGCTGCCGCGGCTGCATGAATTCATGGATCGCTACCCGGACATCGACGTGGAAATCGGCATGGGCGACCGCCACGTGGACCTGGTCGGCGAAGGCGTCGACTGCGTGTTGCGCGTGGGCGAATTGCGCGATTCGTCGATGGTGGGCCGGCGCGTCGCCATGCTGGCCCAGGCTACCTGCGCCAGCGCCGCCTATCTGGACCGGCACGGTACACCCGCCACGCTGGAACGGCTGCAAGCCCACCAGGCCGTCAACTGGTACTCGGCCGCGAGCGGGCGCACGCTGCCGTTCGAATTCCTCGTCGACGGCGCGCTGCGCACGCTGCAGCTGCCGGGGCGGGTCACCGTCAGCGGCGGCGAGGCCTATGTCGCCTGCTGCGTCGGCGGCATGGGGTTGGCGCAACTGCCGCGCTACCACGTGCGCGAACAGCTGGCCGCCGGCGCGCTGCGCGAAGTGCTGCCCGAGTATCCGCCGCCGGCCCTGCCGGTAACGGTGCTGTACCCTCGCCAGCGGCAATTGTCGCCGCGGGTGCGCGTGTTCGCCGACTGGCTGGCGGACGTGATGGCGGCTGCCGGGTAACGCCCGGCGCGTGCGGTCTTGATTACCGGAATGGTGTGCCGCGTCAAGAGAGCTGGCGGGTACGATACTGCGTCAACCATGGTTAATCGTACACATCAGCAAAGGAGCACAGCATGCGTTTGAAACGACTGTCGGACCAGGTCATCGTCATCACCGGCGCCACCAGCGGCATCGGCCTGACCACGGCCCGGATGGCCGCCGCGCGTGGCGCCAAGGTGGTGCTGGCGGCACGCGGCGAGGAAGCCCTCGAACAACTGGAACAGCAACTGCGCCAGCGCGGCGCGGAGGCGCTGGCGGTGCCCACCGATGTCGGCAAGAAAGACGAGGTGCACGCACTGGCGCAGGCGGCGCTGAAACGCTTTGGCCGCATCGACACTTGGATCAACAACGCCGGCATCTCGATCTTCGGCCGCGCCGAGGAAGTATCGGAAGAAGACAACCACCGCCTGTTCCAGACCAACTTCTGGGGCGTGGTCAACGGCTCGCTGGAAGCAGTGAAGCACCTGCGCAAGGATGGTGGCGCGCTGATCAACCTGGGCAGCGAACTGTCGGAAGTGGCGGTGCCGCTGCAGGGCATGTATGCGGCATCGAAGCACGCCGTGAAGGGCTACACGGATGCGCTGCGCATGGAGCTGGAGCATGACAGGCTGCCGATCTCCGTCACGCTGATCAAGCCGGCGGCGATCGACACGATGTTCTCCGTGCACGCACGCAACTACATGGACGTGGAGCCGAAGCTGCCGGCGCCGATCTATCCGCCGGAAATGGTGGCCGAGGCGATCCTCGATGCGGCCCAGCATCCGAAGCGCGACGTGTTCGTCGGCGAGGCGGCACGCGCCAACGCCATCGGCGGCTTCACTCTGCCCAGCCTGTTCGACAAGCTGGGCGCATCGGCCATGTGGAACCAGCAGCGCTCGAAGAAGCCATCGCGCCTGCTCCGCAACGACGCACTGCATTCGTCCGATCCGGCCCAGGAACTGCAGCAGCGGCTCGGCACGCAGACCACGGGCGACACCAGCTACCGCCCCGTGTCCCGGTCGCCGCTGAAGCTGGCGCTGCTGGGCGGCGGCGCGCTGGTGGCCGCCTGGATGCTGACGCGGCCGGCCGGCACTGGCGAACGGCCGCGCCAGGACTAGCCTCGCCCCCCCCCCGCTACCGCTCTAGGGCGGGCTGTACGCCATCCGGCGGGTGCCGGGGTGCCGGCCCGCCGGATAGTTGATTAAAGAGCAAATGTGCTATACTTCTTCGCCTTGCGTTGGAGCAGTCGCGCTCGCTTTCGCGGGACGTGGACAGGATGCCTGCCGACGAACAATGGATAGCATAGGGATATAAATGCGGATTGCCTACTTGATCCTGGCCCACGACCAACCGGAGCAGTTTGGCCGCCTCGCGCGCGCTGTCCATGCTGACAACGTGGCGATCTATGCACATATCGATGGCAAGACCGACCGCGCACCGTTCGCCGCCGCCTGTTCCGGCGTTCCCGTCGAATTCACGCCGGATCCCGTCAAGGTCTACTGGGGTGGATTTTCCCAGGTCGCGGCAATGCTCAGGCTGCTGGAGCAGGCCGTACGGGCCGGGCAGCACGACTATTACATTTTCCTCAGCGGGCGTGATTTCCCGGTGCGTTCACATAGTCACCTGCTGGATGTGCTGGGCCGCCATCCAGGCCGCAGTTACATGAATTTCTATGCGCTCGCGGATGATACCGTTTTCATCCACAAGATCCGCAACTACTGCTACCACGACGTGTACGGTCGGCTGCCTACGCAAATCCTCCAGCGTGCCGCCAACCGTCTTGTCATTGAAATCAGTGCCCGCTTGCCGGATCGCAAGTTCATCCCAGGCATGCAGCCCTACCGGGGCTCGACATCCTGGTGCATCACCCAGCAGATCGCGCAGTATATCGTCGAGTTCGTGAATGATCCGCGCAATGTCCGTTTCGTGGACTTTTTCCGCAGTGTCTCGTGCTGCGACGAAATCTTCTTCCAGACCATCGTGTTGAACTCGCCCCATGCCGCAACGCTGAACCTGTTCGACGTCGACGGACACCGCCCGCCCGGTGAAATGAAGAACGAGAACAAGGCTTCGCTCCATTACATCGACTGGACCCCGGGGCGCGAGGACCCGGCCGTGCTGGACGATCGCGACTTCGACCCCCTGTATGCATCGGGCAAGCTGTTCGCCCGAAAATTCGAGCCGCAGCGCTCGGCCAGCCTGCTCGAGAAGATCGACACGGTCCGTGCCTCGGAAGAGCGCGAGACGCGGCAGGGCGTGGCCACGTCCTGACGGCAGGCGCCGCTCGCGGCGCCGAAGGGCCGACAGCGATGGTGGGCGCCAGGAAGTTCGATACGCACAGGCGATTCGACGCGAACAGCGCCAAAAAAATGCCGTTCAGTGCTGACTGCACGGCATGACTGCGGCGGTAACGGCTTTCTCCGTCAGGTCAGGTCGAACACGTCAGCCGGCGAAGTTCCAGTCACCGCCATCTGGTGACCAACGATCTCCGCCGATTGCGTCATCGCCTGCGCCACGTTCTCCAGCATAGCGCCGTGGGCCGGCTGCTCGGCGCAGTACGCCAGGCCAGCCGTACCCGCGGCACGGTTGAAGATGCCCTGGTACAGGATTCCCATATCGTGCGTGACTTCGCCGTTCAGCGCGCCGAACGAGGCCACGCCTTCCGCCGACGTAATCAGTTGCAGCGCGATCGTGCCCATGCTCACGCCCTGCGCTTCCACGCCGGCCCAGCAGCGAAGCCGTCCACGTCGGCCTGCCGGCCCAGCGCGTTCTCGTACAAGCCGCCAGCGTCGTCAGCACGTTGACCGGTGCCGGAGCGTTCGAATCCACGATCGCGGCCGTCAGCACATGATCGCCGTACTGCAGTTCCACGAACGAATTCACCATCCAATAGATCATTCATCAATCAAATTTTTATCACTAAAACACTTGCCCTGCTCAGTTTTTGATCGCTATACTCAAGCCAGTCGTACGACAACTGATAACGTATAACCAGTCAAACTGGGCACACTATGAGGCAACACATGGGCAAGCACATCCCGGCCGTCAAGGCCACCCGCGTACGCTGGACAATCCTCGCGATCCTGTTCATCGTCACCACCATCAACTACGCCGACCGTGCCACGATCTCGATCGCCGGGCCGGAACTGAGCAGGCAACTGGGGCTGACGCCCGTCCAGATGGGGCTGGTTTTCTCGGCCTTCTCGTGGTCTTACGTGCTGTGTCAGCTGCCCGGCGGCTGGCTGCTGGACCGCTTCGGTACCAAGATCGTTTACTTCTTCTCGATCTTCCTGTGGTCGCTGTTCACGCTGGCGCAGGGCTGGATCGGTTTCTTCAGCGGCGGCGCGGCCGTCGCAATGCTGTTCACGCTGCGGCTGATCGTCGGCGCGGCCGAGGCGCCGTCATTTCCAGGCAATAGTCGTCTGACGACTTCCTGGTTCCCGACCGCGGAGCGGGGTACGGCAGCCGCCATCTTCAACTCGGCGCAGTATTTCGCCACCGTGCTGTTCGCCCCGATCATGGGCTGGCTGGTGCATTCGTTCGGCTGGGAAAGCGTGTTCTTCGTGATGGGCGGACTGGGGATCGTGATGGCGCTGGCATGGCTGAAGTTCGTTCACGGCCCGCGACAGCATCCCGGGGCCAACGCGGCGGAACTGCAGCACATCGAACGCGGCGGTGCGCTGGTCGACCTGGAAACAACCGGCCTGCTCGCTGCCGACCGGCCACAGATCGATACCTGGTCTTGCCTGAAGCAATTGCTGTCCTCGCGCATGCTGCTGGGGATTTATATCGGCCAGTACTGCATCAATACGCTGACCTATTTCTTCCTGACGTGGTTCCCGATCTACCTGGTCAAGGAGCGCCACATGACGATCCTGAAGGCGGGCTTCATCGCCGCGCTGCCAGCTATCGCGGGCTTCCTCGGCGGCGTACTGGGCGGCATCATCTCCGACCGCATGATCAAGCGCGGCTACAGCACGTCGGTGGCGCGCAAGACGCCGATCATCGGCGGCATGCTGCTGGCCACCACGATGGTGCTGTGCAATTACGTCGAGCAGGACTGGGTGGTCGTCGCCGTGATGGCGCTGGCGTTCTTCGGCAAGGGCATCGGCGCACTGGGCTGGGCCGTGGTCGGCGACACGTCGCCGAGCCAGGCGGGCGGCATGAGCGGGTCGCTGTTCAACATGTTCGGCAATGTGGCCGGCATCACGACGCCGATCGTCATCGGCTTCATCCTGCAAGCCACCGGGTCATTCTATGGCGCCCTCGTGTTCGTCGGCGCCAATGCGCTGGTGACGGTGCTGTGCTACCTGTTCCTGGTGGGCGAGATCAAGCGCTTTGAATTCGCACGGCCGGTGGTCAAGACCGCGGCCGCGGCGTGACGCAAGACGCCGCATGACGTGACAACGGGGCCCGCGGGCCCCGTTTCTTTTACCAGCGCCGTTCAGGCGCCGCGTTCACAACGCCGCTCAGGCGCCTCGTTCGCCGCGCCGTTCAGGCGCCTCGTTCGATATCGTCCGCTTCCCGCTCGCCGCTCAGCGGTACCGATTCGATGTGGTCGACATCGATGTCGGCGCCATCCGGCGCCGTCGTGTCGCGTCCCACGGTTGCCCGTTCGCCGGTGCCGCCCGCATCGGTATCACTGTCGAGATCGGCATCGCCGACATCCGGGCCGGCCGTGCCGCCCGCCGTGTTCTGGTCGATATCCTCGTTGGTCCCGCCATCGAGGTTGTTTTCCTCGATCTGCTGGGCCAGGCCCGAACCGCCCTGGACATCGCTGCCGGAGTCGGACGTGTCGCTGGGGCCGAGCGCCCCGGTGCCATGCCCGCGGCCGAGCACGCGGTCCGGTGCGGACGGGAAGTTATCGGGATCGAGTGTGCTGCTGCCTGACATAAAGCCTCCTGTGAATACATCGCCGCTTTGCGCGGCCTTGCAAAGACTGTAACAGCCGCTGCCGAACGGCGTCGCACCCGAGGGCGACGCGGCACCGGGCAATGGACTGCCGGGAGCGCGGGCCGCTGGAGCGCCGTGCCGCCGTGCCGCCTGTATTGTCCAGCAAGCAGCCGGCCGGAGAGCGCCGTAGACATTGCAACGCTGAATCTCCCATATCACAACACTTTATTTCACTAATGAATAATTCAGGCATATAATGAATCCATCTTACAGGAGGACATCATGAAAACCGCTTACTACCTCATCGCCGCGCTGACCCTTGCCACTGCCGGCGCAGCCTTCGGCGCCGACAACACCGAAGCGGCTGCGGCCGCCGCTGCCAGCACGGCCACCGTCGCGAGCGCCGCCGCCGTGCAGCAAGCACCGAAAAAGCCGCAAGGCCTGACCCGCGCCGAAGTGCAGGCGCAAGTAATTGCCGCACGCAAGAACGGCACGCTGATCGAAACAGAAGCCGACATGGACGTCGCGCAGACTCGCAAGCACTACGCGCAATAACGTTCGGAACCGAGCGCCGATGCCGCGTGCCGTCCTGTTTGCGCCATCCCTTGCGATGAGGGTTGGGCTGGCGCTGGCACTGGCCGGTTGCGCGGACATCAACGATGTACGGCCGCAATCGCATCGATTGGCGGCAAATGAGCTGTCGGCCGGTGCGGCAATCGCCGCCGCGGTGGCGCCCGATGGGCAATGGCCGGCCAAACAATGGTGGCGCGCATTCGGCGACCCGCAGCTCGACCGCCTGGTGGAAGCCGCGCTGGCCGGCAATCCCGGCCTGAAGGCGGCGCAGGCCCGTGTGCGGCAAGCCGCCGCGCTGGCGGAAGCTGAGGCGACGGCGGCCGGGCCGCAAGCCAGCGCCAGCGCAGGCACGACCCGCGAGCGCTTTCCGGCGCATGCCTCGGTACCCGCGCCGCTGGCCGGCAACTGGGCCTGGTACAACTCGGCCATGCTGAACGGCTCGTACGACCTCGACCTGTGGGGCCGCCACCACGACCTGCTGGCGGCCGCATTGGGCGACGCCCGAGCGGCCGGCGCGGAGGCGCAAATGGCGCGCCTGTCGCTGCAGGCGGCGGTGGTGCGCGCCTATATCCAGTTGTGGTACCGCCACGCGCTGCAGGACAGCATCGCCGACAGCCTCGCGCAGCGGCGCCGGTTGCTCGATATCGTGCGGCGCCGCCAGGCCGCCGGCCTGGCCAGCACCATCGACGTGGCGACGGTTGAAAACACGCTGCCGGCTGGCCGGCGCGAGCACGAGCGGGTCGGCGAGTCGATCGCGGTGCTGCGCAACCAGCTGGCGGCACTGATCGGCAAGGGACCGGGCGACGGGGAAACGATCGCCCGGCCAACGCCGGCCCTGCGACAGGCAGCCGCCCTGCCCGGCGCACTGCCGGCCGACCTGCTGGGCCGCCGGCCCGACATCGCCGCCATGCGCTGGCGCGTCGAAGCGGCCGGCAAGCGCATCGACGGTGCCCGCGCGGCGTTCTACCCGAACCTGAACCTGCTCGCCTTTGCCGGCCTGCAGTCATTCGGGTTCGCCCGCTTCTTCGATGCCTCGGCCCGCACGCTGGGCTTCACGCCCGCGTTCAGCCTGCCGGTATTCGAAGGCGGCCGGCTGCGCAGCCGGCTCGCCGCGGAGACGGCCGTCTACGATGCCGCCGTCGAGCAGTACAACGGCACGGTGGTCGACGCACTGGCCGAGGTGGCGGATGTTGTAGCAAAGATACAGTCGAGCAACGAGCAGCGGCGCCTTGCCGAGCAGGCACTGGCGCTTGCCGCGCGGGCCCATGCGCTGGCCATCCGTGCTTACCGCAGTGGCATCACGGATGCTACCGACACCCTGCGTGCGCAGCTGGTATTGCTGGGTGAACGGGAGCAGTTGCTACGCGTGGAAAGCGAGCAACTGGATCTCCATGCGAGCCTGATGACGGCGCTCGGCGGCGGTGCCGGAGTGGAGGAAGGCATCTAAAAACAATTTACCTTTGTGCAACCACTAGTACAATCCATGTATTGATAGCCTTAATGCACAGGAGTGCGCCAATGAGCAGTTTCGACGCAACGAACAAGCGCCTGAAGACCATCCACGAACGGATTCCAGCGTTCCCGGAAGACCTCATGCGCCTGCTCCGCATGACGTACCACGTGCAGAAACGGATGAAGGATCTGTCGAACGCAGTGCTGCGCAAATATGACCTGGTGGATGCCAGTTACATGGTGCTGGCGGTGCTGTACGGCTCGGAGAACGAAACGTCGACGGCATCGGCGCTCGGGGAGGCCTGCATGGAAAAGCCGGCCAACCTCACCCGCGTGTGCAACGACCTGGAAACGCAGGGCCTGATCACGCGGGGCAACCGTCCCGGCGACCGGCGCTGCGTGATGATCTCGCTGACCGACCGCGGCCGCAGCCTGATCGAACAGGTGATGCCGGAAGTGTGGGGGCGCACCACGCGCGCTTACGATGGTTTGACGCCTGAAGAGCTCGGGCAGCAGGAACGGTTGTTTACCCGGCAGCTGGAAAACTTGGACAATATATAACGGTCCCTTGCTGCGGCGGGGTCGTTGAACAACGATGACACCCGAATCCGCAGCTTGCTCCGCCCTCCCCGTCTTTCACTGGCTGCGCCGCGAACTGCGCGGCTGGGCCGCCGCCGACGGCGTACGCATCCTGTTCGTGGCGCGCACGCTGGCGGCCGCATACATCGCGCTGTGGCTCGCTTTCCGCCTCGGCCTCGACTCGCCGATGACGGCCATGACCACCACGTTCGTGCTGGCGCTGCCGTCATCCGGCATGGTGCTGGAAAAGGCACTGTACCGCCTGCTCGGCACGATCGTCGGCTGCGCAGCCGCGCTGGTGCTGGCAGCCCTGTTTCCGCAGCAGGCCCCGCCGCTGTTCGCCGGCCTCGCGCTGTGGATCGCCCTGTGCACCGCGGGCGCCGCGATGCACCGCAACCAGCAGTCCTACAGCTTCGTGCTGGCCGGGTACACCGCCTGCATGATTGCCGTGCCCGCGCTCGATGCGCCGGCCGGCGTGTTTGCGCTGGCCATCACGCGCGCCACCGAAGTCGGCCTCGGCGTACTGGTGGCGGCGGCCGTGCACGACGTGCTGCTGCCCCGGCACCACGGCCGGCAAGTGATGCGCACCGCGCAGGAGCGCTACTGCCACTTCCTGGATTTTTGCCGGCAGGTGCTGGAACACCGGCTGCCGCCGGCCGAGGCGGAACTGAATCACCTGCGCTTCGCGGCCGACATCGCGGCGATCGAATCGGGCCGTGCCGCCGCGTTCTTCGAAGCCGGAACGGCGCAGACACGCCAGCTCCACGCGTTCAATGGCGCTTTCATGGCCGCGCTGACCACGTTTCATACCTTGCACCGGCTGCTGCACCGGCAGCGCCGCGACACCGCGTCACCGGTGCCGGCGCTGGTGGCACCGCTGGAGGCGCGGCTGGCCGGCGCCCTGGTTTCCGGCGCGCCCCTCGACACCCTTCCGGCCGCGATCCGGCAAGCCGCCGCCAGCGCCGGCGCGGGCCTGCCGGCCATCGCACCGGACGGCGATGAGCGCGCGCAACGCTGGCGCATCGACTTCGAGACCGCGGCGGATCTGGCGGAGCGCTTCGCCGGCAACCTGGCGGCATTCACCGGCATCTACCGGAATCTGTCCACCGGCAAGCGCACGCAGGCGAGTGCAGCGCTTGCCTGGGCGCCGAAGACGCCGCCCGGCATCGTGGCCGCCAGCGGCGTGCGAGCCGCCTGCGCGATGCTGGCCGCCGCCACGCTGTGGTACTGGCTGGCGTGGGCGCCGCTGGCCAACGCCCTGGTCATGACGACGATCTTCTGCGCGCTGGCTTCCGGCTCGCCGCGCCCCACCGCGATGGTGCGGCAGGTGCTGGCTGGCTTCGTGATCGGCGTCCCGCTGACCTGCGCCACCGAATTCCTGCTGGTCGCGCGCGCCGACGGCTATCCGGCGATGATGCTGGCCACGGCGCCGCTGCTGGCCTTCGCGGCCTGGCTGATGACGGACCCGAAGCGCACCGGCACCGGCATCGGCCTGGCGATGTTCAGCAGCCAGTTCCTGGCACCGGCCAACCTGATGCGCTATGACGCCGGTGCCCTGCTAAACAACATGCTGGGCCAGGTGGCCGGCGTGCTGCTGGCCCTGGCGATTTTCCAGGTGGTGCTGCCCGCGCACACGATGGGCAATCGCGCCCACGTGGCGTCGGCCCTGTGGCGCGAAGCGCTGTCGACCTGCACGGCGAGGCTGCGCGGGCGTGGTGAGCGGCTGCGGCACCGCTTCGACAACCGCGTGCGCGACCTGCTGGCGCAGTTGAACGCGGCAGCGGGCCCCATGCCGTCCGCCGACATGCTGGCCGTGGTGCGCCAGGGCCTGACGCTGCTGGAACTGGGCCACGCCGTCATCGAACTGCGCGCCTTGCTGCGGATGACGGCCGACGGTCCCGTCGCCCGTTCGTGCAAGGCCACGCTGCAGGCGCTTGCCGCCTACCTGGCGGCTCCGCGCGACGACACGCGCACCGCCGCGATCTACGCGCTGCGGGCCGCCGGCCCGGTCGTGCGTGCCGGCCTGGCGACCGCGTCCGGTGCCGACGCCGTCCGCCTGCGCCTCGCGCTGACCGACCTGCATTCGATCTACACCTCGCTGCTGGACCAGGTGCCGCAGCCTTCCCTGAATGGAGCCCCCGATGCCGCGTGAACTGCCGCTCTTCGGCCTGCTGATTCCCACCCTGCTGCCGCTGTTCCTTGCCTGCGTGCTGGCGCAGGCCGCGCTGGACCGGCTGCTCGGCGCCGCCGGCATCTACCGCCGCCTGTGGCACCCTGCGCTGGCCCGCCTGGCGCTGTTCGTCTGCATCTTCGGCGGGCTCACCACCCTTCTCTACCAATAACCTGCACTGGAATCCGTCACCGTGACCTTCGCCGTCAAGCTGTTTCGCCTCTCCATCACCCTTCTGCTCGCGGCGGCCGCACTCTACGCCGGCCACGCGGGATGGAATCACTACATGGAAGCGCCCTGGACCCGCGACGCGCGCGTGCGGGCCGACGTGGTCACCATCGGCGCCGACGTGGCCGGCGTCGTCACCGCGGTGCGCGTGCGCGACAACCAGTTCGTGCGCAAGGGCGAGGTGCTGTTCGTCGTCGACGACGCACGCTATGCCAGCGCGCTGGCCACGGCGGATGCCGCGCTGGCCACGCAGGAAGTGGAACGCACGCGCCGCGGCAGCGAGGCGAAACGGCGCGCCGCCCTGGACGACGACGTGATCCCGGCCGAACACCGCGAATCCGCCATCTACGCGGCCGACGCCGCCGCCGCCCAGTACCGCGGCGCGCTGGCGGCACGCCGGCTGGCGCGCCTGAACCTGGCCCGCACGGTGGTCAGGGCGCCGGTCGCCGGCTACGTGACGAACCTGCACGTGCGTCCCGGCGACTTCGCCGCCGTGGGCGCGCCGAAACTGGCGCTGATCGACAGCGCTTCATACTACGTGATGGGGTATTTCGAGGAGACCCGGCTGCCGCTGCTGAAACCGGGCGCCGCGGTCGACGTGCAACTGATGGATGGCGTGGCGCTGCGCGGGCACATCGACAGCATCGCCCGCGGCATCACCGACCGCGACGCCGCCACCGGCCGCGAACTGCTGGCCGACGTCAACCCCACGTTCAACTGGGTCCGGCTGGCCCAGCGCATCCCGGTCCGCATCGCCATCGACAGCATCCCGCCCGGCGTGCCGCTGGTGGCCGGCACCACATGCACCGTCACCATCACGCAGCCACCACCCAAGAAAGTTGCCGAGAATCGGGGTCAGACCCCAAGTTTTGGAAATATTTCCTAGAATCGGGGTCTGACCCCGGTTTCAGGAAATGTTGCTCGGAAAATGGAAATCAGGGACGGACCCTGTTTTTGAGGAAATTTCCTGAAAAACAGGGTCCGTCCCCATTTTTTGATTTCAGAGCGGCAGTTACGCTTCGGTCGATTTGCCGGCCAGCTTCGGCCGCCGCCGCGGGGCGGCGTCGGATTGCCGCCGGATGAGGGAGAAATCCATCACGATGTGTTCCGGTTCCTGCACGGCGCCGTCGCGCTGGGCGCGGATCTGGCGCACCAGGAACTGCACCGCCATTTCCGCCATCTGCGCGATGGGCTGGCGCACGGTCGTCAGCTCGGGCCAGATGGTGGTGGCCAGCGCCGTATCGTCGAAACCGGCCACGGTCAGGTCGCCCGGCACGTCCAGGCCCAGGCGGTGGGCAATCGCGACGGTGGCCGCGGCCATGTCATCGTTGCTGGCGAAGACCGCGGTGGGCCGCTGTTCCAGCCCCAGCAGGATTTCGGCGGCGTCGAGGCCCGAGCGGTAAGTGAACATGCCCTGCACCACCAGTTCGGGCGAGCCGTCACCGCCCTTGTCGGCGATCGCGGCCTTGTAGCCGTCGAGGCGGCGCGCCGATGCAGTCTGGTTCGGGTGGCCGATGACGAAACCGATGCGGTGGTGGCCCAGCGCGATCAGGTGGCTCGTCATGTCGTAGGCGGCGTGGTAGTCGTCGATCGACACGGCGCCCACGCGCCGGTCCGGCTGGCCGCAGGCAACGGTGGCCGCCGGCATGTCCGCCTGCGTAATCAGCTCGATCAGTTCCGGCGTGTCGCACAGCGGCGGCGGCAGGATGATGCCGTCGACGCCGTTCTCGATCAGCCGGCGCGCATGTGCTTCCCACGTGTGCCCGTCCTCGCAATTCTCGACGACGAGCTGCACGTTGTGGATGCTGGCCTGGTTCAGCAGGCCAACGAGGAATTCGCTCAGGTAGCCGGCCGACGGATTCGAATACAGGAAGCCGATGCGGATCGCACGCGCGCCGGCGAGGCGCCGCGCCGCCTGGTTCGGCACGTAGTTCAGCGCCGCCACGGCCTCGTCCACCTTGCGGCGCGTGGCCGGGCGCACGTTCGGATCGCCGTTCATCACGCGCGACACCGTCATCGGCGATACGCCGGCCAGCTTGGCGACGTCGGACATCGTTGGCACGCCCGGCTTGTCGCCGCGCCCGGCAACCGGCGCCTTTTCTGCTGGCGTGCCGCCGTGCGCCTTGGCCTGTATTTTCGTCATCGGACTGTACTTATCGAATAGTTATTGTGCGGATTCCGACACGCGCTTCTCCAGGCCCGCCGGCCACTGCCCGGCTTCGCGGCAGCTTGCCTGCGCGTGTCTTCCATTTATCATTCTAACATCCGAAACTGGGGCCGATGTTAGCGCACACATCGGCCCCGGGCGTTCATTCGTGCCGCGATGCCCTGCCGCACGGACATCACGGCCAATGGTTCGGCATCCTCCTGAACGCTGGCGACGCTCAGTGGTGGCCGGCCGCGTAAGGGAACTTGATGGCCTTGTACTGCTCCAGCGTGCGCTCCGGCTTGCGCACGCCCGGCGGCAGCGGCAGCCCGGAAACCGACTGGAAGTACGCCACCGACGCGTCGCGCCACCAGCGTGCTTCCTTCACCTGCGTGTCGAGGCGCTGGGCGACTTCGTCGTAGCGGCGCTCGTCCACGAGCGGTTTCAATTTCTCCCAGCGGGCGCGCAAGCCTTCCGCCTCGCTCACGCCGCGGTCGTAGCGGGCCACCAGTTCGGTCCACAAGGTGCGGCCGGACGGCATCGCGTAATCCCACGGCAGGTGATGGAACCACAGCAGCAGCTCTTCCGGCGTGGTGCGCGGATCGGACCAGCGTGCCGCCACGCCCGGCGCATACTGCGCCAGCGCATTCGAACCGCTGGCCGTGCGGTCGAAGCCGATGCCTTTCTTGTCGGCCTTGTGGTAGTAGGTGGGGTTCCAGTCCGGACGGCCCAGGTTGTCGACCCATGGACCGGGACCATGGTGGTGGCCGGTATCCATCAGGTGGTGCAGGCCGAGCGGCGTCATGTAATCGACGACCGCTTCGCGCGAACGCATCATCATGTCGACGATCTGCGTGACGGCCTGCGGCTCGCGGCTGAAGGTCTGCATCGCCCATTCCTGCGCGAAGGCGCGCGAATCGCCCTGCGGGTCCCAGGCAAAGCGGCCGTACGCATACCAGTTGGCCTGGTCAAAATGCGAACCGCTCCAAGTGCGCGAGCTGCCGATATTGGCCACGCCGGCCATGCCGGTCGGGCGCCGGCCATGCTCGGTGTCCTCCAATACCTGCGCCACCGTAAAGCCGTTCGGCCGCTGTTGCGTGTCGGCCTTCAGCACTTCCTCGAACAGCGGGCCGAGATACGCCATGTGCATCGCGAAGCCCAGATACTCCTTGGTGATCTGGAACTCCATCATCAGCGGCGTGTGCGGCATGGCGCCGAACAGCGGGTGGAACGGTTCGCGCGGCTGGAAGTCGATCGCGCCATTCTTCACCTGCACCATCACGTTCGGGGCGAACTTGCCGTCCAGCGGCTTGAACTCGTCGTAGGCCTGCTTGGCGCGGTCATCCGGCTTCTCGGCCGCGTACACGAACGCGCGCCACATCACGATGCCCTTGTGCGGCGCCAGCGCGGCAGCCAGCATGTTGGCACCGTCGGCGTGGGTGCGATGGTAATCCTGCGGGCCGGGCTGCCCCTCGGAGTTGGCCTTGACCAGGAAGCCGCCGAAGTCGGGGATGGCGCGGTAGATCTCGTCAGCCTTGGCGCGCCACCATGCCGCCACCTCGGGCGCCAGCGGATCGGCCGTCGTCGTTTCCTTCAGTTCCAGCGGCGTCGACCAGCGCGCCGACAGGTAGACCTTGATGCCGTACGGCCGCAGCACGTCGGCCAGCGCGGCCACCTTGGCGATCCATGGCGCGGTCAGGATCTCGGCCTTGGAATTGACATTGTTCAGCACCGTGCCGTTGATGCCCAGCGACGCATTGGCGCGCGCATAGTCGACGTATTGCCGCTCGCGGATGTCGGGCAGCTCCCACCAGTTCCAGATCGACTGGCCCGAATAGCCCCGTTCCACGGTGCGATCGAGGTTGTCCCAGTGGTTCAGCACGCGCAGCTGCAGCTTCGGCGCCGACCGCTCGTCGATCGCGGCCAGCGCCTTGCCGGTGCTTACCGCGCGCAGCAGGCCGAAAGCGCCGTACAGCAAACCGATATCCTCGTTGGCGGCGATCACCGTGACGCGCTTGCCGTTCACGCTGGCGCTCTTGAGCAGGTAGCCTTCGCGGCCCAGCGCCGCCAGGCCGTCGGCCTTGAAGCCCTGCGGCAGCGCGCCGGCCTTGGCCAGCACGATGGCGCCGTCGCCGACCGACGTGGCGGACGCGGGTGCCTTGCCCGCCATGCCCTGCAGGCCGCGGCGCAGTTCGTCGATGGCTGCCTGGATCGTCGGCGAGGCCTTGCCGGCGTAGCTGATCGTCCGCGCCTGCTGCTGCAGCTGGCCAGCCTGCTGCACTGGACGGTACCGCAACCAGAGTTCGTAGCCATCCTCTTCCGCCGCCTGAACAGGCGCCAGCACCACCACCAGCGACACCACCGCCGCCAGTGCTCCGCCGAGGATACGCCGCTTGTTTTTCGCACCGCGCAGGTCGCCGCCGGCAACCCGGTTCAACATTCGCATCTTGTCTCCGTTGTTTTTTGGTAGCGCAACCGTTTGCACCAGAAACGATGTTAGCGTAACCTTCAGCCATACGCCATAACTAAATCGCGGGCTTCAGTGACCCGCACAGGAGACGACATGACCACGACCCGCCGCGACATGCTGCGCCTGCTGGCCGGCACCGCCTGCGCCGCCGCCCTGCCCCCTTTGTTCGCCGCCGACCCGGAACCGCTGAAGGCGCTTGCCGCGGCCAAGGGCCTGCGCTTCGGTAACGCGCTCGGCTACAAGTATTTCAAGGACCCGGCGCACCGTGCGCTGATGGCACGCGAATGCGGCGTCATCGTCGCCGAGAACGAAACCAAGTGGCCGGCGCTCGAGCCGCAGCGCGGCCGGCACAATTTCGGCCCGGCCGACGAGATGTTCGCGTGGGCCCGCAAGGAAGGCATGCAGGTGCGCGGCCACACGCTGGTGTGGCAGCCGGCGAAATGGCTGCCGGCCTGGGTCAACGCGCACGACTTCGGCCAGGGCAGCGCCGAGGCGGAGCGCCTGCTGCGCGAACACATCACCACGGTCTGCAAGCACTACGGCACCGGGATCTACAGCTGGGACGTGGTCAACGAGGCGGTGGAGCCGGAAACGGGCGAGATGCGCGCCAACGTGTTCACGCAGCGGATGGGCGCGATCGAGCAGATCGACTTCGCCTTCCGTGTGGCGCGCGAGCAGGCGCCCCATGCGCAACTGGTCTACAACGACTACATGCGCGAAGACGCCGGCAGCACGAAGCACCGCGCCGGAGTGCTGAAGATGCTGGCGGAACTGAAGAAGCGCGGCACGCCGGTGCACGCGCTGGGCATCCAGAGCCATATCGGTTCGTGGGACGACGCCAAGCAGAAAACCAATCCGGAACGGGACTGGCGCGCCTTCCTCGATGAAGTCACCGGCATGGGGTACGACCTGCTGATCACCGAGTTCGACGTCAACGACCGCATGCTCCCGGCCGACTTCGCGATGCGCGATGCCGGCGTGGCGGCGCTGGCGAAGGACTACCTCGACATCACGCTGTCGTATCCGCAACTGAAGGACTTCCTGCTGTGGGGGCTGTCCGACAACGTCAGCTGGCTGCAGACCTGGGACGAGGCACCCCGCAAGGACAAGCTGCCGCAGCGCCCCTGCCCGTACGACGCGCAACTGCGCTCGAAACCGCTGCGCGACGCCATCGCCGCCGCACTGCGCGCGATGCCGAAGCGCGCGGCGTAGCGCGTCTCCGCGTCCCCCGCAAAAAAACAGGGGACGTACCCCTGTTTTCAGGAAACATCCAGTGCACCCGCACCGGACGTCCCGGTTTCACAGAAATTTCCCATAAACAGGGGTACGTCCCCAGTTTTGTCCCCAGTTGTTGTCGACGTTGAGCGCGGGCAGCAATCGCCTGGCCCACCGCGTTACATCGGTCAACACCGTGAATGTTTGTGCGCTTCCCTTCACCGGCTCGCGCGATTGCATGCACGATGTGCCTTCCGCATCCAAGGCCGAAACGATGAAAACACTGATCCCGCTGCTGTCGCTGTCCCTGCCCCTGTTGCTGGCACTTGCCGCGCCCCAGGCAATGGCCCAGGCGCCCGGCAACTACGCGGCCGTGCATTCGGGCGTGCCGCTGTTCGACGACCGGGGCAAGGAAGTCAGCGCGCATGGCGCCAACATCGTCCGGGAAGGCGACACGTATTACCTGTTCGGCGAGGCCCACGCCGACGGCACCAATGCCTTCACCGGTTTCAATTGCTACTCCTCGACTGACCTGTACAACTGGAAGTTCGAAGGCGTGGCGCTGCCGGTCCAGCGCTCCGGCGCGCTCGGCCCGCAAACCGTGGGGGAACGCCCGAAAGTGATGAAGTCGCCCGCCACCGGCGAGTACGTGATGTTCATGCACGCCGATTCGATGGATTACCGCGGCCAGTTCGTCGCTTACGCCACGGCGAAATCCATCGCCGGTCCGTATGCCTTCCAGGGCCCGCTGCTGTTCAATGGCAAGCCGATCAGGAAATGGGACATGGGCGCCTTCCAGGACAGGGACGGGGCCGGCTACGTGCTGCTGCACGGCGGCGACATCTACCGGCTGGCGGACGATTTCCGCAGCGTGGCCGAACACGTCAACCAGGCCATGGCGCATGGCTTTGAATCGCCCGCGCTGTTCCGCGACGGCGATACCTACTACTTCCTCGGCTCGAACCTGACCGGCTGGGAACGCAACGACAACTACTACTACAGCGCGCCGTCGCTGAAGGGCCCGTGGACGCGGCGCGGCGCCATCGCGCCGGAGGGCACGCTCACCTGGAATTCCCAGGTAACGTTCGTGCTGCCGATCACCGGTTCGCAAGGCACCACCTACATGTTCATGGGGGACCGCTGGTCCTTCCCCCGGCAGGCGACGGCCGCGACCTATGTGTGGCAGCCGCTGACCGTGCGCGATGGCGCGATCTCGCTGCCGCGCTACCAGGAAGCATGGACCATCGACACCCGCACGGGCATTGCCGGCAATGCCGCGCCGCCAGCCACCGGGATCGACGACACCGATGCGCGCGTCGCTTACAGCGCAGGATGGCAGCGCCGCACGGCGCCCGGCATGCCCTCCCAAACGCACAGCGTTGCCGACGCCGGCGCCGCCTCGTTCTCGCTGCAGTTCACCGGCACGCAGGCCAGCCTGTACGGCGTGGCCGCGGCCGATGGCGGCTATGCCCGCGTCACGCTGGCCAACAGCCGCGGCGACACGGTACTGGCGGCAAACGTGGACATGTATTCGAAAGTGACGGTGCCGACCGTGAAGTTCGTCAGCCCGCTCCTGCCGAAGGACAGCTACACGATGAAGGTCACCGTGCTGGGCGAGAGCTGGTACTGGGTCAACAAGGCGGGCGTGAAATCGGGCAGCCAGGGCGTGGCCGTGTCGTTCGACAAGGTGCTGGTACGGGAATGAACGGACGCCGCTCGGTGAGCGGCGTCCGGTGCAGCAGACGGCGGCAGCCTCGCCGCCGTCACCTTACTTGATGCGCGGGCTTTCCTGCGGCCCGAGATAGCTGGGCTTCATGCCGCCCGCATCCACGACCACCTTCTGCAGCACCACCGCCGGATCGACCGCCCAGATCTTCAGCACATGCGCGCCCGGCTTGCCGACCGCATGCCGCGTCGTGAACACAGCGGCACCGTCGCCGACGATTTTTTCCCAGAATTTTTCGGAAGCGTCGGCATGCAGGTTGACGATCTGCGGCGCCTCGTCGTCGAACGCGATCGCGTAGCGCAAGCCCTGGCCCGGCTGGAATTTCAGGGTCGGCGCCACGGTGACATGCACCTTCACGCTGCCGCTGCTGAACAGGTGCATGTCGTATTCGAGGCGCATGCCGTCGGCCGGCGCCAGCGCCGGCGCATCGACCGGCAGGGTCGTCATGCCGGACAGCGTACGGCCATGGTCCGGCACGTTGAGCCACTCGCGCCCCGGCGCGGCCACCGCGCGGGCATAGTGCTCGGCTTCGATCGACACCACGCCATGGGTTTCCACGAAGCCCCGCACCGGCACGACACCGGCCGGCTTGTGCACCGGCACTTCGATCTTCGCTTCACCGTTCGGACCGGTGACGACCAGGGTGGCATTCTTCACACCTGCCGGCACCTGGTCCCAGCGCGCATCGACCACGATGCGCTGCACCTTGTCCACTGTGCCGGCAGTCCTGTCGAGCACGATCCACGGTTCGCTGGCGCGCACCGAATACCGGAACGGCGTGCCGCCCCGGTTGAACAGTTCCAGCACGCGCGGCTTGCGCTCGAAGGCATCGAGCGCCGGCAGCTTCAGTCCCTGCGCATCCGGCCAGGCCCCTTCGCTGCCTTCGACGGCGATGCCCAGCGCGCCGGCTTTCGGTACCTGCACTTCGCTGACGGCCGGCATCACGTTGACCGGCGGCTGCTGCCAGTACGTGTAGCCCAGGTGGGTCTGCGCCATCATGTGGTTCCACTTGCCGCCATTGATCGCGTGGTAGCGTCGCGTCAGCGCGGCGTCGTCGCGGAACAGCGCGCGGGCGCGTTCGGCCATGTCGTTCGCCGCCGCCCTGCCCTGTTTCGCATACAGCCGGTTCAGGCCCGCCGCCGCATACAGCTCGTTGACGATGGCGCCCGCCTTCACCGGGTGCAGCACCAGCTGGTAGAACGCATCGCGGCGTTCCTTCGGCAGGCCGGAGGAGATTTTCTCGGCACGCGCCTCGAGTTCGCGGTACTCGGCCACGATGCGAGCCGATTCGCCGTAGTTCACCAGGCTGTAGGTGTCCGGCTCCAGCATCTCCGGCCGGCGGCGGCCGTTGTACTTGGCGTACTTCGCCACGATGTCGGCAATGTCCGCCGCATCGCGTGCGCCGAACTCGCGCGCCGCCCACAGCCGCAGGTATTCCTGCAGGCGGTCGGCCGGCCAGGCAGCCGGGTTCCACGCATACGACAGGAAGAACTCCATCGGCACTTCCATCGGCTTCAGGTCGCCCACGTTGACGATCCACATGCGCGTCGCCTCATGCTTCCAGGCCAGGTGCATCTGCTCCCACACTTTCGGCAGCGGCGTCACGTTCAGCCATTTGTAGTTGCGCGGCCCGCCCACGTAGTCGAAGTGGTAATACACGCCGGCGCCGCCGGCCCGCTTGCGTTCCTGCGCAGTCGGCAGGCGGCGGATATTGCCCCAGTTGTCGTCGCACCACAGCAGCAGCACGTCGTCCGGTACGCGCATGCCCTGCTCGTAGTAATCCTGCACTTCCTTGTACAGCGCCCATGCCTGCGGCACCTTCGCCATGTCGGGGTCCAGTTCCTCGCCGATCATCCTGCGCTGGTCGGACACGATTTTCTCGAGCAGCGCGACATTGGCATCCTGCGACATCGGCTCGTCGCCATCGCCGCGCATGCCGAGCGTGACGACCTTTTCGTAGCCGCGCGTCTTCTTCAGGCCGTCGCGCCAGAAGTCCTTCAGCACGTTCTCGTTGCGGCTGTAGTCCCACGGTCCCTTGCCGTAGCGCGACCACTCCTTGTGGGCGCGCATCATCGGCTCGTGGTGCGAGGTGCCCATGACGATGCCGTATTCGTCGGCCAGCCGGCCGTTTTCCGGGTCGTCGTCGAAGAAGGCGGCATCCCACATCGCCGGCCACAGATAATTGCCGCGCAGGCGCAGGATCAGCTCGAACACGCCCTTGTAGAATTTGCTGTTGTAGCCGCCGTAGCGTTCCTTGGCCCAGCCGGTCAGCGCCGGCGCCTCGTCGTTCAGGAAGATGCCGCGGTATTGCACCACCGGCGCATCCTGCAGCGCCGTGCCGGCCTGCGCGTACAGCGACTTGCGCTGTACCGGCGGCACGTCGGCCCACCAGTACCACGGCGAAACGCCGATCTGTTCGGAGACTTCGTAGATGCCGTAGATCGTGCCGCGCTTGTCGCTGCCGGCGATCACCAGCGCGCGCTGCACGCCGGGCATCGGATTGCGAACGGTGCGCACGATGTAGCCTTCCCACTTGCCGCGGATGGCCGCCACGTCGAGCATGCCGGACTGCGCCAGGCCGTCGATCAGCGCGCTCTTGCCGATGGTGCCGGCAATGACGATATCGATGCCGACCGGTTTTTCCCGATCTCGGACCTGGCGCAGCACCGGCTTCACGCCACCGACGCGGGCAAGGTCGGCCTGCAGGTCGCCGGCCGCACGCAGCACGCCCTTGTGATCATTGGCGTCGACGAAGATCGGCGCCGCCCTGCCCCTGGCCAGCAGTTCTACCGCATCGGCATGTTCGCGTTCGAACGCGATGAAGGGCTTCTGGCCCAGCGCCTGCGCGGCGCCGGACAGCTGGAGCAGCAGCGCCAGCAAAATGAAACGCAACAACATCGATCAGTCTCCCAGCGGTTCGTAGTCGAACCAGTCCACATCGGCCGGCGCACCGGTCGCGACCACGCCGGCAAACACGCCGGTAAAGCCGCCCGCGTCTTCCGACGACAGCGCCGCGGTCGGCGCGCTTCCCAGCACCACCGGCTTGCCGCCGTCCTGCAGATAGCTGAATTCGTAGCGGTCGGGCCATGCGCGCACCTGCAGGTCCACCGCACCGGGACGCAGCGCGGTCGAGGCTACCACTTTGCTTTCTCCCTTGACCCGCGTGACGAACTCGATGCGCCGGGCCGCCTGGCTGCCGCCGATCCGCAATTGATAGTGATTGGCTTCGTTCATCCGCAGTGCAATGCCGGCATACTGGCCCGCCCCTTCCGGCTTGAAATCCATGCGCGCGGCGATGCGGGCGTTCAGGTGCTGCTGGCGCCGTGCCACGAAGGCCGGCGTGGCCACGTCGTCCAGCGTGGCCTGGTTGCCGTTCAGGCGCAGGAAGCCGGGCCTCGCCGCCAGCGAATACAGGCCGGCAGACGGGCCGCGCACGAACGTCCAGTGCAGGTCCAGCTTCGGCTGGTCGAACTGCGTGCGCACCGGAGCCTTCGGCAGCGGCGACAACGGCGGCAGGCCGGCCGCGCTCATCTCCAGCGCCAGCGGTTTTCCGCCGTTGACGACGGGCCAGCCATCCTGCCACGTCACCGGCGCCAGCAGTGTTTCCCGGCCAAGGTGATGCTTGCGCTTGCCACTTTGATCGTTGGGCCGCACGCCCAGCAGCACCATCCACCATTTGCCTTCGTCCGTCTGCACCAGGTCGCCGTGGCCGGTGGCCTGCAATGGCGATTCCGGATGATCGCGGTGCGACAGGATCGGGTTGCCTTTGTGCGCCTCGAACGGCCCGAACGGCGACTTCGAGCGCGCCACCGTGATCATGTGCTCGTACGAGGTGCCGCCTTCGGCGATCATCAGGTAATACCAGCCGTCGACCTTGTACAGGTGCGGGCCTTCCGGCCACACGCCGCCGGTACCGTTCCAGATCCGCTTCGGTTCATCGAGCAGCGTGCCGGTCCTCACGTCGATGCGCGACTGCACGATGCCGCCCTTTTCTCCGCCGTCGTGCCGCGTGTAGTACACCGTGCCGTCGTCGTCGAAGAACAGCGACGGGTCGATCCATGGCGTCTTTTCCTTCAGCCACACCGGTTCCGACCACTCCCCGGCCGGGTCCTTCGTGTGGACGATGAAATTACCGCCGGTTTCGACGTTGGTGGTGATCATGTAGAAGGTGTCGCCCACGCAGCGCAAGGTCGGCGCATAGATGCCGCGCGAGGAGCGCTGGCCCTTCAGCGGCAGTTGCGATTCGCGCGTCAGCGCATGGCCGATCAGCTTCCAGTTGACCAGGTCGCGGCTGTGGAAGATCGGCACGCCGGGGAAGTACTCGAAGGTACTGTTGGCCAGGTAGTAATCCTTGCCGACGCGGCAGATGCTGGGATCCGGGTGAAAGCCGGTGATGACGGGATTGCGATAGGTTTCGGCCGCCTGGGTTCCCGCGGCAAGCAGGAACGCGCCGGCGAACGCCGCGGCCTTCAGCATGGCGCGCGTCATTGCCCGGCTCCGCAGCTGGTGCGCAGCGCCTTCAGCGGCACCGCTTCGGCCATCGCGCGCAGGCCGGCGATCGACGGATGCAGGCCGTCGTTGTCGTATTCCTTGCGCAGCTTGTCCGGCTGCTGCGGGTCGCGCAGCGCCGCGTCGAAGTCGGCCACCGCGTCGAACACGCCGGACTTGCGGATCCAGTCGTTCAGCTGCTGGCGATCCGCCTCGTTGGTGGCGGCGGGACGGTAGTAGTCGCTGCCGGCATACGGTGTGACGGTGCCGCCGATCACGCAGATGCCGTGCGCATGGGCGCGCTCGACGAGCTGGCGATGCGCCTGCTGCAGATCCTCGACCAGCTTGGCCCGCGCGGCCGGGATGTCCTCGCCGTTGCGGTGCTGCCCGCCCAGGTCGTTCACGCCGATCATCACGACCGCGTGCGTGACGCCGGCACGGCCGATCACGTCGCGGTCGAAGCGCGACGCCAGGTTCGGGCCCAGGCCGTCGCGCAGCATCCGGCCGCCGCCGATGCCCACGTTGACGACGCCCATCGCCTTGCCGCCCTGCGCGATGCGGCTGGCCAGCACGTCCGGCCAGCGGTCGTTGCCGTCCGTCGTGGTGCCGTAGCCGTCGGTGATCGAATCGCCGACGGCAACCACGGCCCCCACGTCGCGCGGCGCCTGCACTTCGACGTCGGCCAGCATGTACCAGCGCGGGATCTTCTCGGCGCCGCTCCATGCCGCATCGAGCGTGCGCTGGCCCTTGGCCACGAAGCTCGTTGCGCGCGAGCCCGGGTGACCGGTCTGCTTCGACGGCGCGCCATTGAAGTACAGAGACACGGCGATATCGGCGCCGGCCTTGTGCGGCAGGGCGACCACGTCGCTGTAGTACTCGGCGCCGGCCGGGATCATGACGGAGGGACGGCCGCCGAAGGTCAGCGCCTTGGCCGATTGCGGATCGATATCCGGATTGCCGGGCGCCTTCGCCAGGCCGATGCCGGCCGCTTCCACCGTCAGCGGCGTGGTGCCGAACGCATTGCTGATACGGACGCGCAGTTTTTCACCGCCCAGCGCCACGTGCACGATCTGGCGCAGCGTGGCGTCGCGCCAGTGCTCCTGCGGCAGTTCGTTCGGCCCTTCGGGCACCATCTGGGCCGCGCCCCACGAGGCGACCCAGTGCCATTTTTTCGGTGAATCGGCGGCCGTTGCCGCGCTGGCGGCCAGCAGCAGGCCGGCCGCGAGCGCGGCCAGGTGCATCTGCGTTTTCTGCATGTTGTCTCCGTTTTTATCGTGTCTGGAAGTTGCTTTCCAGCACTTTGTCCGTATCGAGCGGCGTGCGGTTCACGCCGGATGTCGTAGCGCTATCTTTACCATCCGAATTGCCCATCTTTACAGCGCGGATATGTTGACTTGGCATTCCAAATGCCGCACACTGCAAAATGTTAGCGCTATTCATTTTAGGTTAAGCCGATGGTACAGGCAACATATAATAACGAGACGAATGTGGGGACAAAAACGCCCGTGATCACCGCGATGCAGGTGATTCCAGTGGCCGGCCACGACAGCATGTTGTTCAACCTGTGCGGCGCGCACGGCCCTTATTTCCTGCGCACGCTCGTGCTGCTGACCGATAGCGCGGGCAACACCGGCATCGGCGAAGTACCGGGCGGCGCCGGCATCACGAAGGCGCTGGAAAATTCGATTCCCCGCGTGGTCGGCACGCAGATCGGCCGCTTCAACCGCACCCTGAACGCGGTACGCGAAGGCATCGGCGGAAAAGCCAGCGGCCCGCAAACGCTGCAGCACCAGGTCACCTCGGCAGCCGAGGCGGCGGTGCTCAAGCAACCCCATGAAATCAACCTGCGCCTCGAGAACGTCGTCACGGCGATCGAGGCCGCGCTGCTCGACCTGCTGGGCCAGCACCTCGGCGTGCCCGTCTGCGAACTGCTCGGCAGCGGCCAGCAGCGCGACCGGGTGCCGATGCTCGCCTACCTGTTCTATATCGGCGACCGCACGCGCACCGACCTGCCCTACCTTGAGGGCTCGGGCAAGGCGGACGACTGGTATCGCATGCGTCACCAGGAAGCCATCACGGTGCAGGCCATCGTCGAGCAGGCCGAAGCCACGGTGGCCCGCTATGGCTTCCGCGACTTCAAGCTGAAGGGCGGCGTAATGCGCGGCGAGGAAGAAATCGCCGCCGTCACCGCCATCAAGCAGCGCTTTCCCGATGCCCGCGTCACGCTCGATCCGAACGGTGCCTGGTCTCTCGATGAAGCGATCCGCCTGTGCCGCAACCAGGGCCACGTGCTGGCGTATGCCGAAGACCCGTGCGGCCCGGAGAACGGCTACTCGGGCCGCGAGATCATGGCCGAATTCAAGCGCGCCACCGGCCTGCCGACCGCCACCAACATGATCGCCACCGACTGGCGGCAAATGGCGCATTCGCACCTGCTGGGCGCCGTCGACATCCCGCTGGCCGACCCGCACTTCTGGACCATGCAGGGTTCGGTGCGCCTTGCCCAGCTGTGCCAGGAATGGGGCATGACGTGGGGCTCCCATTCGAACAACCACTTCGACGTGTCGCTGGCGATGTTCACGCACGCGGCCGCCGCCGCGCCGGGCCGCATCACGGCGATCGACACGCACTGGATCTGGCAGGAAGGGCAAGAGCGCCTGACCCGCGAGCCGCTGCAGATCGTCGGTGGCGAAGTCGCCGTACCCGATCGCCCCGGCCTGGGCATCGAACCGGACCTGGACCGCATCGCCGCCGCGCACGAGCTTTACAGGAAAGTCGGCACCGGCGCGCGCGACGATGCGATGGCCATGCAATATTTAATTCCCGGATGGACCTATTCGCCCCGGCTGCCGAGTCTCGGCCGCTGATACGATCCGGTTTTTTCATCCATAACCAGAACAAGAGGAGACTCACATGAAGGAAGCGCCAGCCTTGACTTTGTTGCCTGCCGACCTGCCGCAGGCTTTGCTCGTCGGCCGCGTCTGGCGGAGCGGTGACATCGACGGCCCCGCCGTCGTCGCCGTCCGCAATGGCGAAGTGTTCGACATCACGCGCCACGCGTCGACGGTTGCCGAACTGCTGGAACGCGACGACCGGGTCGCCATCGTTCGCTCGGCACCGGGCGAATCGCTGGGCCGCGTGGAAAAGCTGATCGAGAACGCGCTGTCGGCCAACCCGGCCGCGGACGTGCCGCGCCTGCTGGCACCGAACGACCTGCAGGCCATCAAGGCCTGCGGCGTGACGTTCGCCGTCAGCCTGCTGGAACGCGTCATCGAGGAACAGGCCAACGGCGATCCGGCCCGCGCCGAACAGTTGCGCGGCGAGCTGCTGGCATCGATCGGCGCCGACCTTTCCAGCATCAAGCCCGGTTCGCCGCAGGCCGAACAGCTGAAGCAGGAATTCATCAGCCGCGGCGCCTGGTCGCAGTACATGGAAGTGGGCATCGGCCCGTATGCGGAAGTGTTCTCGAAGTCGCAGCCGATGTCGGCGGTGGGCTTCGGCGCCGACGTGGGCCTGCACCCGGAATCGAAGTGGAACAACCCGGAGCCGGAAATCGTGCTGGCCGTGACGAGCCAGGGCAAGCCGGTCGGCGCCACGCTGGGCAACGACGTCAACCTGCGCGACATCGAAGGCCGCAGCGCGCTGCTGCTCGGCAAAGCCAAGGACAACAACGGCTCCACCGCGATCGGCCCGTTCATCCGCCTGTTCGACGACAAGTATTCGCTCGACACCGTGCGCAATGCCGAAGTGCGCCTGACCATCGAAGGCGCGGACGACGAGTTCGTGCTCGACGGCGTGAGCCTGATGAAACAGATCAGCCGCGATCCGCTCGACCTGATCGGCCAGACCTGCGGCGCGCACCACCAGTACCCGGACGGCTTCATGCTGTTCCTCGGTACCATGTTCTCCCCTATCAAGGACCGCGACGCCAAGGGCGGCGGGTTCACGCACCACAAGGGCGACCGCGTCACCATCGCGAGCCCGGCACTGGGGGCCCTGATCAACCACGTTCACCGGAGCGACGAGATCGCGCCATGGACGTTCGGCGTTCGCGCCCTGTACAACAACCTGGCACGCCGCGGCTTGCTGGGGAATGTGACTGCAGCAACCAAAGCAACTGGAGAAAAATGATGGCTGGCGAAACAAGGCAACCATTCGAATACGCCACCTACCCCGACCTGAAGAACAAGCGTGTCGTCGTCACCGGCGGCGGCACCGGCATCGGCGCGGGGATCGTCGATGCGTACGTCAGGCAAGGCTCGCAGGTGGTGTTCCTGGACATCGCCGACGAACCGTCGCAGCAACTGGCCGCCAGCTACCCTGGCGCGGCGCACCAGCCGCGCTACCTCCACTGCGACATGACGAACATTGATGAGCTGAAGAAAACGTTTGCAGACATCGAGCGCGAGATCGGCGGCGTCGACATCCTGATCAACAATGCGGCCAACGACCACCGCCACGCCGTGGCCGACGTCACGCCGCAGTACTGGGACGACAGCCTGGCCGTCAACCTGCGCCACCAGTTCTTCTGCGCGCAGGCCGTGGCGCCGGGCATGAAGAAGAACGGCGGCGGCGTGATCCTGAACTTCGGTTCGATCTCCTGGTACCTGGCGCTGCCGCAGCTGACCCTGTACATGACCGCCAAGGCGGCCATCGAAGGCCTGACGCGCGGCCTGGCCCGCGACCTGGGCAACGACGGCATCCGCGTCAACACGGTCATTCCCGGTTCGGTGAAGACGCCGAAGCAGATGGCGCTGTGGTACACGCCGGAAGGCGAAGCGCAGATCATGGCGTCCCAGCTGCTGAAGGAGCGCATCGAGCCGGAAGACGTGGCGGCGCTGACGCTGTTCCTGTCGTCGAACCAGGCATCGCGCTGCACCGGCCGCGATTACTTCGTCGACGCCGGCTGGTACGGAGACGGCAAATGACGTCCGTGGCCAAAGCGGCGCCCGAGTGCATCTGGCCGCTGGAAGCCACGCTGGGCGAAGGCCCGATCTGGCATCCGGCCGAGCAGATGCTGTACTTCGTCGACATCAAGCAGCACAAGCTGCACCGCTGCGATGCGCACGGTGAAAACCGCCAGACCTGGGACATGCCGGGCGAGACCGGCTTTGCCCTGCCCGCCGAACGCGGCGGCTTCGTCTGCGGCCTGGCCGGCAAGCTGGTGCACTTCGATCCGGCGACGGGTGAGTTCACCCCGGTCACCGAGTTCGAAGCGGACCGCCCGGGCAACCGCCTGAACGACGGCCACGTGGCGCATGACGGCGCCGTGTGGTTCGGTTCGATGGACAATGCCGAAGCGTCGGCCAGCGGCGCCCTGTACCGCTACGACGGCGAACTGACAAAGCATGACGACGGCATCATCATCACCAACGGCCCGGCGTTTTCCCCGGACCGCCAGACCTTCTACCACACCGACACCTTCGGCAAGACCGTCTACGCGTTCGACGCGAGCGCCGAGGGCACGCTGGCCAACAAGCGGGTGTTCGCCGCCATCGCCGAACCTGGCTGGCCGGACGGCAGCGCCGTCGACGCCGCCGGCAACGTATGGGTGGCGGTGTTCCGCGGCGCCCGCGTGCTGTGCTATTCGCCCGCCGGCGAGCTGCTGCAAACCATCGACTTCCCGGTGCCGAACATCACCAAGATCGCCTTCGGCGGCCCGGACCTGAAAACCGCCTTTGCCACGACCGCCACGAAAGGCCTCACGCCCGACGAACGTGCCGCCGCCCCGCTCGCGGGCGGCGTGTTCGCGTTCCGCGTCGACGTGCCCGGCCTGCCGCAGCACATGATTGGATTCTAAAATGACCCGCCGTTACCGTTCCCAGGACTGGTTCGACAACCCCGACCACATCGACATGACCGCGCTGTACCTGGAGCGCTTCATGAATTACGGGATCACTCCCGACGAGCTGCGCAGCGGCAAGCCGATCATCGGCATCGCCCAGTCGGGCAGCGACATCAGCCCGTGCAACCGCATCCACCTGGACTTGGCCAAGCGCGTGCGCGACGGCATCCGCGATGCCGGCGGCATTCCGATGGAATTCCCGCTGCACCCCATCTTCGAGAACTGCCGCCGCCCCACCGCCGCGATCGACCGCAACCTGGCCTACATGGGCCTGGTGGAGATCCTGCACGGCTATCCGATCGATGCCGTGGTGCTGACCACCGGCTGCGACAAGACGACGCCGGCGCAGCTGATGGCTGCCGCCACCGTCGACATCCCGGCGATCGTGCTGTCCGGCGGACCGATGCTCGACGGCTGGCTCGATGGTGAGCTGGTCGGTTCCGGCGCGGCCATCTGGAAAGGCCGCCGCCGCCTGGCTGCCGGCGAGATCGACAACGAGAAGTTCCTGGAAATCGCCGCCGCGTCCGCGCCGTCCGCCGGCCACTGCAACACGATGGGTACCGCCTCGACGATGAACGCCATCGCCGAAGCGCTGGGCATGTCGCTGACCG
The DNA here is from genome assembly GCF_055502615.1 of Pseudoduganella sp. jia 9. Classification (NCBI taxonomy): domain Bacteria; kingdom Pseudomonadati; phylum Pseudomonadota; class Betaproteobacteria; order Burkholderiales; family Oxalobacteraceae; genus Pseudoduganella; species Pseudoduganella sp. jia 9. Next base: position 195,016 of record NZ_JBUPWE010000006.1, on the reverse strand, counting down.
GCTGCTCGGCGATCCCGGCACCGTACCGCGAACGGGGCCAGATGGCCTACGAAACCGGCCGCCGCATCGTGGCGCTGGCCGAGCAGGACATCCGCCCGACGGCGATCCTGACGCGCGAAGCGTTCCTCGATGCGATCGTCACCAACGCGGCGATCGGCGGTTCCACCAATGCGCAGCAGCACATCATGGCGATGGCGCGGCACGCCGGCGTGGAAATCCATACCGAAGACTGGATGAAGTACGGCCACGACGTGCCGCTGCTGCTGAACATGCAGCCTTCGGGCAAGTACCTGGGCGAACGCTTCCACCGCGCCGGCGGCGTGCCGGCCGTGATGTGGGAACTGGAACAGAACGGCCTGCTGCGTTCCGACCGGCTCACCGTCACCGGCAAGACCATGAAGGACAACCTGGTCAACCGCGAAACCAACGACCGCGAGATGATCTGGCCGTTCGCCGCGCCGCTGAAGGAAAAGGCGGGCTTCTTCGTCCTGTCCGGCAACCTGTTCGACTTCGCGATCATGAAGACATCCGTGATCTCGGACGAATTCCGCGCGCGCTACCTGAGCAAACCAGGCAGCGAAGGCGTGTTCGAAGCCCGCGCCATCGTGTTCGACGGTTCGGACGACTACCACAAGCGCATCAACGATCCGTCGCTGAACATCGACGAGGACTGCATCCTGGTGATCCGCGGCGCCGGCCCGATCGGCTGGCCCGGTTCGGCCGAAGTCGTCAACATGCAACCGCCCGACGCGCTGATCAAGCGCGGCGTGAAGAACCTGCCGACCTTGGGCGACGGCCGCCAGTCCGGCACGTCGGACAGTCCGTCGATCCTGAACGCCTCGCCGGAATCGGCGGTGGGCGGCGGCCTGGCCTGGATCCGCACCGGCGACACCGTGCGCATCGACCTGAACAACGGCACCGCCAACATGCTGGTCGACGACGCCGAGATCGAACGGCGCAAGGGCGACGGCATCCCGGCCTTCCCGGCCAGCCAGACGCCGTGGCAGCAGATCTACCGCTCCACCGTCGGGCAGATGCAGTCGGGCGCCTGCATGGAGCTGGCGCTGGAGTACAAGAACGTCGCGGGCGTGCTGCCGAGGCATAACCACTGATTGACCACTAACGGTGGATCCGCAGGGGGCGAAGCAGGGGTTTCGAGGAGCATGCTCCTCGCCTGCGTAGCGGTGATTCCTTGCAAGGGATCACTCCTTCCTGTCCCCGGTAAGTGCTGGCACTAGTGCTTGCCACCAGCGTCACAAGGGGACTGACCCCGGTTTTTACTGGATGCATCAGCACGCCGGCAAAAACCGGGGTCAGTCCCCTGACGGCGCCAACGGCAAAAGCACTCGCCAACACTTACCGGGGACAGACCCCTGTGACGCGGACGCCGTCTGCAACATCGAACAATTACTAGCAACATCAAGCATCAAACAGGAACCGTACCGAACACCAAAACGCGCATCACTCATCCAAAGATAACAACAACAGGCCACCGGCCACCCATCTTAGGAGACACACATGAAGTTGAAGATCGCCATCGCGAGCGTCCTGCTCGCCCTTACCTCCACCGCCGCCCTGGCGGATGCGAAAAATCCGAAAATCGGCTTCTGCATCGACGACCTGCGCCTCGAGCGCTGGACGCGCGACCGCGATTACTTCGTCAAGGAAGCCGAGCGCCTCGGCGCCAAGGTCTATGTGCAGTCGGCCGATGCCAGCGAACAGCGCCAGATCTCGCAGATCGAGAACCTGATCTCGCGCGGCGTGGACGTGCTGGTGATCGTGCCCTACAACGCCACGGTACTGAACAACGCGATCCGGGAGGCGAAGAAAGCCAAGATCAAGGTGGTGTCGTACGACCGGCTGATCCTGAACTCCGACGTGGATGCGTACATCTCGTTCGACAACCAGAAGGTGGGCGAACTGCAGGCGGAAGCCATCAAGGCCATCAAGCCGAAAGGCAACTACTACCTGCTGGGCGGCGCGCCGACCGACAACAACGCCAAGATGCTGCGCGAGGGCCAGCTGAAGGTGCTGCAGCCGCTGATCGACAAGGGCGACATCAAGGTGGTCGGCAAGCAGTGGGTGAAGGACTGGAGCGCTTCGGAGGCGATGTCCATCGTCGAGAATGCGCTGACCGCGAACAACAACAAGATCGACGCCATCGTCGCATCGAACGATGCCACGGCCGGCGGCGCGATCCAGGCGCTGACCTCGCAGAAGCTGCAGGGCAAGGTGCCGGTCTCCGGCCAGGATGCCGACCTGGCCGCGGTGAAGCGCGTGATCGCCGGCACCCAGGCCATGACGGTGTACAAGCCGCTGAAGCTCATCGCCACCGAAGCGGCGAAGCTGTCGGTGCAGCTGGTGCGCAACGAGAAGCCAGGCTTCAATTCGCAGTACAACAACGGCGCGAAACAGGTGCCCACACTGCTGCTGAAACCCATTCCGCTGACGAAGGCCAACGTGCAGGTGCTGGCCGACGACGGGTTTTATTCAAAGGCCCAGTTGACCGCGAATTGATAAAGGTCACCTGAGCGAATGAGCGATTACCTTCTCGAGATGCGCGGCATCGTCAAGCAGTTCGACGGTGTGCGCGCACTGAATGGCATCGACATCAAGGTGAAGGCCGGCGAATGCGTCGGCCTGTGCGGAGAAAATGGCGCCGGTAAATCCACGCTGATGAAGGTGCTGTCCGGGGTCTACCCGCACGGCACCTACGACGGCGAGATTTATTGGGACGGCGCGCCATTGAAGGCCACCTCGATCCGTGAAACGGAAGCCGCCGGCATCGTCATCATCCACCAGGAACTGATGCTCGTGCCGGAACTGTCGGTGACGGAAAATATCTTCCTCGGCAACGAGATCACCCTGCCCGGCGGGCGCCTCGACTACGGCACCATGAACCGCCGCGCCAACGAACTGCTGGCCGAGCTGAATATCCGCGACGTCAACGTGGTGCTGCCCGTGAAGCAGTACGGCGGCGGCCACCAGCAGCTGATCGAGATCGCCAAGGCCCTGAACAAGAATGCCCGGCTGCTGATCCTGGACGAACCGTCGTCGTCGCTGACGACGTCCGAGATCCGCATCCTGCTCGACATCATCCACCAGCTGAAGGCCAAGGGTGTCACCTGCATCTATATCTCGCACAAGCTCGACGAGATCGCGGCGATCTGCGACACCATCGTGACGATCCGCGACGGCCAGCACATCGCCACCACGCCGATGCGGGAGATGAGCGTGGAAAAGATCATCGCGCAGATGGTCGGCCGCGAGATGAACCAGCTGTATCCGGAGAAGCGGCACACGCCGGGCGACGTGATCTTCGAGGCGAAACACGTGACGTGCTGGGACCCGGACAACCCGCAAAGGAAGCGCGTGGACGACGTGTCGTTCACGCTGCGCCGCGGCGAGATCCTCGGCATCGCCGGCCTGGTTGGTGCGGGCCGCACCGAGCTGGTATCGGCCATCTTCGGTTCGTACGAAGGCCAGTACCGGGCCGAGGTATGGTACGACGGCAAGCGCTGGGATACCGGCTCCCCGTTGAAATCGATCCGCGCCGGCCTGGCGATGGTGCCGGAAGACCGCAAGCACCATGGCATCGTGCCTGACCTGTCGGTGGGCCAGAACATGACGATGGCGGTGCTGCAGCAGTTTTCGCATGGCACGCGCATCGACCAGGACGGAGAGCTGAAGGTGATCCGCGAAGAGATCGGCCGGCTGAAGCTGAAGACAGCCAGCCCGTTCCTGCCGATCACCGGCCTTTCCGGGGGCAACCAGCAGAAGGCCGTGCTGTCGAAACTGCTGCTGACGAAACCGAAGATCCTGATCCTCGACGAACCCACGCGCGGCGTCGACGTGGGCGCCAAGTTCGAGATCTACCAGCTGATGCTGAACCTGGCCAGCGAGGGCATCCCGATCGTCATGGTGTCGTCCGAACTGCAGGAAGTGCTGGGCGTTTCCGACCGCGTGCTGGTGATCGGCGAGGGTCAATTGCGCGGCGACTTCGTCAACGACAACCTGACGCAGGAAACCCTGCTGGCCGCCGCCCTGGCGCAACCGCTTCACTGACGGGCTCTATCGAAAACTACTCATGAAAAGCAATCAATTCAAAAAGCTGTTCACGCAGTACAAGATGCTGGCCCTGCTGGTCGCGATCGTGCTGATCTGGGGCTTCTTCACGTGGATGACGGAAGGCGGCTTCCTCACGCCGCGCAATATGTCGAACCTGATGCGGCAGATGGCGGTGACCGGCATCCTGGCCTGCGGCATGTCGCTGGTGATCATTGCCGGCGAGATCGACCTGTCGGTCGGTTCGCTGCTTGGCCTGCTGGGCGGCGTCGCGGCCGTGCTGGACGTCACGCACGGCATGGGCCTGCCCGCGAACATGATCGCCGTGCTGGCGGTGGGCCTGTTCATCGGCCTGTTCAACGGTTACCTGACTGCCTACCTGCACATCCCGTCGTTCATCGTCGGCCTGGGCGGCATGCTGGCCTACCGCGGCATCCTGCTCGGCGTGACCGATGGCGTGACGATCGCGCCCGTGTCCGAGGAATTCGTCTACATCGGCCAGGGCTACCTGCCGCCGCAATGGGGCATCGTGCTGGGCGTGACGCTGTGCGTGATCGCCATCGCGCTCACGGTCCGCCAGCGCAAGAGCCGCGCGCACCACGGCCTGGAACAGACGCCGCCCTGGCGCGAAGGCCTGCGCCTGGGCATCATCGCCGCCGTGGTGTTCGGCATCGTAAGCACGCTGAACAGCTACGAAGGCATTCCGCTGCCGGTGCTGCTGCTGCTCGCGCTGCTGGGCGTGTTCACCTACATGACGACGCAGACCGTATTCGGCCGCCGCATCTACGCGGTGGGCTCGAACATGGAGGCGACCCGCCTGTCCGGCATCAACGTGAAAGCCGTCAAGCTGTGGATCTTCGGGATCATGGGCCTGATGTGCGCGCTGGCGGGCCTGATCAACACGGCGCGCCTGGCAGCGGGCGCACCGTCGGCCGGCACCTCGGCCGAACTCGATGCGATCGCCGCCTGCTTCATCGGCGGCACGTCGATGCGCGGCGGCTCCGGCACCGTCTACGGCGCGCTGATCGGCGCACTGGTGATGGCGAGCCTGGACAACGGCATGTCGATGCTGGACGTGGACACGTACTGGCAGATGATCGTCAAGGGCGGCATCCTGACGCTGGCCGTGTGGGTCGACGTGGCCACGCGGACCGGCAAGCGCTGAACCACCGCGCTTGCCGGGGCGCTATCCATCCTGCACCGGCAAGCGATCAACAAACAAGAACGAGGAGATACATGCAACACGAATCGAACAACGGCCGCCGGCGCTTCCTGGCAACGATGGCGGCAGCCGGCGCGGCCCCTACCCTGTCGATCGCCGCGACGGCACGCCCGCTCTACAAGGATCCGGCGGCGCCGGTGCCGAAGCGCGTCGACGACCTGCTGAAGCGGATGACGCTGGAAGAGAAGATCGCGCAGATGGATTGCGTGTGGAACGAAAAGGGCAGGATCGAGGACAACGGCGCCTTCTCGGCCGCCAAGGCGGCAAAGGTGTACCCGCACGGTATCGGCATGCTGGCCCGGCCCTCCGACCGGCAGGGCAAATCCGAAGCGGGCGGCGCGGCGGCTGCCGGCGACGACGGCGCGCGCCCGAACCGCGGCGCGCAGGACACCGCCAACTACGTCAACGCGGCGCAGAAATGGGCGCTCGAGCAGACCCGCCTGGGCATCCCGCTGTTCATGCACGAGGAAGCGCTGCACGGCTATGCGGCGCGCGATGCCACCTCGTTCCCGCAGGCGATCGGCCTGGCCTCGTCGTTCGACACGGACCTGGTGACGAAGGTGTTCTCGGTGGCGGCGCGCGAAATGCGCGCGCGGGGCGCGAACTTCGCGCTGGCGCCTGTGGTCGACGTCGCGCGCGAGCCGCGCTGGGGCCGCATCGAGGAAACCTATGGCGAAGATCCGCACCTGAGCGCGGAGATCGGCAAGGCTGCCGTGATCGGCTTTTCCGGCACGTCGCGGCAACTGGCGAAGGACAAGGTGCTGGCTACGCTGAAGCACATGACGGGCCACGGCCAGCCGGAATCGGGCACCAACATCGGCCCGGCGGAGATCAGCGAGCGGACGCTGCGCGAGGACTTCTTCCCGCCGTTCGAGCGGCTCGTGAAAGAAACCACGGTGGCGGCGATCATGCCGTCGTATAACGAGATCGGCGGCGTGCCGTCGCATGCCAGCAAGTGGATGCTGAACGACGTGGCCCGCAAGGAATGGGGCTTCAAGGGCGTGATGGTGTCGGACTACATGGGCATCAGGGAACTGGTGACGCGCCACCACCTGGCCGCCACGCCGAAAGAAGCCGGTTACTACGCTGTGAAGGCCGGCGTGGATATCGAAACCCCGGATGGCCACGGCTACCGCCACCTGGCCGAACTGGTGAAGGAAGGCCGCGTCTCGGAGAAAGAGATCGACGCCATGGTGCGCCGCATCCTCGAACTGAAATTCCTGGCTGGCCTGTTCGAGAATCCGTATGCCGACGCGGCCAGCGCCGATGCGCGGACGGCGACGGCGGCCGACGTGGCGCTGGCGCGCGAAGCGGCGGGCCGCTCGGTGGTACTGCTGAAGAACGACAAGGGCGTGCTGCCCCTGCAAGCTGGCAAGGTCGGCAAGCTGCTGCTGCTCGGCACGCACGCGAAGGACACGCCGATCGGCGGCTATTCCGATATTCCGCGCAAGGTCGTGTCGATCCACGAAGCGCTCGCCGCGGAGGCGAAAGCGCAAGGCTTCGGCTTCGACTACCGCGAAGGCGTGCGCATCACCGAGGAGCGCATCTGGGGCAAGGACGAGATCCGCTTCACCGCGGCCGATGTCAATGCGCGGCTGATCGCCGAGGCGGTGGCGGCGGCGAAGACGGCCGACACGATCGTCATGGTCCTGGGCGACAACGAGATGACCAGCCGCGAAGCATGGGCCGACAAGCACCTGGGCGACCGCGCCACGCTGGACCTGATGGGCCAGCAGAACGATCTCGCGAAAGCCATCTTCGACCTGGGCAAGCCCACCGTCGTGTTCCTGCTGAACGGCCGGCCGATGTCGATCAACCTGCTTGCCGAGCGTGCCGACGCGATCGTCGAAGGCTGGTACATGGGCCAGGAAACCGGCAACGCTGCGGCCGACGTACTGTTCGGCCGCGTCAACCCGGGCGGCAAGCTGCCGGTGTCGATCGCGCGCAACGTGGGCCAGCTGCCGATCTTCTACAACCACAAGCCCTCGGCGCGGCGCGGCTACATCGACGGCAGCACGAAACCGCTGTATCCGTTCGGCTTCGGGCTGTCGTACACCACGTTCGACATCTCCGCGCCGCGCCTGAAGAAGGCGACGATCCGGCCGGACGAAACCACGCAGGTCGAGGTGGATGTGACCAATACCGGCAGGGTCGCCGGCGACGAGGTGGTGCAGGTCTACATCCGCGACGACATTTCGTCCGTGACCCGCCCCGTGCTGGAATTGAAGGCATTCCGCCGCGTGACATTGCAGCCGGGCGAAAAACGCACGCTGGTGTTCGACATCAAGCCGTCCGACCTGTGGTTCTACAACGTCGACATGAAACGCGTCGTCGAACCCGGCAGCTTCACCATTCATGCCGGGCCGGACAGCGTGCGGCTGAAATCGGCGAAATTGCTCGTCAGCTGATGTTCCCCCAGCCCGGCTGGCAGGCAAGCTGCCGGCCGGGCCTTCGATGCCGCGCGCTTGCGCGGCATGCTGCCCGCACCCGCACCCGCGCCCGGTCGCGTTGGCGCGGCAAATATCATGAAATAACGCTTGATATCCCCATAGGTATAAGGCTATAGTTATGCAAAATTCAACTTTGCATGACTTTCCTGCCTTTTGCATGACTTTCCTGCCTATTTCTCTGGCGCCAAGTCGTTGAAGCGCGGCACGCAAACAACACTCAGCAATCAAATCAGCACGTCCATGGGTGCGCGATGGCTCGGGTATACAGGCATGACTCTCCGTCTCTATCGTTGACGACAGCAAGGCCGGGCTTCGCGCAGCGGCACCATTGCTCCCCCATGCCATGGAGGCATCCCGGATGGCTGACGCCGGTCGTTGACAGCGGCACCGCCATGTTCCGCACTGCCGCGCTGACGATCGGGCACCTCACCAGATTTGCCGGAACAGCGGATGTTTCCTCAAGATCCAACACAAAAAACCCGAAGAATGAAAATTGAAAACGTCGAGCCCGTGCCCGGCCAGCTGAACAGCGAAAAACCTGCAGCCGGACGAAAGGAATTCTGGGCATTGAACTGGCTACGTTTCGTCGTCGCCCTTTATATCGTTTTATTCCATACCATGTATTCCCGGTATGCTCCCCTCAAGGATACCGCGTTCGACAAGTTATTCGGCCTGGGGAACTGGGGCACGAGTATATTCTTCGTCCTCTCCGGCTTCCTGCTGACACATGTTTATGTCGTCATGAAAGACGGGCGCCCGTTCAACAAACGCAATTTCCTGACAGCGCGTTTGTCGACGCTGTATCCGCTGCATGCCGTCGCGTTGCTGTTCGCCCTGGTACCCATTGCCTTGATGGTGCATGCGATGGGCGGGCTGTATGTCCCCACTGAATTGTCCGGCCCGGGCAAGCGCATGCTGGGAACAGCGGAGATCGGCTTCACGCTGTTCATGAATTTCGCCATGCTGCATGCATGGAATCCTTACTACCTGATCATTAACTATCCGTCGTGGTCCATTTCCACGCTGATGTTCTTTTATCTGCTCTTCCCCGTGCTGGCGCCGAAAGTCTACAGGATGAAATATCCCGTCTATGGGCTGGTGATCCTGGGGATCCTGTTCACCATCCCGGGCGCGATCGCGCATTTCACCGACAGGAACGACGTCGTCACCGATGGCTTGTTGCACAGGAACCCCGTGATCCGCCTTCCGCTGTTCGTGGCCGGGATGGTGTTGTGCGTCCTGTTTGCGCGCTCCAGTGCGCCCGCGCCGAAGAAACTGATCGTCGCGCTGGCCGGCGTGGTACTCGCCACCCTGGCCATTGCCTTGAGTTTCCAGGGACCCGAGTACCATCCTCACCTCTTGAGGAATGGCCTGTACTATCCGGCGAGCCTTGCCATCATCTGGCTGTGCGTATGCGTGCGGCCGACAACGAATGGCGCACTCAAGTATTGGGGCGCCCGCCTGGGTTCGGCATCGCTGCCGATGTTCCTGCTGCATGCGCCGACCTATATGCTGTTCGAGAAAGTCGAGAAGCTCGTCAGGGCGGTGGCGCAGAACCTCGGCGCAAAGCCCTCGGCCATTCTTGCCGCCGCGCGCGACATCGACTTGTCGCTGGCGTTTTATCCGCTCTATGTCGTTTCGCTGGTCATCCTGTGTGTCGTCGTGCAGGAGCGTTTCGTGATCCCGGTACAGGCGAAAATCCGCAACCGCCTGTCCAGCCGTACAATGGCGGATGCGCTGGACAAGGAAGCGCGGACCGGCACCGCCTGATCGATACGCTGACGCGATGGCAGCGCAGAGGCGGGAAGATAACAGCCCGCAAAAAAAGCCCGCAAAGAAATAGCCCACAAACAAAAAAGCCGCAAACAAAAAAGCCCGCAATCGCGGGCTTTTTGTTTGCGGGCTTGACGGCGGCGCCGCTTATTTTTCCGGGGCCAGGTGCCCTAGGCCATAGCCGAGATGCTGCCACCAGTGCTCGCGCGAACGCACGGTCAGCAGGCACGTCCTGTCGACTTCCTCCTTGAACACCCGGTCCTGGCATTGTTTGGTCATCAGCGCATGGCGCTGGTTCTCGGCATTGACCAGCGCCGCCGCCAGCCAGCAGCCCAGGATCGCCAGCAGCACCACCAGGCTCCATGCCAGGTGGTTGACGTTGCTGGCGCTGAAGAGCCGCTTTTCATCCGGCTCCAGCGCGTCGAATGCCTCCATGATGCCTTTTTCGCGATCGGTCATGACACTACCCCTGCCTTGTAAGTATTACAGAATCTCTTATTTCTTCTCGGCCGCTGCCTTGGCCACGAGCTGGTCCAGGACAGCCATCGTCTGGCGGCCGGCCTGCGCCTCCGAGGTACCGGGCGCGCCGGCGAGCGACGGCGACGTCATGTAGCGGCCATCGACGACCAGCGTGGGCGCCGAGCTGACCTGGTACTTCGTGATCGTGCTGGCAAGTGACTTCATCTTAGTCTGCACGCTGAAGGAATTAAAGAGCTGTTCGTAGCGCGTCTTGTCGATGCCGTTCTTGACCAGGAATTCCTTCATCTGCTCGTCGCTGCGGTAGATGCGCTGGCGCTCGCCATGGATCGCACGCAGGATCTTGCTGTGTACCAGTTCGGTCTGCCCCATCGCTTCCAGCGTCACGTAGGCATGCGCCAGCGGATCGGTGGGGTTTTGCGCGAAATGCAGCCGCTTGAACACGATGCGGTCGCCCTGCTTCTTGACCCACTCTTCCAGCAACGGATCGAGCGAATAGCAGTGCGGGCAGGTGTACATGAAGAACTCGATGACCTCGACCTTCTTGCCCGGCGCGGTGGCGGCTACAGGCGTGCTCAGGGTCGTGTAGCCTGGACCCGCGGCGTAAGCCGTGGCGGAAAAACTGGCGGAGAACGCCAGCGTGACGGTGGCGGCAAGCATGAGGCGGCGCATTGGACGCATGATCTTCCTTCTCGGTTGGGTCGCATGGTAAGACAAACGCCGGGAGATTACCATTTTTTGCGCCAACGTAAGTAACGTAGTGCAGCATTAAGGTTGCTTTAAGAGGCCGAATGCATTGCCATCCCGGCAGTTGGCTCGCTATAGTGGGCACATCGTCATTGCCCAAGGATCAGCATGCGCGTCCTGCACAGCCTCGTTGTTGCCGCCGCGGCAGCCGCCGTCCTGCTGGTGCCACCGGCGCCGCTGGCGCAAGGCATCCACCCCGCGGCTGCGCAGGAAATTCCCTTTGCACCGCCGCATGCCGCGGCCGTGGCCACGCCCAGCAGCCCGGGTGCCTGGGGCGGTATCCGCAGCGGCGGCGAAGCCACGCTGTCGGATCGCGTGGCGAACTACCGCATCGAAGCAACGCTCGACCCCGTCCGGCACACGATCGCCGGCCGGCAGCAGCTCAGCTGGCGCAACCGCAGCGACCGCACGGTGAACAGCGTCTACCTGCACCTGTACCTGAATGCATTCCGCAACGGCGACAGCACCTTCAACACGGAATTGCGCGCCCAGGGCCTGGCCGACGGCATGGGCGAAGGCGAATGGGGCTACATCGACCTGCGCCATGTGCGCCAGGGCGGCGCCGACGTGCCGTGGACGTTCGTGCAGCCGGACGGCGGGCCGGCCACCGACCGCACCGTGGTGCGCCTCGACCTGCCCGCCGGCGTGCCGCCCGGCGCCAGCACCACACTCGACATCGGCTTCTTCGACCAGTTGCCGCGCGTGACCGCGCGCACCGGCCACTTCGGCACGTTCCACCTGGTGGCGCAATGGTTTCCGAAGATCGGCGTGCTCGAACTGCCGGGCGAACGGGGCGCCACCGCCGTGCGCTGGAACGTGCACGAGTACCACACCGATTCCGAGTACTACGCGGACTTCGGCCACTACGACGTGAAGCTGACCGTCCCGCAGGGCTATACCGTGGGCGCCACCGGTGCCTTGCAGGGCAAGCCGGTGGCGCACGGCGGCCTGGTCACCCATCATTACGTACAGGGCGACGTACACGATTTCGCCTGGACGGCGGACAGCCGCACCGCGCCGCCGCTGCGGGCCAGGTGGACCGGGGCGGATGGCCGGAACGTCGACATCACCGTGCTGTATCCGCCCGACTACGCATCGAACGCGGCGCCGGTGCTGGAGGTGACGAAGAAATCGCTGGCGTATTTCGCCGGCAAGCTGGGGCCCTACCCTTATGACACGCTGACCGTCGTGATTCCTCCCTACAATGCCGCGCACGCGGGCAGCATGGAATACCCGACGTTCTTCACCACGGACAGCGTGCATGATCCGGCGCCCGGCTCGCGCGACCTCTACGACCTCGATTTCGTCACCGTGCATGAATTCGCCCACCAGTACCTGCAAGGCATCCTCGCCAGCAACGAGTTCGAGGAACCCATGCTGGACGAAGGCCTGAACGAATACTGGAATGCCCGCATGCTGGGCCAGCGGCCCGCGTCGCTGCCGGTGCTGGCCTCGCTGCTGCATGGCGGCGGCGCGTTCGCGTTCGGCGGTTTCCCGGGCGAGCGCTTCGATTCGCCGCTCGAGGAACCGGCCGATCCGCTGGGCGCCAATGCCTACGACCGGCTCGAAGGCGTCGGGCCGGTGTATTCGCGCACGGCCGTGATGCTGCACGACCTGCAGGCGCAACTGGGCACGGAAACGATGGACCGCGCCTTCCGCGAATACTACCGGCGCTGGCGGTTCCGGCACCCGAGCGTGGCGGACCTGCGCGAGACCATCGCCGAGGCCAGCGGCCAGCGCGCGCTGGTGGAATCCGTGTTCGCGCAACAGGTGTACGGCGCGCAGAAAGTGGATGACCGCATCGCCTCGCTGGACAGCGAGGAAGTGACGCCGCAACCCGGCTACGTCGTCCGGCAAGGAAGGAACGTGGAACTGACGGCGGAAACCGCCGCCGCAGCGGGCGGCGCATTGGCGTTCAGGACCACGGTCGTCGTGCGCCGCCGCGGTGCGGCCGTGCCGCAGACGCTGGTGGTGACCTTTGCCGACGGCGGCAGGGAAACCGTGCAGTGGAACGGCGTTGAACCATGGCGGCGCTTCGAATGGGTCAAGCCGGTGCGGGCCGTGTCGGCGCAACTGGATCCGGAGCGCCGCCACCTGCTCGACACGAACAAGCTCGACGACACGCGGACGGTGGAGCCGGACAATGGCGCCACGCGCCGCTGGACACTGGACTTCGCCGCCGCCGTGCAGGCCCTGCTCGCGCTGGTGGCGGCGATATGAATCGTCCGCCGTTGAACCGCCTGCTGGCTGCCTGCCGCGCCGCGCTGCAATGGCGCCTGCTGCTGCTGTGGCTCGCCTGCCTGCTGCTGCCGGCCGTGCTGGCATCGCTGCCCGTGTGGCTGCTGCTGTCGCCCGAGCTCGATCACTCGGTCCACGCGCCGGCGCTGGCCCGCGCGCTCGACATGGTGGCGATCACGGACCTGGGCACGGCCCTGCACCGCGAGCGCGATGCGTTGACGGCGGCCGGCACCGGCGCATTGCTCGTCACGCTGCTGCTGTCGCCATGGCTGACCGGCGCCGCCGTCACGGCCGCCCGCGCGCCGCAGGCGCCGCGCCTGCGCGAACTGCTGGCCGGCGCTGGCGAACAGTATCCGCGCATGTTCCGGATGCTGGCCTGGGCCGTGGTGCCGCTGGGCGCCGCGGCCATGCTGGGCGGCGAACTGGCCGACGCCGCGCGCCATCATGCCGACCGGGCGTTCACCTATGCCGATACGCAGCCATGGCAGGTCGCCGCGGCCACCACGGCTGTGCTGCTGGTACTGCTGGCCAACCTGACGCTCGACGCCGGCCGGGCGATGCTGGCGGCCGACCGCCGGCGCACCGGTGCCGTGCGCGCCTGGTGCGACGGCGCGCTGCTGCTGTGGCGGAGGCCAGGCGGTGCGCTGCTGGCGTGGGCGGTGCCCACGGCTGGCGGCCTTGCGCTGGCGGCAATGCTTGGCTGGGCCCGGATGCACGTGCCCGCCATCGGCGTCGCCGGCACGCTGGGCGCGCTGCTGCTGGCGCAACTGCTCGTGCTGGTGCTGGCCTGGATGCGGATGGCGCGGCTGTTCGGGCTGATATGGCTGGCGCAGCAACAGGCGGGACCGCCCAGGCTGCACTGATCCGCATCCGGACCGCCGCGAACGAATCGAACGTCAGTATCGATTTTCTGGCGGTTGCGGCGGCGTGCGGGCAGCCGTATAGTCGTCCCGTTCAAACGATGGAGCCAGGCATGTTGCCCACATATTTCCTGTCGCACGGCGGCGGCCCGTGGCCGTGGATGAAAACCGAATTCGGCGGCGCGTATGACGTGCTCGACGCGTCGCTGCGCGACCTCCCGCGACAGATCGGCGGCAAGCCAAAGGCCGTGCTGGCCGTGACGGCGCACTGGGAGGCACCGGCGTTCCAGCTATCCTCGGGCACGCAGCCCGGCATGATCTACGACTACGGCGGCTTCCCGCCCCATACGTACCAGATCCGCTACCCGGCACCGGGCTCGCCGCAACTGGCGGCCAGCGCGCGGGCGCTGCTGGAGGGAGCCGGCATCGCGGCCGGCCTGGATGCGGAACGGGGTTTCGACCACGGTACGTTCTCGGCGATGTACCCGGTATTCCCGGACGCGGATGTGCCGATCGTGCAACTGTCGCTGCAGCAAGGGCTTGATCCGCTGGCGCACCTGGAAGCAGGCCGCGCGCTGCGGCCCTTGCGGGACGAAGGAGTGCTGATCATTGGCAGCGGGCTCAGTTACCACAACCTGCGCGCCTTCAACGGCGCCGGCGCGGCCGCCTCGCACCAGTTCGATGCGTGGCTGCGGCAGGCGATGGCGCTGCCGCCGAAGGAACGCGGCATCGCGCTGATGAACTGGGAACGCGCCCCCGCCGCACGTGCCGCCCATCCGCGCGAAGAACACCTGCTGCCGCTGATGGTGGCGCTCGGCGCCGCCGAGGACGATGCCGCCAGCGTGGTCTACCACGAGGACGCGTTCATGGGTGCGCTGGCGGTCAGCAGTTTCAGGTTCGGCGGCTGAGCGGTTCGTGTCCATCATGGGGTTGACTCCATGGTGAAGCTTTACCGTCGTGTCAGGTGCCCCGCTTGCCCCGCATCCGCTCGGCCTCCTTTTCGGCGGCCTTGGCGGCGGCGGCTTCGGCCTTGATGCGTTCCTGCTCGGCGAACACGGCCAGCGCGGCGGCGCGGCTTTCCGGCGTTTCCAGCGAGATGCGGCCCAGCGCGCCGCTGCGGTAATCCTGCAGCAGCATGTGCGACGCCTTTTCGTAGTCCCAGTCGCCGCCGCGCACGCGGTAGCCGCGCTTCTGCGCGATGCCCTCGACGACGGCGATGCCGTCCATGCCATCCGTCTTGTAGCCGTAGCGGGCGGCCAGCAGTTGCGGGTAGCGCTTGAGCAGTTCGGCGGCCAGCCACTCCGCCACTTCTTCCTCGATCAGGGCATTGGCGCCGATCGCGTGGCTGGCGGCCAGTGCCAGGCCGTCGCTCGGCATCTCGATCTTCGGCCACAGCAGGCCGGGGGTATCGATGATCGCCGTGTTCATGTCCAGGTAGATCTTCTGCTGGGTCTTCGTCACGGCCGGCTCGTCGCCCACCTTCGCAACGCGGCGCTTCAGCAGCGCATTCATCAGCGTGGACTTGCCCACGTTCGGGATCCCCATGATCATCATCCGCAGCGGCTTGGTCGGCACGCCGCGGTGCGGCGCCAGCGCGCGCGCCTTGTCGATCACCTTCGCCACGTCGGACGGCTTCTTGGTAGTCATCGCGTACGCGGTCACCGTGCTGTCCTGCTCGAAGTGGCGGATCCATGCATTGGTGGCGTCCGGATCGGCCAGGTCGATCTTGTTCAGCACCTTCAGGCACGGCTTGGAGCGGAACTTGCGCAGTTCCTCGACCAGCGGATTGGTGCTGGCCTGCGGCAGGCGCGCATCGACGACTTCGATGACGACGTCGACGTCGGCCATCTGTTCGGCCGCCTTTTTCTTGGCGGCGTTCATGTGCCCCGGGAACCATTGAATGGCCATGCTGTTACCTTCTGTATGTCTGGAACAATCCGCTATTTTACCGGCACTGCCGCTGCTGTTACCATCGGCGTTTTGCCCCACCGTTGTGCCTGCCATGAAATTCCCGTCCTTCTTCCCCGCCTGCCTGGCGTTCATTGCCATTTCCGCATCGGCGCAACCCGTCGTCGAAGTCAGCAACGTGCGCGACCCGGAACTGAAAGCCTATGCGACGATGGCCAAGGGCCTCGACGCGTTCGACGCCAGCCGCGCCCAGGCGCCGCGCGGCACGCTGCGCTTCCTGCTGCGCCCCGCCACCCGCGAAGACAGCCTGGAAGGGCTGGAGCTGAAGATCGTCGGCGATGCCGTCACGCTGCCGGTGCGCGTCGATGCCGATGGCGGCTTCACGCTGCCGCGCAGCGCCGCGGCGCTGCACGACAAGGCGGAACTGGTACTGAACAGGAAAAGGAATTCGTTCCGCTGGCGCCCGGAAGTACGCAGCCCCGGTGTACCGGCCGATGCGCGGCGCCTCGGCGACCTGCGCGTGCAATGCGCGGTGCAGTGGGCGATCGAACAGGAAGACCTGCCGCCGCAGGCGCGCGGCGCGCTGTCGGCCGGCGGCGGACCATGCCGCGCGATGACGATGCACATGGGCTTCGATGCACCGGCGCCGCTGCGCGCGGCGTGGCTGCAGGATGGCGAACGCCGCGAACCGATTCCCGTCAGCCGCCACTACCGCCGCGTGTTCAATCCACCGCTGGCCGACCGCTCGTGGAGCGACGACACGCTGGTGCGCTTCGAGTACGCGCGCTGAGCCGCATGACCGGCCCTGTCGCAGGTTCCGGACGCATTCCACCGCGGCGGCGCACTGCTATATCTCGGCCAGCGCCTTCACGTGCGCCACGACGCTGCGCCCCAGCGCCGACAGGTTGTAGCCGCCTTCCAGGCAGCTGACGATACGGCCCTGCGCATAGCGCCTGGCGATGTCCATCACCTGCTCCGTCATCCACGCGTAATCGGCTTCGACCAGGCCCATGCCGGCCAGGTCGTCCTCGCGGTGGGCGTCGAAGCCGGCCGAGATGAAGATCATCTCCGGCCTGAACGCGTGCAGCGCCGGCAGCCACTGGTCCTGCACCAGCTGGC
Source organism: Pseudoduganella sp. jia 9 (assembly GCF_055502615.1). Lineage (NCBI taxonomy): Bacteria > Pseudomonadati > Pseudomonadota > Betaproteobacteria > Burkholderiales > Oxalobacteraceae > Pseudoduganella > Pseudoduganella sp. jia 9. The sequence continues at coordinate 178,157 of NZ_JBUPWE010000006.1, read as the reverse complement.
GTACCACGTCGCCCTTCGTGCCGGCCGGTACCGGTACGTTGATGCGGTTCGGCGTGACCGGCTGCGGATCGGTGTACGGGTACAGCGGATGCTGGAAGAAGCTGGCCATCAGCACGCGCGGCTCGTCGCGAAACGCCTCTTCGGTGCCGTTGCCGTGGTGGACGTCGAAATCGATGATCGCCACCCGGCGCAGGCCGCGCGCATCGAGCGCGTGGCGCGCGGCCACCGCCACGTTGTTGAACACGCAAAAGCCCATCGGCACCGACGGCCGCGCGTGGTGGCCGGGCGGGCGCACCGCGCAGAACGCGTTGTCGATGGCGCCGTCGATGACGGCATCGGTGGCCGCCACCGCCGCGCCCGCGGCGCGCAGCGCGGCCGTGTAGCTGTGGCGGTTCAGCGACGTGTCGCCGTCGATCGGATAGTAATCGTCGCCAACGTGGGGCTGGCTTTGCGCGATGGCGATCGCGTTCGGCGTGTGATTGCGCGCGATCGCGGCGAGGTCCGCCAGCGGCGCCTCGCGGTGGTCGAGCAGGCCGTCGATGTGGGCGTTGATCAGCTGGTCCGCGATGGCTTGCAGCCGCGCGGGGCACTCGGGATGCCATTCGCCCATTTCATGACGCAGGCAGTCGGGATGGCTGTAGATGGCTGTAGTCACAGGTTTCTTTGCTGCATCATTCTTTACTGCATCATTTACGGTACATCGTTTTCCATGCAGGGTAGAATGACCCGCATCAGGGCCAACTATAACAGACCATGTATACGAAATTGCACGCCGTCGCGCGCCAGGTCGGCAGCCTCATCGTCGGCAAGGACGTGCAGATCCGCCAGTCGCTGGCTTGCCTGCTGGCCGGCGGCCACCTGCTGCTGGAAGACGTGCCCGGTGTCGGCAAGACCACGCTGTCGCATGCGCTGGCGCTGTCGCTCGGCCTGCAATTCAATCGCGTCCAGTTTACCAGCGACCTGCTGCCGGCCGACGTGGCCGGCATATCCGTCTACGAGCGCGAAAAGAACGGTTTTGCGTTCCATCCGGGCCCGATCTTCACGCAGGTGCTGCTGGCGGACGAAATCAACCGCGCCACGCCGAAAACCCAGTCCGGCCTGCTGGAGGCGATGGAGGAGCGGCAGGTCACGGCCGACGGCGTCACGCGCGCGCTGCCCGAGCCGTTCTTCGTGATCGCCACGCAGAATCCTACCCACCAGATCGGCACGTTCCCGCTGCCCGAATCGCAGCTGGACCGCTTCCTGATGTGCATCTCGCTGGGCTACCCCGATCCCGCCGCCGAGCGCGCGCTGCTGATGGGCGAAGACCGCCGCAGCATGCTGAAATCGCTCGCACCGGCGATGGCGCCGGCCGAACTGGCGGCGGCGCAGCGCGGCCTGCGCGCGATCCACGCGTCGGCCGCGCTGATCGATTACGTGCATGCGCTGGTGCTGGCCTCGCGCGGCAACGGTTCGTTCGCCGAGGGCCTGAGCCCGCGGGCGGCGCTGGCGCTGCTGCAGGCTGCGCGTGCGTGGGCGGCGCTGGAAGGGCGCGACCACGTGATCCCGGAAGACGTGCAGGCCGTGCTGGTACCCGTGTGCGCGCACCGCCTGCGGCCGGTGAAATCGAGCCAGGGCGTGGCGCTGGCCAGCCGCGAACTGGTGCTGCAATTGCAGAAATCGGTCCCGGTCTAGCGATGCTCGAAGCGTTCTGGCGCCGCGTATTCCGGTTCGAACGCCGCAAGGCGCGCGACGGCGAAGTGGTGCTGACGCTGCGCCGCGTGTATATCCTGCCGGCCCGTGCCGGGCTGGCATTTGCCGTGCTGCTGGTGCTGATGCTGATCGGCGCCACCAATTACGCGCTGGGCCTGGGCTTCGCGCTGACGTTCCTGGCCGCCTCGTGCGCCATGGCCGACATGGTGCTCACCGTGAAGAACCTGGCCGGCCTGCGCCTGGCCGGCGGGCGCGCGGCCCCCGTGTTTGCCGGCGATGCCGCGCAGTTCGACATCCACCTGCACAATGCCGGAACGACCGACCGCCATGCGATCCGCCTGCGCTTCGGCAGCGCCGGCGCCGCCGAGCATGCGGCGGACGTGCCGGCGCAGGGCAGCGCCACCGTGGCGCTGGCCGTTCCGGCCCCGGAAAGGGGCTGGCTGCGCGCACCGCGCGTCCACCTCGAAACCCGTTTCCCGCTCGGCCTGTTCCGCGCCTGGAGCTGGTGGCAGCCCGACCTGCGCGTGCTGGTCTATCCGCATCCCGAATCGCCGGCGCAGCCGCTGCCGGTGCGCGGCGCCGCCAGCGAAGAAGGTCATGGCGAGGTGGGCCTGGACAATTTCGCCGGGATCCGCAGCTACCAGCCGGGCGACCCGATGCGGCACCTGGCATGGCGGCAGATCGCCCGCCTGGCGCCTGAGGACGGCGGCCAGCTCGTCACCAAGCATTTCGAAGGCGGCGCGGTGGCCGAACTGGTGCTCGATTTCGCCCGGCTGCCGCCGCAGCTGGACCTGGAACTGCGCCTGGCGCGCATGACGCGCTGGGTGCTGGATGCGGAACAGCGCGCGCTGCCCTACTCGTTCCGGCTCGGCGGCTACCGCTATCCGGCCGGCCTGGGCGATGCGCACCGCGCCGCGTGCCTGCAGGCGCTGGCGCTGTACGGGCGCGAGGGGCCGCCGTGAAGATGTTCGCGTCCCTCGCCTCCGCCCCGCTCACACGCGACAAGCAGGATACGCTGCTGCTGGTGGCCGCGGCGCTGCTGGTCGTCGCACCGCACTTCGGCCACCTGCCGTGGTGGATCGCCGGCACCGTCTGCGTCACGCTGCTGTGGCGCGTGCTGCTCACGCTGCGCGGCCGGCGCCTGCCACCCGTGTGGCTGCTGCTGCCGGTCGCGCTGATCGCGATGGGCGGCGTGTTCCAGACCTATGGCACGCTGCTCGGTACCGACCCCGGCGTGGCGATGCTGGCACTGCTGCTGGCGTTCAAGCTGCTGGAAATGCATGCCAAGCGCGACCTGTATGTGGTGCTGTTCCTCGGCTTTTTCCTGATGCTGACGAACTTCTTTTATTCGCAGAGCATGCTGACCGGGCTGGCGATGGCCGCCACGCTGGTCGTGCTGCTGACCGTCCAGCTCACGTTCCAGTACACCGGCACCGTGCCATCGCTGGGCCGGCGCCTGCGCCTGGCCGGCAAGATGTTCGCACTGGCCGTGCCGCTGGCGGCCGCGCTGTTCGTGCTGTTCCCGCGCTTCGAAGGGCCGCTGTGGGGCAGGCCGGACGAGGCCCGGGGTCCGCGCAGCGGCCTGTCCGACACGATGGCGCCCGGCACGATGACGAACCTGGCGCTGTCGGAAGAGCTGGCGTTCCGGGTTCGCTTCGACGGCGCGCCGCCGGCGCAGAACCGGCTGTACTGGCGCGGCGTGGTGCTCAGCCACTACGACGGCCGCACCTGGACCCGCATCGGCGGACGGCTGTACCGCCGCGACGGCGATGCAATGACGCTGCGCGTGGGTGGCACGCCGGCGCCCTACGAAGTGACGCTGGAACCGAGCCAGCGGCGCTGGCTGTTCACGCTGGAACTGACACCCCCGGCGCTGGACGTGCCGGGCGAACGGGTCGCCGTTTCCGACGAACTGGAAAGCTTCACGGTACGGCCGATGCACCAGCGCGTGCGCTATCGGGCGGCGGCCTATGCCGACTATGCGGTACAGCCGGCGCTCGATCCCGCCCTGACGGGCAAGTGGCTGCAACTGCCGGCGGGCTTCAATCCGCTGGCACGGCAACTGGCCCGCCAGTTGCGCGCGGCAGCCGGCAAGGACGATGCGCGCGTCGCCGCGGAGGTACTGCTGCTGCTGCGCGAGCAGCGCTTCGTCTACACGCTGCAGCCGCCGCTGCTGGGCCGCGATTCGATCGACGAATTCCTGTTCGTCACCCGCCAGGGCTTTTGCGAACACTACGCCGGTGCCTTCGTGTTCCTGATGCGGGCCGCCGGCATCCCGGCCCGCGTGGTCACGGGCTACCAGGGCGGCGAAGTGAATCCGGTCGACGGCTACATGACGGTGCGCCAGTCGGACGCCCATGCCTGGGCCGAGGTCTGGCTGAAGGACCGGGGCTGGATCCGGGTCGACCCCACCGCGGCCGTGGCGCCGGACCGGGTGCGGCTCGGCATCGGCGGCGCGCTGCCGCGCGAAGCGCCGTTCGGGCTCTCGGCTTTCCGGAACGACAAGGATTCGTGGCTTGCGCGCCTCCGTTTCCATGTGAATGCCGCAAATAATGCCTGGAATCAATGGGTGCTGGATTACAATCCGGAACGGCAGCGGAATTTCCTTGCGGAACTATCCTGGCTTGCCGGCGACTGGCGCACGCTGGCCATCCTGCCGGCATTGCTGGTGCTGGGCTGGCTGTGGCGCCTGCTTCGTGCGCGGCGGCGGCGCGATCCCGTGCAGACTGCGTGGGATCGGTTCGCCGTGCTGCTGGCGCGCCACGGCATCGCGCGCACGCCCGACGAGGGCCCGCACAGCCTGGCCCGCCGCGTGGCGGTACTGGCCCTGCCGGACGAAAAAAAGGCCGCGATGGCCGAATTCCTGGAACTGTATGCGGCGCTGCGCTACCGCGCGCTGGATGACGATGAACGACACCGGTCGGCCCGCCGGCTGGCTAAATTGCTGAGCCTGTCACGATGAAAACCCTGGTTACATTAATGCTGGCGGCAACCGTTGCCACCACCTCCCTGCTTCCGGCCGAACTGCTGGCCGCTCCGGCGCAATCCACCGAATCGGCCAAGTCCGCCGAGGCCAACAAGACCGACAAGGCCAGGAAGGCCAGGCCGGTGAAGAAAGCCGGCAAGAAGAAAGCTGTAAAGAAGAAAGTTGCGAAGAAGGTTGCGGCCGTGGCGGCTCCGGCGAGCAACTACTACACGGGCGAGTTCGTCGACTTCGGGCAATGGAAGGAAGTGCAGGCCTTCATGGACGACATGGTGGCGCGGCATGGCTTCACCCGCGCCGAGCTGGACACCCTGATGGGCAATGTGCGCTTCCTCGATTCGGTGGTGCAGCTGGTGAAGCCGGCACCGCCGGGCAAGCCGAAGAACTGGGCCGTGTACAGCAGCCGCTTCATCGAACCGATCCGCATCGCGGCCGGCGTCCGTTTCTGGAACGAGCATGCCGATACGCTGGCGCGCGCCGAGGCGCTGTACGGCGTGCCGGCCGAGATCCTGGCCGGCGTGATCGGCGTGGAAACGATCTACGGGCGCGACACGGGGCGCTTCCGTGTCGTCGATACGCTGACGACGCTGGCCTTCGCCTACCCGGTGGCGCCGAATCGCGACGCGCGGATGACCTTCTTCCGCGGCGAACTGGAAGCCACGCTGCTGTATGCCCGCCAGACGGGCATCGATCCGCTGTCGCTGCAGGGCTCGTTTGCCGGCGCCGTCGGCCTGCCCCAATTCATGCCCAGCAATATCCTGAAATACGCCGTGGACTTCGACGGCGACGGCCATGTCGACCTGCGCAATTCCCCGGCGGATGCAATCGGCAGCGTGGCCTCGTTCCTGGTCGGCCATGGCTGGCAGCGCGACCAGGCCGGCCCGATCGTATTCCCCGCCACCGTATCGCCCGCGCGCGAGTGGGAACGTTACGCCGATGGCGGCCTGGAAGCGAAATTCCATCCCGAAGACTTGATGGCGGCGGGCATCGTCACCACTTCCTCATTACCGCCAGGCATGCTGTATGGTCTGGTGGATTTGCAGAACGGCTCGGAGCCGACTGAATACTGGGTAGCCAGCAATAATTTTTACACGATCACGCAGTACAACCGCAGCTACTTCTATGCGATGTCCGTCGTGGAACTGGGCCGCGCCATCCGGCTGGCACGCCAGTAGGACTGGCCGGAGAGCGGCCGGCAAGGTCGACTCGTTAGAAGCAATGCGCGGTGTAAAGATGCGTAATGGAACTTGAGTTCAACGTTGCTGGAATGTAACGTATTGGCAACGCGTCGAACACAGTTGCTTCCATGGCAGCATTGGTGATAAGTTTTATATTACACTTAAAATTGTATGATTGACAAAGCCGCGCTTGGTCAATGCTTTTATCTACCACACAAACTACGGTAGAATTCTCTCCAATTGTTGCGATACGACAACGACGTCATCAATGAGTAATATTTTTTTATTGCTCATGAGTATGAGATTGCATGATGTTGTACAATTGTGTATATATTATGAAACTTGTTATCCCGGAATCGTGTGTCGATCGTTCCTCGGCGAAGAGAAACTTCAACGCGCAGCATGAGCTCCGAGTGATTCACTTTGCAGGACAAACTTTACAGAAGGAACAGACGCATCATGACAAACCAAGTCGGCATTGATATGAACAACGATTCGGACGGCGATGATCTGCTGCAGTACAACCCGAACCGTCTGCTGGATACGCTGATCGAAAACCTGCGCCTGAAAAACGACGCAGCGCTGTCCCGCGCACTCGAGGTTGCACCGCCGGTCATCAGCAAGATCCGCCACCACCGCCTGCCGGTCGGCGCTTCGCTGCTGATCCGCATGCACGAGGTGAGCGACCTGTCGATCCGCGACCTGCGCTACCTGATGGGCGACCGCCGCAACAAATTCCGCATCAGCGACAAGCAGTTCAAGCCGAAGGAAGGCGAAACGCCAGCGGCAAACAATAACAACAACAGCAACAACAGCTGAGTGTAAAAAAAGCCGGGATATCCCGGCTTTTTCATTATGCGGGAAACACGCCGGTCGACAGGTAGCGGTCGCCGCGGTCGCAGACGATGAACACGATCGTCGCGTTCTCCACGGTTTGCGAGATGCGCAGTGCGATTTCGCAGGCGCCGGCCGCCGAAATACCGCAGAAAATGCCCTCTTCCGCCGCGAGCCGGCGCGCCATGCGTTCGGCCGCCGCCTGCGACACGGATTCGATCTGGTCGACCCTGGCCTTGTCGAAGATTTTCGGCAGGTAGGCTTCCGGCCACTTGCGGATGCCCGGGATCGACGAGCCGTCTTCCGGCTGGGCGCCGATGATGCGCACGTCCGGGTTTTGCTCCTTCAGGTATTGCGACACGCCCATGATGGTGCCGGTGGTGCCCATCGCCGACACGAAGTGCGTGATCCTGCCTTCCGTGTCGCGCCAGATTTCCGGGCCGGTCGATTCATAGTGGGCGCGCGGATTGTCGCCATTGGCGAACTGGTCGAGAATGATGCCCTTGCCGTCGCGCTGCATCTGCTCGGCCAGGTCGCGTGCGTATTCCATGCCGCCCGTCTTCGGCGTCAGCACGATCTGCGCACCGTACGCGGCCATGCTCTGGCGACGCTCCTCGGACAGGTTTTCCGGCATCAGCAGCAGCATCTTGTAGCCGCGGATCGCCGCCGCCATCGCCAGCGCGATGCCGGTGTTGCCGCTGGTGGCCTCGATCAGCGTATCGCCCGGCTTGATGTCGCCACGCTCTTCGGCCCGGCGCAGCATCGACATCGCCGCCCGGTCCTTCACGGAACCGGCCGGATTGTCGCCTTCCAGCTTGCCCAGGATGATATTGTTGCGCGCCGCCGCTTCCGCGCCCGGCAGGCGCACCAGCTGGACCAGCGGCGTGTTGCCGATCGTATCGGCAATGGTTTTGTATGCCATGCGTTAGCTTCTTTTCTTCACCAAAACAACCATTCTAGCCCGGTTGCCGCTTGGCCGCTCGCCGCTGCCCGGCGCTTCAGCGCCGCGCCTTGCCGTCGCTGTCGAACAGGTGCCAGCACTGCGGCGCGGCACCGAGAAAGGCGCGCTGGCCGGGGTGCCAGGCGCTGTTGCTGTCGGCGCGGGCGACCAGCGCTTCGCCGGAGCTTTCCGTTTGCAGGTAGACATAGCTGAAGTCGCCCAGCAGTTCGACGTTGCGCACCACGGCGGCGACACCTTCGCCGCTGTCGCCCAGCACCACGTGCTCGGAACGCAGGCCCAGCGTGACGGGCGCCCCCGGAGCCAGCCCGGCGGCGGACGGCGGCGCGACGGTGCCGCCGGCGGCCAGCGCGACGGCACCGTTGCCGTCGGCCGCGCCGCGCAGGAAATTCATCGCCGGGGAACCCATGAAGCCGGCGACGAACACGTTATCGGGCCGGTTGTACAGCTCCAGCGGCGCGCCCACCTGCTCGACCTTCCCGCCGCGCAGCACCACGATCCGGTCGGCCAGGGTCATGGCCTCGACCTGGTCGTGCGTCACGTAGATCATGGTGCTCTTCAGCGTGCGGTGCAGGTGCTTCAGTTCGATGCGCATCTGCACGCGCAGCGCCGCGTCCAGGTTCGACAGCGGTTCGTCGAACAGGAATACTTCCGGGTGCCGCACGATCGCGCGGCCGATCGCCACGCGCTGGCGCTGCCCGCCGGACAATTCCTTCGGCTTGCGTTCCAGCAGCGCCTCGATGCGCAGGCTGGCGGCGGCGGCCAGCACCTTGTCGCGGATCGTGGCCGCCGGCGTGCCGGCCAGCTTCAGCGCGAACGCCATGTTCTCGTACACGGTCATGTGCGGGTACAGCGCGTAGCTCTGGAACACCATCGCGATGCCGCGCTGCGCCGGCGGCACGTTCGTCATGTCGCGGCCGCCGATGGCGATCGTGCCGTCGTCCGGTTCCTCCAGCCCGCAGATGGTGCGCAGCAGCGTCGACTTGCCGCAGCCGGACGGCCCGACGAACACGACGAATTCACCGTCGCCGATGTCCAGGTCGATCCCGTGCAGGATGGTGGTTTCCCCAAACCGCTTGCGCACGCCGCGAATCTTCAGTTCCGCCATGTGTTTCGCTCCTCGATCAGTTCTTCACACGCCACTTCCGCGTTTCAGGCGCTTCCCAGCACGATCTCGACATCGTGCGATGCGCCGTCGCGCATCAGCGGGATCCGCGCCACCCCATCGGCGATGTTCAATTCCACGCCGTCCAGCGTGACGCCGATCACCTTGGCCGCGCTGCCGTTCGGATTGCGCACGGCGACGCGGCAGGCGCCGCCACCGGGCAGATTGTAGTGCACGTGGAACTCCGGCCAGTCGTCCGGGATGCGTGGCGCCACCACCAGCGTATCGCCGTTCTCGAACGTGCAGCCGAGGACCGATTCCAGGCCCACGCGGAACAGCCAGCCGGCCGACCCCGTGTACCACGTCCAGCCGCCGCGCCCCACGTGCGGCGCGGCGCCGTAGATGTCCGCCGCCACCACGTACGGCTCCACCTTGTAGATGTCGGCCGCCGCCGTGTCGAGCGCATGGCTGACCGGCGACAGCATGCGCAGCAACTGCGTGGCGCGGTCGCGCCGGCCCGCTTCGGCCAGCGCCCGTACCGCCCAGCAGGCGGCATGCGTGTACTGGCCGCCGTTTTCGCGCACGCCGGCGACATAGCCCTTGATGTAGCCGGGATCGTGCGGCGTGTCGACGAACGGCGGCGTGAGCAGCCGGATCAGTTTGTCGTCCTCGTCGACCAGTTGCGCTTCCATCGCGTCGAGCGCCTGCCGCGCACGCTCGGGCGGCGCCGCTTCGGAAATCACCGCCCAGGCCTGCGCCAGCGCGTCGATCCGGCATTCGTCGCTGTCCTTCGATCCCAGCACGGCGCCATTGTCGTAATAGGCGCGGCGGTACCACTCGCCATCCCAGCCGCCGTCGTTGAGCGCCCGGGCCAGGTGCTCCAGGTACTCGGTGTACATCTTCACGCGCGAGGTGTCGCGCCGCCCTTCGCAGAACGGGATGAAGTCGCGCAGGATCCGCATCAGGAAAAAACCCATCCACACGCTTTCGCCGCGCCCTTCGCGGCCGACGCGGTTCATGCCGTCGTTCCAGTCGCCGGTGCCCATCAGGGGCAGGCCGTGCGCGCCTTTCGTCAGCGAACGGTCCAGCGCCCGGCAGCAGTGCTCGTACACATCGGCACTGGTGCCGGCCTGCGCCGGCGTCAGGTACTCCTCGTCTTCCCCTTCCTCCAGCTGGCGCGCGGTGAGGAAAGGCGCCATCTCGTCGAGCACGGCCAGGTCGCCGGTGGTCTTCACATAGAACGCGGCGATATACGGCAACCAGCACAGGTCATCGGAGAAGCGGGTGCGCAAGCCCTGCTCCATCGGCGCCGGGTGCCACCAGTGCAGCACGTCGCCTTCCTCGAACTGGTGCGCCGCATGCAGCAGGATCTGGCTGCGTGCCAGGTCCGGCCGCGCGTAGACCAGCGCCGAGGAATCCTGCAACTGGTCGCGGAAGCCGAACGCGCCGCCGGACTGGTAGAACGCCGAGCGGCCCCAGATCCGGCACGACAGGTTCTGGTAGGTGAGCCAGCCGTTCATCACCAAATCCAGTTCCTTCACCGGCGTCTCGATGCGCACCGCGCCCAGCGTGTCCCGCCAGAAGGCAGTCACCTGCTCCAGCGCGGCCTGCGCGGCGCCTTCCGCGCGGTAGCGGCGGACCAGCTCCAATGCCGTTTCCCGGGCTGTCGTTTCACCCAGCAGGAAGACGCAGCTGACGGCCTGGCCGGGCGCCAGGTCGTACATGGCCTGGAACGCGGCGCACGGATCGAGCCCGCCGCCGGTGGCGTGATCCAGCGCCGGCACGGCCAGGCCGGCGGGACGGTCGGCGGCGCCATGCCGCCCCAGGAACGCGGCACGGTCGGCGGTGAAATGGGTCACCTGCGCGCCCGGCGCCACCACCGCCGCGAACGTGACGCCGTCGGCAAACACGCCGGCCTGCGCGTTCGTGGCGAGGATCGCCTGGACAGTGGCATCGACGGTGGCATCGGCATCGGCATTGTTCCGTGCTTCGGTGACGACGTAGCGGCCGCTGTCGGCCGGCGTGCCGCCCAGCACCAGCTGCTGGTAAGAATACAGCGATACACGGCGCGGCCTGGCGCCATCATTGGTAACCGTCAGCCGCACGATCTTCACCGGGTCGTGACGCGGCACGAAGACCGTCGTTTCCTGCCGTAAGCCATGGCTGGCGTGGTCGAAGCGGCTGTAGCCGAAACCGTGCGCCGCTTCGTATGCCGCGGCGGCCGGCACCGGGCCGGGCAGCGGCGACCAGAACTCGCCGGTATCTTCGTCGCGCACGTACAGCGCTTCGCCGTGCGGGTCGGCGACCGGATCGTTGTGCCAGGGCGTCAGGCGATGCACCCGGCTGTTGCGGCTCCACGTGTAGCCGGCTCCGCCGTCGCTGACCAGGCAGCCGAAGGTCTCGTTCGAGATCGCGTTGGTCCAGGCCAGCGGCGGGCGGTGCAGCTGGTGCGCATGGCGGTCCCAGTCCATGCGGATCACGTATTCGTCGCCGCGCGCGTTGAAGCCGCCATAGCCGTTGAAGAACTGCAGATCCTCGCGCCGGCCCGGCGGCACGGCATGCGCAACCGGTGCAGGCGAGTGGCGCGGCGGCGGCGCGGCGGCATGGCCGTCGGGCCGCGACAAGGCCGGCAGCTTGCCGCGTACCACGAGATTGGCGGTGCGCTCGAACTGTGCGAGGTGGCCGGCCGCGAAATCGGCCGTCTGGCGCACCAGCAAACCCTGCTCGACGGCGGTGCCGTTGCCGTGCTGGTCCAGTACCAGCATATTCAGGTTCAATCCCTTGGCCTGCCAGAAGCGCCGCGCCGACAGCAGCGCCTGCAGCATCAGGTCGTCCGGCCCGGCGGTATGCACGACGGCCAGCTGGCCGGCCGGCAGTCCATACTGCCCCGGATCGGCGGGCGCCTGCGTGCCTGCCGCAGGTTCGGCTGAAGGTTCGGCTGAAGGTTCGGCTGAAGATTCGGCTGAAGGTTCGGCTGAAGGTTCCGCTGAAGGTTCGGCTGAGGCTGCCGCCGCGCCGGCGCGCACCGCCGACTGGCCATACAGCACGGCGGCGGCCAGCTGATGGTAATAATCGGCTTGCGCGGCCGGCAGGCCGACCTGGCCGAGCAGCACGGTTTCGCGCAGCTGGGCATCGCCCAGGATGGCGGGCATGTTCATGTCCGGCAGCGCGGCGGCCAGCGCCAGCGCCTCGGCACGGGTGGGCGCGGTACCCAGCATGAATACCAACCTGGCCTGCTCGCCGACGCCCAGTGCCAGTGTGCGGCGCAGGGCCATCGCCGGATCGAGCACGTTGCCGGCGGTACCGGCCAGCGTTTCCCGGTCGATGCCCTGCGGATGCCAGGCGCTTCGGCCACGGCCCAGGAAGCTGGCCCGGTCGGTGTCGAACTGCGGCTCGCTGCCGCCCAGCGCGGCATTGACCATCCACAGCCCCGGTTCGTTGGCACCGCGCGGGCGGCGGTGCGCCAGCAAGGCGCCGGTGGCGGGATCGTGCTCGGTCTGCACGAACAGCTTGGAAAACGCCGGGTGCGCCGCCTCGTCGGCCTGCCGGGCCAGCACCACCTCCAGGTAGCCGGTCAGCTCGATCAGCCGCGAGCGGCCGGACAGGTTGGTGACGACGATGCTGCGCAGTTCCACGTCCTTGTCGGGGTGGATCGCCACCTCCATGTGGGCGAGGATGCCGTGGGCAGACACTTCCAGCCACATGCTGGCAAGGCCGGCGCCGGCGGCGCGCTGCAGGTCCGGATCATGTCCGGCCGCGCACGGCTGCGCGCCGATCGAGAACAGGTCGTGCGTTTCGGCGTCGCGCAGGTAGAAGAACCAGCCTTCGGCATCGGCCACGCGGTCACCGTTCCAGCGTGTCAGCGCAATGTCGCCGGCGCGCGTGAAACCGCTGCCGGATTCGGTGATCAGCGTGGTCAGCCGGCCATTCGACAGCAGCCGGGAATTGGGCTGGAAATGCGCAGGCGGCAAATGCGCAGGCTGCAGATGCGTCGGCTGCGCGTGCGTGGGCGACGGGTGCGCCGCGTTCGGGTGGGTTCCGGTCTGCGCGGCAGTCTGGGTAGCGTTTGCCATGGTGTTCTCACTCCTTGTCGTTCAGGCCGGCGCCATGGGTGGCAGCCATGTTCGCATACCGCTGCGACCTTACCATGTCGCCACGCGCATCGACGCCCCGCTCGGCCGGCGACCCATGCCCGACGCCGCGGACGGCGGCGACGGCACCGTGCGAGCGGCTGGCGGTGGAACGGGAGGGTTTGCTCATCGTTGTGCTCATCGCTGTGCTCATCGTCATGTTCAGGGTCTCGCTCATTGCGTCAAAGCCTCGTCTGGAAGTTGAATGGTAAGGGTGGCCGGCAGCTTGCGGATCGTCACGGCGCCATCCGTGAGCGGCACGCGCCTGCCGTCCAGCCGCGCCGTGGCGGGCCGGCCGGCAAACGGCCAGCGCAGCACGATGCCGCCGGGCGGAATCGCCATGCCCGCGTCGACGTCCAGCGCCAGCTCGCTGCCGGTGCGGCGCAGCCGGTAGCCGAGCGGGCCGTACGGGGTGCGCAGGCCGCGGATCGCGATGCCGTCGCCATTGAGCCAGGCGGGCGGGATGCCTTCGGCCAGCAGCAGCGCGTGTTCCGGTTCGCGTTCATAGGCAAACGCATCGAGCGCGGCACGCATGAAATCGGACGAGATCCAGCCATGCGGCATGTCGCCCAGGAAGCGCGGCTTGCGCGGCTCGCGGCCGACGACTTCGGCCCACTGGTTCCAGGCGCGCGGGCGCTGGTCGGCATAGAAATAGTCCAGCAGTTCATGCGCCCTGTCGCGCCAGCCCAGCCGCACGAAGGCGCTGACGTTGCGCAGTTCATAGGGTGTGTAGTCTTCCCAGGGCTTGCTGCCGGCACGCCGCGCGGTGAAGAATTCCCAGTACCTGCGATACGTGTTCTCGAGCAGGACGCGCGGCATGCGCTGCTGTTCGCCGCCGGGTGTCAGGCCGATCGTCGTCGAGGTCGGATCGAAGTCGCCCAGTTCGGCCGCGCCGGGGAGGTAATCGATGCCGTGCTGCCGCGTGGCGGCATCCAGCGAGGCGTACAGGTCGCGGCGGAATTCATCGCGATGCCGCGCCAGCCGGCGCGCGTCGGCCCGCCGGCCCAGCGCTTCGGCGATCGCCACGGCATCCTTGTAGCCGCGCAGCGCCCAGAAATCGTCCCAGTACGAATGCATCGGCTTCTCGGCATAGCCTTCGTGGCTGATCGAGGCCGGCATCAGCCCGTACAGCGGCGTGCCCCGTTGCGCGGCGGTACGCTCCGACTGGCGCAGCGTTTCCATGTAGCGCGCCGCGGCATCTACCCGCGGCCATACGGCGCGCAGCGCCGCCTTGTCGCGCGTGTAGCGGTACAGCTCCGCAGCCAGGAAGATCAGCTCGCCGTGGCTATCGTTCTCCGGCACCGGGTCGGCGCCGCGATGGTCGACGCAGCACGGCACCTTGCCGTTGTCGAACTGGTACGGCGCATACCAGCGCAGGTAGTCGGCGGCGATCTGCGGCAGTCCCATGCGCAGCAGCGCCTCGGACATCATGGCGCCGTCGCGGATCCACGAGCGCAGGTAGGAACGCGTGCCGGGCTGGATCGCGGCGCCGTCGCGCGTCATCAGGATATGCGCCAGCGACGAGCGCAGCGTGTTCGCCATGTGCTGCCCGGCCGGCGGCACCTGCAGCTCCACCTGGTTCAGGCGTGCGCGCCACGCGCCGGCCACCTCGGCCATCGAGCGCTCCAGCCAGGCCATATCCATGTCCGAGCTTGTGCCCCGCTGCCTGGCACCCGGACACGGGCTCGACAGCGGTGCGAGCACGCCGATCACCGCGCTGCCGCGCGCCGGCAGTTGCACTTTCCAGCGCAGCGCGCCCGAGGCCATGCCGGTATCGTCGCGCACGGCCTGCACGGCGGCGCCGTCGCGCTGAGCTTCATCGCGCTGAGCTTCATATGGCAGCAGGCCGGCATCGAACGACGACAGCTCCACCGCATCGGGCGTGCGCAGCGGGATGAAGCAGTGGGCGCCGGCCGCCAGCGTGCCGCCGTCCCACGCGATGGCGCGGATTGGCGCGAAGCCGCCGGGCGTGTTCAGGAACTGGCGCGGCGCGTTGACTTGGAACGGCCGCGCGGCCAGTACCAGCTCCAGTGCCTGCGGTACGTCCTTCAGGTTGCGCAACTCGTAGCGGGCCAGCAGTTGCGACGCCTCGGGCGTGCCGGCCGCCGCCGCGGTAGTGGTCAGGGTCCAGCCGGCCGTGCGCCAGTGCACCGACGGGATCGGCAGGTAGCCGTCCTGCAGCGATTGCGTTACCTCGGCGTCGGCCCAGCCGTGCAAGCTGCCCCCGGCCAGCACGAACGGCTCCAGCGACGGGCTGCCGCGTGCCGGTTCGATGGCGCCGTCCTCGGACAGCAAGGCGCTGTGGCGCGCGCCGCCGTCGACGCCCACCAGCGTCCAGTACGGCTGCTGGCCGGAGAAACCGCGCGGATACCGGCCCTTCGGCATGCCAGCCGCCAGCGCTTCGATGAAGTCGTTCGGCGTGGCGCCGAATGCCAGGTCCTTCAGTTCCGCTTCCGCAAGCGCATAACTTTCCGCCGGGCCTTCCTGCAGCAGCAGGCGGACGTAGCGCGCTTCCGATTCCGTCAGCAGCAACGCATCGCTGCCGCCATTGCCGCCCCGCACGCTCCTGACGGCCTGCCACGCATGCCCGTCCACCGACAGCGCGACATCGTAGCGGCTGGCATGCCGCCCCGGCAGCCAGTGCAGCACCAGGCCGCCGAACTCGCGCACCGCACCCAGGTCCAGCGTCAGTTGCTGGCGCCCCGCACTGCCGATCCAGGCCGTGTCGCGCTTGCCATCCACCGCCAGCGCAGCGGGCGCCGTGGAAGCACTCGCATCGGCCCGCAAGGCTGGCCAGCTCGCGGGTGGCGGCGGCAGGGCCCGCAGCGCAAGCTCGTCGATATGGATGGCGCCCTTGCCGCCGCTGCCGGCGCTGACGACGAATTCGATCCTGTCGGCGCGCCGCAGCGTGCGGTCCTTCGTTGGCCCCCAGGCAAACGCCACCTGCCGCTTCTTGAAGCGCACCTGCTTCCAATCGCCGGGAAAGACATAATCGGGCAGCCGGTACCACCACACGTTGTCGCCGGAAGCATCGGTCAGCTTGAACTCGAAGTGGTTAGCCGGCGCATCGGCCTTGACCATGAACGAGATCTCGTAGTTGTCGGGCAGGTCCAGCGGCAGCGCGCGGCGCGCGAAGGCATAACCGCCCTTGCCGGCAAAGTCGAAGTCGAGCCGCAGCGCCTGGCCCTTGAAGCCCGGCACCGCGGACGCATGCGCGCTCACACCGTCGGAGGCCTGCGCCTGCCATGGCGCCAGCGTCTCGAAGCCGTCGAGAAGCTGCTGCGCGCCGGCCTGCGCCGGCAACAGCACGGTCACCAGCGCGGTTGCCAGCGCGCTGGCCAACGCGCTTGACAACGCACTTGCCAACTTCTTTGCCGCAAACGACGTCTTCATCCTTTCACGCTCCCTACCAGCAGACCCTGGATGTAGTAGCGCTGCAGGCCCAGGAACAGCAGCAGCACCGGCACGATGGTCAGCACGGAACCGGCCATCATCAGTTCATTGTCCTGCACATGCTCGCGCGACAGCGAGGCGAGTGCCACCGGCAGCGTGTACAGATCCTTGTCGGTCAACACGATCAGCGGCCACATGAAGTCGTTCCAGGTGCCGAGGAACGTGAAGATCGCCAGCGTCACCAGGATCGGCTTCAGCAGCGGCAGCACGATCGAGCGGAAGATGCGCCACTCGCCCGCGCCATCCATGCGCGCCGCTTCCAGCAGCGCATCGGGAATCGTCAGCGCATACTGGCGCACGAGGAAGATGCCGAATACGGAAGCCAGCGCCGGCACGAGCACGGCGCCGTACGTGTTGACGAGACCCAGCTGTTTCAACAGCAGGAAGAGCGGCAGCATCGCCACCTGGGCGGGAATGACCAGGGCGCCGAGCAGCGTGCGGAAGATGCGCTCGCGCCCCGTGAAGCGCAGCTTGGCGAACGCATAGCCGGCGCTGACGTTGAACATCAGCGACAGCAGCGTCGCGCCGCTGGACAGCAGCAGGCTGTTGAACAGGTAGCGCCCGATGCCGGCATGGGCGAACAGTTCCCGGTAATTCGCCAGCGTGGCCTCGGCCGGCAGCAGCGGTGGCGGGAAGGCGCTGGCTTCGCCGGGCCGCATCAGCGACACCGACACCATCCACACCAGCGGGAACACGGCCAGCAGCCCGGCCAGCGCCATCGCGCCGTTGAGCAGGAGTCTCTTCATGCGTCGATCCCCCTGGCCACGCGCAACTGCAACAGCGTGATCGTAAACATGATCGCGAACAGCACGAAGGCCACCGCCGACGCCACGCCCAGGTTCCACCACTTGAAGCCCTGCTCGTACATGAAGTACAGCACGCTGACGGTGCTTTGCACGGGGCCGCCCTGCGTCATCACATAGGGCTCGGCAAACAGCTGGAAGTAGCCGGACATCGACAGGATGCTGACCATCAGCAGCGTGGGGCCCAGCATGGGCCACGTCACCCAGCGGAATTTCGCCCACGCGCCGGCGCCATCCAGTTCGGCCGCCTCGTACAGGTCGTGCGGAATGCTCTGCAGGCCGGCCAGCAGGATGATCATGTTGTAGCCGAAATTCTTCCAGACGGCGAACAGGATGATGGCCGGCATCGCCCAGTCGGGGTCGCCCAGCCAGTCGACCGGCCCGATGTTGAACCACGACAGCGCGTAGTTCAGCATGCCGTAGCGGGTGTGCAGCACGTAGCGCCAGATGACGGCAACCGCCACCAGCGAAGTCACCACCGGCGCGAAATACACGGTGCGGAACAGGCCTTTCAGCACCGTGACGCGCGAGTTCAGCAATAGCGCCGCGCCCAGCGAGGCGGCGATCGACAGCGGCACGCCGACGATCACAAAGTAGAACGTATTGCCCAGTGCGCGCCAGAACAGCGGCGTTTGCAGCAGTTCGATGTAGTTGCGCAGGCCGACGAAGCGCAGGTTGCCGATATCGGCCAGCGCGTAGATGTCGAAGTCGGTCAGGCTCATGGCCAGCGCGGCGGCGACCGGCAGAAAGAAAAACACGCCGATCGCCAGCAGCGCCGGCGCGACGAAGCACCATGCCGCTTTGCCGGCCTTCATCGCCGCGCCTCCCGGTCCAGCATCCAGCGCCGTTTCTCCAGGATGCGGTCGGTCCTGGCGTCCAGCGCGGCGGCAGCGGCATCCACGCCGATGTCGCCATGCGCCACCCGCTCGCCCATCACGCGCAGCTCGGCCAGGATGCTTTCCCATTCCGGTACGCGCGGCTCCGGGCGCACGTTTTCCAGCTGCGCCCGGAACGCCTGCGCGGGCTGATCGCCGGCAAGGCGCGGGTCGCTCCAGTTGGCGCGGCGCGGCGGCAGGTTGCCGGTCAGCGCATTGAAGGTCGCGGCGGTATCCACCTGCGACAGGTATTCGACCAGCTGCCATGCCGCCTCCTTGTGGCGCGAGCTGCTGGCCACCGCCAGGCTGGACCCGCCGGCCAGCGATGCGGCGTGGCCGTGCGGCCCCGGCATCAGCGCGGTCGCCCAGGTATGCTGCCGCTCCGGCGCCACGCGCCGGCGGAATTCGCCGATGTTCCACGGCCCGGAAATATAGAACGACACGTATTCGGTGCTGAACTCGTGGTAGATGTTCGATACCCGCTCCATCGGCGCCAATCTCTCGCGAAACATGTCCGCATACAGTTGCAGCGCGCGGCGGAACGAGGCACTGCGGAAATTGCCGTAGCGGCCGCCGTCGCGCAGCAGTTCTTCCGGCTGCTGCAGGGCCAGCAGCAGCAGCGGCGCGAATTCCTCGTGCGGCAGCAGGATCGCGTACTTGTCCGGCCCGACGATCTTCTTCACGGCGCGCATCGCCGCCATCCAGCCCTCCCACGTGGCGGGCATCCGTGCGTAGCCGGCGCGCTCCAGCAGCTCACGGTTGTAGAACATCACGCGTGTATCGACGTATCAGGGCACGCCGTACAGCCGGCCATCGATCACGTTGGTCTTCCAGATGCCCGCGAAGTAGTCCCGAGGGTCGAGCGTGGGCGACGCGGCCACCCGCGCATCGAGCGGCTCGATGGCCTTCAGCGCCGCCAGTTCGGCCACCCAGGTATTCCCGAGCTGGAACAGGTCCGGCATGGCCTCGCCGGCAAACGCCGTCAGCAGCTTCTCATGCGCGGCGGTCCACGGCAGCTGCTGCACCGCGACTTTCACGCCCGGATGCAGGCGCTCGAATTCCGGGATCAGCGCGGTCACCACTTCGCCCTCGCGCCCCATGGCCCAGAATTTCAGTACGGTCGCGCCATCGCCGGCCGTGCGCGTGCATGCCGGCAGCCCGGCGGCCATGCCGGCGGCAAGCAGGCCGCGCAACGCGCTGCGGCGGCCATCGTTCACCGGTCCATTCACTGGTCCTTTCACTGGTCCTTTCACTGGTCCTATCACTTGCTCAGCCACCCTCCGGTGAAGCCGGCTCGGATCAGGCCCGTGCGAATGGCGGGGTTGGTGCGCATCACGCGCCAGACGAAATCGTTGCGGTAATTTTCCGTCATCGCCAGGATCGGGCCCTGGTCGATGCCCAGATAGTCGCCGGCCACCCAGCCCTTGCCCGGCACCACCTTGCCATGCTGGAGCCTGGTCTTGAATTCGAAGCTGGGATTGAACGCATCGAGGAAGCCGTAGCGGCCGTAGATGACATCGCCGTAGCGCTCCTTCATCGCCACCACGGCGGGAATGGTGATCTCCGGCGCGAACGGCAGCGCGCCCGCCACGGCGGTCGGTGCCAGCGTGCAGTCGTCGTAATGCTGCAGGCCGCCCATACCGCGCGCCGCGTAGCTGCGGAACGGGATCTGCTGCCCCTGCCATGGGAAGGTGTTGTCGACCGGACCGTCGCTGGCCGTCAGGCCCCACACGTCGGCGCCATAGCCCTTGCACTTCAGCGGATTGGCGATCGCATAGTCGCGCTGCGCATACGTGGCGCGGCGGCTGTTTTCAAAGTAGTCGAAGCCCTTGTATTGTTCGTTCACCTTGCGCATGTATTCGTCGCGGATGCCGCGGAAGTCGATCCACACGTGGCTGTACTGGTGCACGAACAGCGATGGGAACATCAGATGCGGCCGATCGTAAGGCGCGGCCCAGCTGCGTTCATAGGTGCTGGTCCACGCCTTCCACGCTTCCGGCCCCAGCGCATGCTCGGGATTCGGCGAGCCCAGCGCCAGCACGTACAGCAGCATCGCTTCGTTATAGCCCTTCCAGTCGTACGGGATAAAGCCCTGTTCCGGGCGCCAGCCGAGCGACACGGCGGGAGCATTGGCCGCGGCCCATTTCCAGTCGACCCGGGCGTAGATCTCGGCGGCCAGGCGCCGGATCTCCACTTCCTCCGCCTCTTCGCGGTCGAAGTACGATTGCGCGAACAGCGCGCCGGCCAGGAACAGCGCCGTGTCGATCGTCGACAGTTCCACGTTGCCGTAGCGCTGGCCCGTCTTCATGTCGAGGAAGTGGTAGAAGAAGCCCTTGTGGCCGGCCATGCCCGTCCTCGCGTCACCCTGCGGCGCGTTGCGGAAGAAGCGCAGCGTGGCCAGCGTGCGTTCGCGCGCCTGGGCCCGCGTGACATAGCCCCGCTCCACGCCGATCGGATACGCCGTCAGCCCGAAGCCGACCGCCGCCACGCTGGAAAACGATGGCGTGGGATGGCGGTCCGGCACCAGGCCGTTGGCCGGATTGGTGGTCTCCCAGAAGAAGCGGAAGGTGCGCTCCTGCAGGTCGTCGAACATCGGCGGCAAGGCGTTGCCCGCCATGGCGGGCGCGGCCATGACGCTGGCCAGCGCCAGCGCTGCGAAAGTGCGGCGCATGCTCGCTCCTCAGAACGCGTAGCGCGCCGACAGCTTGAGCGTGCGCATCGGTCCGCCCATCGCATTGGCCAGCGTCACGTTCGGATTGTCGCCGCCGTAGCGATTGGCCGTGCCGCCCTGGCCTACCCAGCCGTCGTAGCCGCCATAGTTGATGCTATTGAACAGGTTGATCACATCGGCCCGCAAGGTCAGCGCACCGAAGCGGAAGGCGATGTCCTTGGCGAGGCCGATGTCGACCTGCTTGAAGTTGTCGTGCGCGCCCTGGATCGATACGCAGTTGTTGGGGCCCAGGTGGCAGTCGGTCATCCGGTACGGCAGGCCCGAGCCGAGGGTGGCCTTGCCCGACAACAGCAGGCCCCATGGCAGCAGGTCGCCGGATGTGCCGGCCACGACGAAGCGGTGCTTTTCCACGTCCGCCGACGGATTCCACTGGCCCGGGTAGCGGCCGTAGGTCCAGTTGAAGATGTCGTTCTTCCACTCCTTGTTCGTGGTCTGCGCGTCGCTGTATGTGTAGGTGGCCGACAGGCTCCAGCGCGAGGCGCGCGAATACGGCTTGTCCAGCTTGAAATACAGGGTCTCGGTGCGCGCCTGGCTGATGAAGTCGCCCAGGATCAGCGTGCCGTACGGGTCGACCGAACCCCACAGCGGATCGATCGGGCTCTGGTTCCCCCAGCCGCCCTGCGGGTCGCGGTTGCCACCGAACCAGTTGAACTGGTTGCGGCTGCGCGAGTTCGTGTAGCCCGCCTCGCCGTTCCAGATGCCCAGTGCCTGGCGTATGCCGAAGCTGAACTGGTCGGTGTACGGCGCCTTGTGGTCGTTGCGGATCATCCAGATCTCGCCGTTGCGCTGGGCGTTCTTCTGCAGTTCGTCGAGCGCGTAGTTCGCCACGGCGCGGTCGTAGGCACGGCCCCAGCCGCCGAAGAGCACGGAACTGCGGTCGCCCTTCAGGTCGTACGAAAAGCCCACGCGCGGCTGCCACGCATCCTTGAACGCCTTGCGGCTGCTGCCGTTGCTGATGTAGTCGGCGATGTTCACGCCACCCTTGGCCAGCGATTGCGCATAGGTCTGGCCGGCCGGCGCGCCGGTGCGGGGATCCTGCTGGCCGAAGATCGCCACGCGGTCCGCCGGGGTCGCGTAGCCGTCGTTCAGCATATTGTTCTCGTAGTCGTAGCGCAGGCCCAGGTTCAGCTCCAGCTGCGGCGTGGCCTGCCAGTCGTCCTGCAGGTAGATGCCGTATTGGGTGTTCTTGAAGTTTACGCCGATCGGCGGGATCGCCAGGTCGGTCTTCGTCACGCGCGGCACGCCCGTCGTGTTGTCGATCAGCTGCTCGAACATGTCCACGGCGCGCGCCGTGCCGGACAGGTCGTATTCCATCCACTTGACCTTGAAGCCGCCCTTGATCGTATGCCTGTCGAGGCCCGTGTAGGTCAGGTCGTCCTGTAGCAGCATGCCTTTCTGCTCGCGGAACTGGGCGTTCGGCGAACCGCCGGCGATCGCCACGTTGACCACGTTGTTCGGCGTGTTGGTCGGCGAGATCAGGTATTTGATGTACGGCTCGGTGGCCGACGAATGGGGATTCCACGTGTATTTCTCGTAGCCGATGCGGGCTTCGTTGACGAAATTGTCGGTGGTCCAGGTGTGCTTCACGTCAAAGCGGTCTTCGTTGTTGTCGCGCGCGACTTCGTTGCCGGGCAGGCTGAGCAGCTTGTCTTCCGGTACCAGGTCGGTTTCGCGCCGCACGCGCACGGTGGCTTCCAGCTCGTGCTCGTCCGAGATCCGCGCATTGAATTTGCCGAGGAACAGGTCTTCGTCGAACTTCGACGTGGTGGCGCCCTGCAGCGCCAGCAGCGACGGCACCACGCCGGCGTTCGGCAGCAGGTTCTGGTTCTGCAGCAGGATCTGGCGCGGGTCGTCGATCTTCTTGCCTTCATACGCGAGGAAGAAGTGCGCGACATCCTTCCTGATCGGGCCGCCCAGCGTCATGCCGAACTGGTCCTGCTTCGAGTCGGGCCGGCCGATGCCCTGCCGTTCCGCCTTCTTCTGGAACGGATCCATCGCCGTTACCTTGGTGCCGGTGTGGTCCCAGAACACGTCGCCATGCAGCTCGTTGGTGCCGGACTTGGTGACGGCGGTGATCGCGGCGCTCGACACCTGGTCGAACTCGGCCTTGTAGTTCTGCGAGATCACCTTGTACTCGGCGATGGCCGATTGCGGGAACGGGTTGCCGCGGCTCGAGTCGAGGCCCGACACGCCGCCGCGCAGGATGTTGTTCTTCTGGCTGACGCCGTCGATGAACACGTTGACGTTGTCCTGGTTCTGCGCGCCGCTGCGCAGCGTGACGTTGCCGGACTGGTCGACGTCGAAGCGCACGCCGGGCGCCAGGTCGGCGAACGACAGGAAGTTGCGGGTCACCTGCGGCAGCCGCTCGATCTGCTCGCGCGAGACCGACGTGCCCACTTCGGACGTGACGACGTCGCGCCGCGCCGCCGAACCGGTGATGACGATGCGCTGCGGCTGGGCGCCCGTGGCCGCCGCCGTGTTCAGGTCCAGCGTGCTGGTCTGGCCGACAGCCAGCGTGACCGTTTCGGTGGCCTGGCCGCCCACCTGGATCTGGTACGAGCCCGGTGGCAATCCGGTCAGCACATAGCTGCCGTCGCCCCGCGTGGCGGTGCGGTAGGTGTAGCCGTTGGCCTGGTTGGTCGCCGTGACGGCCGTGCCGGCAGGGCTTGCCGTGCCGGCAGCGGTGACCTGGCCGCGCAGGGTGGCGGAGGACAGTTGCGCCGTGGCGGGCGCGGTCGCCAGCAGGGCCGATGCCAGCGCGGCGGCCATTGCCGACAGGCGCAGCGGGTGGAGGGAAGTGCTCTTCATTGTCAGTCTCCTTTTATTGGAATCCTGTGCGTTGCATTCGATGGGGGATGGCCGCTGGAGGCGCGCACCACGAGTTGGGCGTCCAGCGTTTCGGCGGCGCTGCCGATGCCGTTGCCCGTGCCGCCGGCAATCAGGCCGGCCAGCCGGTCGAGCGCCTGCGCGCCCATGCCGGCGATGGGTACGCGCACGGTGGTCAGCGCCGGGGTGACGTAGCGGGCCACGGGAATGTCGTCGAAGCCGGCCAGCGCGATATCGCGCGGCACCTGCACGCCGGCGGCCTGCAGCGCAAGCTGGGCACCGATCGCCATCATGTCGTTGGCGGCGAACAGGGCTTGCGGCCGCCGCTTGCCGGCGGCCAGCGCAGCGCCTACCCGGGTGCCGGCCTCCTCGCTGAAGTCGCCTTCATGCACGTCCTCGCGCGCGCCCGGCAACAGCGCGGCAAGCGCCGCGCGGTAGCCGCGCAGCCGTTCCTGCGCCTCGAAATTGCCGGCCGGCCCAGTGATGAAGCCGATGCTGCGGTGGCCGCTGGCGACCAGGTGTTCGACCATCGCATACGCCGCACTGTAGTTGTCGATCGAGACGGAAGCATAGGCGCCGCCGGTGCCGCTGTTCAGCAGCACGATCGGCAAGTGTTCGGGCAGGTTATCGGACAGGAAGGCGGCATCGGCGTGCGGCGACATCACCAGCAGGCCGTCGACGCGGCCGCGCATCGTGCGGATCGCGGTGGCCGCTTCGTCGGCGCCGCCATGCAGGCTGGCCACCAGCAGGTGCAGGCCGCGGCTGCGCGCGGCGCCGTCGATGCCGCGGATCATCTCGGAAAAGTACTCGCCGTACAGGTCCGGCAACAGCAGGCCGACCGTGTTGGTAAGACTGGTGGACAGGCTGCGCGCGCCCACGTGCGGCACATAGCGCAGCTGCTTCATCACCGCCAGGATGTGGGCGCGGGTTTCGTCGGTCACCGTGGCGTGGCCGTTGAGCACGCGCGACACGGATGCCACCGACACGTTTGCCGCCTGCGCCACGTCCTTGATCGTCACCGCCATTGCCGCCTGATCTCCTTTCTTGCCTGATGTAACCGGTTACATCGCCTGCCAAAAAAAGCGGCCGTGCAGGCATTGCAGGGCCGGGTTCGCTTGCAAGAATGTAACCGTTTACATTTCGGCATGCAAAGAGTTTATTTGTTGTGCGCGAGTGTTGTCGGGGGGACGCGACATCTGCCGAACGGGATACCGGGCGCCCTGGTGGCCCTTTAGCGGCCGATGATCGGCTACACTGGCCGCCAGCCACCCTACCGCAACCAGGAACCCGCCATGGCGAACATGCAGCTGACCCCGAACCAATTCGTGCCCGAGGCCCACCGCGACGAGGCGGTACCGCCGGTATCGCAAAATCTCGAATCGCGGCGCTACCAGATGTTCCCCACGCTGTCCGAAGCGGAAATGAAAAAGCTGCAGCGCTTTGGCACCGTGCGCACCTACCACAACGGCGTGCGCATCCTGGAAGCGGGCCACACCACGTTCGGCCTGATCGTCACGCTGGCCGGCCATATCGCCATCAGCCGCTACGATGGCCTGGGCAATTCCTGGCCGATCACGGAACACGGCCGCGGCGAGTTCACCGGCGAGGTATCGCAGCTGGCCGGGCGCCCTACCCTCGTCAATGCCTACGCCGTGGGCGACGTGGAAGCGCTGGTAATCCCGCCGGAAAGCCTGCGGGCGCTGGTGATCGCCGAGGCCGAACTGGGCGAACGCATCGTGCGCGCGCTGATCCTGCGCCGCGTGGGCCTGCTGGAAGCGAATTCGGGCGGCCCGGTGCTGGTGGCGCCGGCCGGCCACGGGCGGCTGCACCAGCTGCGCAGCTTCCTGGCCAGCAATGCGTATCCGCACACGGTGCTCGACCCGAAGGAAGACGAGCAGGCGCGCAGCCTGTGCGAGTACTACCAGCCGGGCCCGGACGACTGGCCGCTGGTGGTGTGCCCGGACGGCAGCGTGAAGAAAAACCCGAGCAATGCCGACATGGGCCGCTGCCTCGGCCTGCTGCCCGACCTGGACGAGGACAAGGTGTGGGACGTGATCGTCGTCGGTGCCGGCCCGGCCGGGCTGGCAACGGCCGTGTATGCCGGTTCGGAAGGCCTGTCAGTACTGGCGCTGGAGCAGCGCGCGTATGGCGGCCAGGCGGCGGCCAGTGCCCGCATCGAGAATTACCTGGGCTTCCCGACCGGGATCTCGGGCAGCGCGCTGGCCGGCCGCGCGTTCGTGCAGGCGCAGAAATTCGGCGTAGAGCTGGCCATCCCGGCGCCTTCGACGCGGCTGATCTGCGATACCTATCCGCTCGAGGTGCAGCTTGCCGAGGGCAAGCGGATGAAGGGCCGCACGGTGGTGCTGTCGTGCGGGGCGCGCTACCGCCGCCCGGCGCTGGACAATATCGCCCAGTTCGAAGGCCGCGGCATCTACTACTGGGCATCGCGCATCGAGGCCAACCTGTGCCAGAGCGAGGAAGTGATCCTCGTTGGCGGCGGCAATTCGGCGGGCCAGGCGGCAGTGTTCCTGTCCGGCCACGCGAAGCGGGTGCACATGGTGATCCGCGGCGACGGCCTGAAGGCAACGATGTCGACTTACCTGATCGAGCGGATCCATGCCACGGCCAATATCGAACTGCACCCGCACACCGAGATCGTCCGGCTGGAAGGCGACGACGAGGGCCTGAAAGGCGTCCGGCTGCGCAACAACCGCACCGGCGAAGAGCACGATTCGGACATGTGCCGCGTCTTCCTGTTCATCGGCGCCGACCCGAACACCGACTGGCTGGGCGATTGCGGCGTGGACGTCGACGCGCAAGGCTTCATCCGCACCGGCCACGACGTGACGAAAGCGCAGTGCCGCGCCAACTTCGACCAGGGCGTCTACCCGAAGGACCAGCCGCAGCGGGCGCCGCTGGAAACCAGCGTGCCCGGGGTGTTCGCGATCGGCGACGTACGCGCCGGGTCCACCAAGCGCGTGGCGGCGGGTGTCGGCGAAGGCGCGCAGGTGGTGTCGCAGATCCACGCTTTCCTGGCCAACCTGCCGCTGGCCGTCTAGCTCACCAGGGCTCCACGGCGCGGGCGGCGATCTCCACGTAGCGGGCGTCGCCGTACTCGGCGTGTTCGGCGCGCGCCGTGTGGCACACCTTGATCACGTGGTCGTCCGCCGACTGCATGGCGCTCGCTTCGATTTCATCCCAGCCGGCCCCGGTCGGCACCGCGCGGCGGCCCCGGCGCTCCGCCGCCAGCCATGCCACCAGTACCGCCTGCCACAGCTGGCGCAGCGCGCCTTCCCGGTCGTCCACATACGGGGCGACGGCGCGGAAGGCATGGCAGGCCGTGACCGTATGCAGCAGCATGAAATCGGCGCTGGCGTGGAACGCGCCCAGCGCGAACGCGGCCACGTCACGCAATGCCAGCGCTGCCGGCTGCGCGCCAGCCAGTGCCGGGTTCCGCTCGACGGCGGCCATGCGCGCGCCGATGGTCGGCCCCGCCCCACTGCCGTCGCCGGTTGCCGCGACGATGCGTGCCGCGATGGCATCGACGGATTCGGCACTGCGGCCGGCTGGCACCGGCACCGGCTTGTACGCCAGCACCCAGAACGCCAGCGCGGCACCCACCTCGCCGCGATCGCGTGCTTCCAGCGCGTAGGCCAGCCGGATCATGGCATGGAAGCCGGCCGCGGCCAGGCCTGGCATCAGCACCGGCAGCCAGCGGCGCAGCACGGCATCTTCGCCATCGGCGGCGACCGCATCGTTGAAATAGCGTTCCAGTCCGGCGTAGTTGGCGCGCCGTCCCAGCCAGGCCAACGGATCGGCGACGGGTTCGGCACCGCCGGCAGGCTGCAGCCGCTTGCGGTGTTCGGCGGCGAACCGTTCGAGCACCGCGGGCGGCGCCTGCATCCGGTCCAGCGCGATCAGCGCCATCGGCAGGTGATTGGAGAAGCCGGGGCCGTACAGCGGGCCATGGCTTCGGGCGTCGGCCAGCAGGGCCGAGCAGGTGGCAGAGATGGACGAAACAGCGTCGGCAGCGGGCATCGTGGTCTCCTTGAAGATGCACTTACTATACGCCCATGGCGACCATAAATAAACTTATTTGTTTATTTATTGGCAGATGTCCTCAATCGTACGCGCAAGAAAAAGCCCGGGCACCGGGCCCGGGCTGCTGCGATGCCGTGAAGCTCACGACATTATTTCTTCGCCTCGGCCACCTTGACCGCTGCGCCATCGCGCGATTTGCCGTTGATCTGCAATCCGGCCTCGGAAAGCTTCATCGCATTCTTCTCCCCGACGCCCTTCACCCGCTGTTCGAAGTCGGCCCAGTCCTTGAACTCCCCTTTTGCCCGCTCGTCCAGAATAGCTTTCGACTTGGCCGGACCGATGCCCTTCACCGAATCGAGCGCGGCCTGGTCGGCCTTGTTGACGTCGACCTGGGCAAACGCGATGCCCATCGTGGCGACGACAGTGGCAATGGCGAGCAGTAGTTTCTTCAGCATGGTGTGTCCTCCCTGAGAGTTGCGGCGACGCGGCTGCGTCCCGACACAGGTTAGCGGGCTGAAGTAATAAGCAAAGGGCGATACCGCACGCCGTTGCGGCCGGTCAGCGGGCTCGGCGATGCCGGGAACTTCGCGCCGACCGCCTTGCCGCCTGCGCCGGCGCGACGAGCGCGCCGGCCGCGTCAGGTGCCGAACAGTTCTTCGCGCGTGACGGTGGCGGTGCCCAGCTTGCCGACGACGATGCCGCCGGCGCGGTTGGCCGTCTGCACCGCCTCCTGCCAGCCGGCCCCTGCGCCCAGCATGGCGGCCATGGTGGCGATCACCGTGTCGCCGGCGCCGGACACATCGAACACTTCGCGCGCATCGGCCGGGATGTGGAAGCGCTGGTCTTTCGTGTACAGCGTCATGCCCTCTTCCGAGCGGGTCAGCAGCAGCGCTTCCAGCAGCAGCGATTCGCGCAGGTTCTGGGCCTTCTCGGTCAGCTGTTCCTCGCTGTTCCAGCTGCCGACGATGCGTTTCAGTTCGCCCTTGTTCGGCGTCAGCACGGTGGCGCCGGTGTAGCGCGTGAAATCGTCGCCCTTCGGGTCGACCATCACGATCTTGTCGGCGGCACGGGCCGCCATGATCATGTCCGTCACGTTCACCAGGCTGCCCTTGGCGTAATCGGACAGCACGATCACCTCGTGATCCGGCAGCAGCGCGCGGTATTGGAGCAGCTTGTCGCGCAGGACCACGTCGCTGGGCGGCTCTTCGAAATCGATGCGCAGCATCTGCTGCTGGCGGCCGATGACGCGCAGCTTGATGATCGTGGAGATCGCGTCATCGCGCTTCAGGTAGCTGTGGATGCCGCCGCCGGCCAGCAGCTGTTCGACCTCGGTGCCCGCTTCGTCGGCACCGACGACGCCCAGCAGGCCGGCGCGTGCACCCAGCGCAGCGGCATTGCGCGCCACGTTGGCCGCGCCGCCCAGCCGCGCCTCGCGCTTTTCGACGCGCACGATCGGCACCGGGGCTTCCGGCGAGATGCGGGCGACTTCGCCGAACCAGTAGCGGTCGAGCATGACGTCGCCGACGACGAGCAGGCGGACCTTGTCGAGGGCGGGAGTGGTGTAGGGAGTAAGGGTCACAGTAGTTTCTTTCGGCGCCAGGCTGCAAACCGGGGTCAGTCCCCATGCACGGACAGACCCCAACTGATCCGCAGTCCCGGACTTCGGTGTTAGTTCATCACATTCAGTTCTTCGGTGCGGCGCGGCGGGTAGGTTTCCCACCGGCTGCAGCCAGGGCAATGCCAGTAGAACTGCCGTGCCTTGAAGCCGCAGTGGCTGCACTGGTAGCGCGCCAGCTTCTGCGTGTAGCCGTGCACCAGGTTCTGCACCAGCGACAGCTCGGCCAGCACGGCCGGCGAGGCGTCGAGCATGCGCGCTTCGAGGAATTTGTCGAGGCCCAGCAAGGTGGGCGTGCGGCGCAGTTCGTCGGCGACGAGGTTGCGCGCCGCCTCCACGCCTTCCAGGTCGAGCACGGCCTTGAACACTACTTCGAGCAGGTCGATCGACGATGCCTGCTGCAGATAGGATTTCAGCAGCGACAGCCCTTCCTCCGGCCGGCCCACTTTCCGGTAGCCGTCCATGATGCGCTGGGCCACCAGTGCCACGTGCGGCACGCTTTGCTGTTCCACGCGCCGCCACATGGCCAGCGCGCCTTCG
The DNA here is from genome assembly GCF_055502615.1 of Pseudoduganella sp. jia 9. Lineage (NCBI taxonomy): Bacteria > Pseudomonadati > Pseudomonadota > Betaproteobacteria > Burkholderiales > Oxalobacteraceae > Pseudoduganella > Pseudoduganella sp. jia 9. Next base: position 148,393 of record NZ_JBUPWE010000006.1, on the reverse strand, counting down.
GCATCGCCCTTCGCCATGTGCACGTCGCCGCACAGGATGGTGGCGCGCACGCTGTTGCGGTCCGCATGCAGCGCCTTCTCGAGCAGCGGCATCGCGTCGTCAGGGTGCATGTGCACCAGCGCATCCTGCGCCAGCTCGCAGTAGAACTGGGCGATCGCCTTCTGGCGCGAGCCGGCGCCGGCTTCCTGCAGCGCGATCGCTGCTTCGATGGCGCGATGCCATTCCTTCTCGCGCTGGTAGATCTCCAGCAGCGCGCGGCGGCCCTGCACGGCGTACGACGTGTCCAGCAGGCGCGTGTAGGTTTCCTCGGCGCGGTCCAGCAGGCCGGCCTTCAGGTAATCCTGGCCCAGCTCATACTCCGCGTGCGCGCGCTCGTCGGCGGGCATGTCGGGGCGGGACAGCAGATTCTGGTGGATGCGGATCGCCCGCTCCGTCTCGCCGCGGCGGCGGAACAGGTTGCCGAGCGCGAAGTGCAGCTCGGTCGATTCGGGATCCTGCTTGACGATGTCGATGAAGGAATCGACCGCCTTGTCCGGCTGGTCGTTCAGCAGGTAATTCAGGCCCTTGAAGTAGCCGCGCGGCAGCGTGCGCGATTCCGACACCAGTTGCCGGATGTCGACGCGCGCGGCAATCCAGCCCAGGCCGAAGAATGCCGGGATACCCAGTAACCACCAGAGTTCGAATTCCATGTGTGCGTATTTGTTCTTATTGAAATGGGCCGTGGGAGGCGTTACTGCTGCGCGTTGACGTTGTCCGGCGCGCGGTTGACCTGCAGCGCGGCGCTTTGCAGCGTGAGGATCGTGGTCTTCTGCCGCGTCGCTTCGCGGCGCTGGCGAACGATCGACGGGGTCAGCGCCAGCACGCCGAGGGCGGCGCCGGCCGCGAAGAAGGCCAGCAGCAGCAGCACCAGGGGGCCGCGCAATTCGTAGTTGAGGAACAGGTGCAGGTCCACTTCCTGCGTGTTTTTCAGGGCAAAGCCGAAGAACAGGATGAACAGCACGATGCCGACGATGGTGGAAATGATTTTCATGCTCTAGCGTTCCCGTTTTTCACTCATGCCGGACATTACAACTTTTCAGCGTAAAAAAAAAGGGCGGGCTTGCGCCCACCCCTTTTTTGACCCTCTTGTTCGCAGAGACTTCAATCCTCGATGATCGGTTGCCCGACCATCGCGTCCACCCGCTCGCGCAACTGCTTGCCTGGCTTGAAGTGAGGCACCCGCTTTTCGGGCACCATCACCTTGTCGCCGGACTTCGGGTTGCGGCCGATGCGTGGTGGCCGGCTGTTCAGGGCAAAGCTGCCGAAGCCCCGGATCTCGATGCGCTGGCCGGCCGACAGGGCACCGGTCATCGCGTCGAGAATGGTCTTCACGGCATACTCCGCATCCTTGGCCACCAGCTGCGAATAACGCTCAGCCAGGCGGTTGATCAGTTCGGACTTGGTCATCTGCGTTCCAGAAAAAGTCAGCGTTACAAATTAGTTCTTGTTATCGAACTTGGCCTTCAGCAGTGCGCCGAGGCTGGTGGTGCCCGATGCGGCGTTGCTGTCGGAAGCGATCTTCTGCATCTGCTCGGCGGTATCAGCATTGTCCTTGGCCTTGATGGACAGCTGGATGCTGCGTGCCTTGCGGTCGATGTTGATGACCAGTGCTTCGACCTTGTCGCCCACCTTCATGTGCGTGCCGGCATCTTCCACGCGATCGCGGGAGATTTCGGAAGCGCGCAGGTAGCCTTCGACTTCTTCGTTCAGCTGGATCACGGCGCCTTTCGGCTCCACCGATTTCACGGTGCCGGTAACCAGCGAACCCTTGTCGTTCAGGGCTGCGAAGTTGTTGAACGGGTCGCCTTCCAGCTGCTTCACGCCCAGGGAGACGCGCTCGCGCTCGACGTCGATTGCCAGAACCACGGCTTCCAGTTCGTCGCCCTTCTTGAACTTGCGTACGGCTTCTTCGCCGGACTCGGTCCAGGACAGGTCGGACAGGTGCACCAGGCCGTCGATGTTGCCAGCCAGGCCGATGAACACGCCGAAGTCGGTGATCGACTTGATCGCGCCGCGCACTTTGTCGCCCTTCTTGTGGGTGACGCCGAAGTCGTCCCAAGGATTGGCCTTGCACTGCTTCATGCCCAGCGAGATACGGCGACGCTCTTCGTCGATCTCCAGAACCATGACTTCGACTTCGTCGCCCAGCTGCACGACCTTGTTCGGGGCCACGTTCTTGTTGGTCCAGTCCATTTCGGAAACGTGAACCAGGCCTTCGATGCCCTGTTCCACTTCCACGAACGCGCCGTAGTCGGTCAGGTTCGTGACTTTACCGAACAGGCGGGTGCCTTGCGGGTAACGACGCGACAGGCCGGTCCAAGGATCGTCGCCCAGCTGCTTCACGCCCAGCGAAACGCGGTTCTTTTCCTGGTCGTACTTCAGCACTTTGGCGGTGATTTCCTGGCCAACCGTCAGCACTTCCGACGGGTGACGCACGCGGCGCCATGCCAGGTCGGTGATGTGCAGCAGGCCGTCGATGCCGCCCAGGTCCACGAACGCGCCGTAGTCGGTGATGTTCTTCACGACGCCGGTCACGACCGTGCCTTCTTTCAGCGTTTCCATCAGCTTCTGGCGCTCTTCGCCCATCGATGCTTCGATGACGGCGCGGCGGGACAGAACGACGTTGTTACGCTTGCGGTCCAGCTTGATGACCTTGAATTCCAGGGTCTTGCCTTCGAACGGGGTGGTGTCCTTGACCGGACGGGTGTCGACCAGCGAACCCGGCAGGAAGGCACGGATGCCGTTGGTCAGAACGGTCAGGCCGCCCTTGACTTTGCCATTGACGGTACCGGTGACGATCTCGCCCGATTCCATGGCTTTTTCCAGTGCCAGCCACGATGCCAGGCGCTTGGCCTTGTCGCGCGACAGGATGGTATCGCCGAAACCATTTTCCAGCGATTCGATGGCCACGGAAACGAAGTCGCCTACTTTGACTTCCAGTTCGCCCTGGTCATTCTTGAATTCTTCAACGGGGATGAAAGCTTCCGATTTCAGGCCGGCGTTAACGATCACGAAGTTGTGATCCAGACGCACGACTTCAGCGGAGATCACTTCGCCAGAGCGCATGTCTTGACGCGACAGGGACTCTTCGAAGAGGGCTGCGAAACTTTCCATTTAATTAATTCCAGGTTATCCAGTAAGGCTCGCAGGACGCGACTTCAACTGGGTTAAGGGTTAGAACACGTTGCAGATTCGACAGAGCATCGACACAGCAGCTCTGCAACACCTATTTCCCGACGGCCGCATACCATCCCAGCACCTGTTCTACGGCGGCTTCCACCGTCATGTTCGAGGTATCGAGCACATGCGCCCCCTCTGCAGGGACGAGAGGTGCGATGGCCCGGTGCGTATCCCGGTCGTCGCGCGCTTTCAAATCCATCAGGAGGTCGTCCATATTAGCAGAAATTCCTTTGCCGATCAATTGCTTATGGCGGCGATCCGCGCGCGCTTCCACACTTGCGGTGAGGAATACTTTTAATTGCGCATGTGGAAAGATTACCGTGCCCATGTCGCGGCCATCGGCCACCAGGCCCGGCGCCTTGCGAAAGCCCAGCTGCAGGCCGTACAAGGCATGGCGCACCGCCGGCAGCGCGGCGATCTTCGATGCCGTATTGCCGACTTCTTCCGCGCGGATCGCATCGCTGACGTTCTCGTTCGACAGGAAGATCGCGTCGCCCGAAAAGTGGATATGAAGATGCTCGGCCAGCTTTGCAAGAGCATGTTCATCGGTCAGCAGCGTACCCCGGCGCAGGGCCTGCAGCGCCGTCAGGCGGTACAGCGCACCGGAATCGAGCAGGTGGAAACCGAGGTGATCGGCGACTTTGTGGGCAACGGTCCCCTTGCCGGAAGCGGTGGGGCCGTCGATCGTGATGACGGGAATGTGGGAGGTAGGCATGAGGCGGATTTTAACCCGCCTGCAAATCAGGGACGGACCCTGTTTTTAAGGAAATTTCCCTATAAACAGGGTCCGTCCCTAATTTTTAGTACTTGGCGTCGTGGGCGATGCCGGCGAACGCGGTGAAGTAGTCGGGGAAGGTTTTCGCCACGCACTTCGGGTCGTTGATGCGCACGTCGGCGCCGCGGCGGGCGGCGCCGTCGAGCGATGCCAGCGAGAAGCACATCGCCATCCGGTGGTCGTCGTAGGTATCGATCGTGGCGGCGGACAGCACCTTCGGCGGCGTCACCTTCAGGTAATCGGCGCCCTCTTCCACCTCGGCGCCCAGCTTGCGCAGCTCGGCGGCCATGGCGGCGATGCGGTCGGTTTCCTTCACGCGCCAGCTGGCGATGTTGCGCAGCGTGCTGGTGCCTTCGGCATACAGCGCGGCGATCGCGATCGTCATCGCGGCGTCGGGGATGTGATTGAAGTCGGCGTCGATCGCTTTCAGCGGGCCGCTGGACTTGGCTTCGATCCAGTTGTCGCCCATCGTGATCTGCGCGCCCATTTCCTGCAGCGCGTGCACGAAGCGCACGTCGCCCTGGATCGAATCGCGGCCCACGCCTTCGACCCGCACCGGCCCGCCGGCAATCGCGCCGGCGGCCATGAAGTACGAGGCCGACGATGCATCGCCTTCCACGTGGATGTTGCCGGGGCTCTGGTAGCGCTGGCCGGAGGAGACGGTGAACGACTGCCATTCGTCCTGCTCCACCGTGACGCCGAAGCGGCGCATCAGGTTCAGCGTGATCTCGATGTAGGGCTTCGAGATCAGCTCGCCCTCGACCTCGATCGTCACGGCATGCGAATGCGCCATCAGCGGCGCCACCATCAGCAGCGCGGTGAGGAACTGGCTCGACACGTTGCCGCGCACCGACAGCTTGTTCGTGTTGAACTGGCCGTCGCGGATGTGCAGCGGCGGGAAGCCGGCATTGCCGGTGTATTCGATATTGGCGCCGACGGCGTTCAGCGCATCGACCAGGTCGCCGATCGGACGCTCGTGCATGCGCGGCACGCCGCTCACCTTGTAGTCGCCGCCGATCACGGCCAGCGCCGCCGTCAGCGGGCGGATCGCGGTGCCGGCATTGCCCATGAACAGCTCGGCCTGGCGGTTCGGGAAACTGCCGTTGGCGCCCTGCACGCGGTGGATCGTGCGCGCAGTGCCGTTGACGGCTTCCTGTGGTTCTTCCTTCCATTCCACGCCCAGCGCGCGCAGCGCGGCCAGCATTACCTGCGTGTCGTCGGAATCGAGCAGGTCGACGATCTTGGTTTCGCCTTCGGCCAGCGCGGCCAGCAGCAGGATCCTGTTGGAGATGCTTTTGGAGCCCGGCAGGCGAACGACGCCTTCCACGTGCATCACCGGCTTCAGGTCGATGAACGGCGGGTGATTCAGTTCTGCCATGATGTCTGTCCTTTTATTCTGCAGTGTCTGTTGGGGGCGGCGCTTCGGCCGCCTCGATCGCCTCGATCCATTGCCGGCGCGCGCGCTGCGCATTGCCGTACACGGCTTCGAGGGTGGTGCCGTCGCCTGCCGCCAGGCGTTCGCGCAGGTGCGCCAGTTGCGCCATGTAGGCATCCAGTTCGGCCAGCAGCGCGGCCTGGTTGGCCAGGCTGATGTCGCGCCACATCTCGGGCGACGAACCGGCGATGCGCGTGAAATCGCGGAAGCCGCTGGCGGCGTACTGGAACAGCAGGTCGGCGTGCGGCTTGCCGGCGATGTCGTCGACCAGCGCATAGGCCAGCAGGTGCGGCAAATGGCTGACGGAAGCGAACACCTTGTCGTGCTCCTCCGGCGACAGGCGACGGATGATCGCCCCGCAGGAGCGCCATGCGCCGGTCACGCGGTCGACCGCTTCCGGGGCATTCTCCGCCAGCGCGGTAACGACGAATTTCTTGCCGATGTAAAGGTCGGGAATCGCCGCATCCGGCCCGTTGGTTTCGCGCCCGGCGATCGGGTGGCCCGGCACGAACTGGCCGATGCGCCCGCCCAGCACGGCGCGCGCCGCCGCCACGACGTCGGCCTTGGTGCTGCCGCAATCGGTGACGATGGTGTGCGTATCCAGGTGCGGCAGCAGCCCTTGCAGGATGCGGCCGGTCTGCGCCACCGGCGTGGCCAGCACGACCAGATCGGCACCGCGGATCGCCGCCGCTTCCGCTTCCGGCCCGATGGCTGCCGCGTCGACGATGCCCAGTTCCAGTGCGCGCAGCACCGATGCTTCCGAGCGGTCGATGCCGACCACGTGCCGCACCGCGCCGGCCGACTTCAGGGCGCGCGCGAACGAGCCGCCGATCAGCCCGACGCCATAGATGACGAGCTTATTGAGCAAGGCCTTCACCCAGCGCCTTCTGCAAGGCAGCGATCAGCACCGCGTTTTCCTGGGGCAGGCCGATGGAAATGCGCAGCCATTGGGGCAGGCCATAGTTGCCCACCGGGCGCACGATGACGCCCTGCTTCAGCAACGCCAGGTTGACGCGCGCGCCGGCAGCCAGGTCGTCGCCGACCTTGACCAGCACGAAGTTGCCGAAGGAAGGCACGTACTGCAGGCCCATCGCCTCGAATGCCTCGACGAACTGACGGTAGCCGGCGGCATTGTTGCGCGCGCTCTTTTCCAGGAATTCGGCATCGTTCAGCGCCGCGATCGCGGCGGCCTGCGCCAGCGAGTTGACGTTGAACGGCTGGCGGATGCGGTTCATCAGGTCCGTCAGCTGCGGCTGCGCCAGCGCGAAGCCGACGCGCAGCCCGGCCAGGCCGTAGGCCTTCGAGAACGTGCGCGACACCAGCAAGTTGGGGTACTGGCGCACCCAGGCGGCCGATTCGTACTGGTTTTCCGCGGCCAGGAATTCGTTGTAGGCCTCGTCCAGCACCACCACGACGTTCGGCGGCACCTTCTGCAGGAAGGCTTCGATCTCGGCGCCCGGCACGAACGTGCCGGTCGGGTTGTTGGGGTTGGCGATGAAGACCAGGCGCGTGTCTTCCTCGATCGCGTCGAGCATGGCGTCCAGGTCGTGGCCGTGATCCTTCGCCGGCACGACGATGTGCCGCGCGCCGACGCCCTGGGTAGCCAGCGCGTACACGGCGAACGAATACTGCGCGTAGACGATCGACTGGCCCTTTTCCACGAAGGCGTGGGCGGCGATTTCCAGGATGTCGTTGGAACCGTTGCCGAGCGTGATCCACTCCGGCGGTACGTCGTAGCGCTGCGACAGGGCCTGCTTCAGTTCGAAGCCATTGGCATCGGGATAGCGGCCCAGCTCGGCGGCGGCGCGGGCCATCGCCTGTTTGGCGGATTCGGGCACGCCGAACGGGTTTTCATTGGAGGCCAGCTTGACGATGCCGGCCTCGTCGAGGCCGAACTCGCGTGCCACTTCCGAGATGGGCTTGCCCGCCTGGTAGGGAGCGATGGCACGGACGTATTCTGGACCGAACTGCTTGGACATAAATTCTCTCTCTCGGGTTCAACTGCGTCAGTTCAGGCTGGTCGGGTAGGAGCCCAGCACCTTGAAAAAGGCGGCGTTCCCCTTCAGTTCGGCGAGCGCCTGCGTCACGGCCGGGTTCTGGACGTGGCCTTCGATGTCGACATAAAAATAGTACTCCCACGTGCCCACGCGCGCGGGACGGGATTCGAAGCGCGTCATCGACACGCCGTGCTTCGCCAGCGGCGCGAGCAGCTGGTAGACGGCGCCGGCCTTGTTCGGCACGGCCAGCACCAGCGACGTGCGGTCGCTGCCGGACGGCCCCGGCTGCAGCTGGCCGACGATGACGAAGCGGGTACGGTTGTGCGGATCGTCCTGGATGTGGCTGTTGACAACGCCCAGGTTGTATTGCGTGCCGGCGATCTCGCTGGCGATCGCGGCCACCGAAGGATCGAGGCTGGCCAGCCGCGCCGCCTCGGCGTTCGATGCGACGGCGCGCCGCTCCACGTGGGGATAGTGTTCGTTGAGCCATACCTGGCACTGCGCCAGTGCCTGCGAATGCGCGCAGATCGCCGTCACGCCGCCCATCGTGCCCGTCTTGCTCATCAGGCTATGGTGCACGGCGATCGCCACTTCGCCGCTGATGATCAGCGGCGTCTGCAGCAGCAGGTCGAGGGTGCGGTTGATGGCGCCCTCCGACGAGTTCTCCACCGGCACCACGCCGAATTCGGCCGTGCCGGCTTCGGTGGCGCGGAACACTTCATCGATGGACGCGCACGGCATGCCTTCGACGGCATGGCCGAACTGCTGGTAGACGGCCTGTTCGCTGAACGTGCCGGCCGGGCCGAGATAGGCGACGGTGACGCGTTTTTCCAATGCCCTGCAGGCCGACATGATCTCGCGGAAGATCGTCTGCGCCTCGCTATCGCCGATCGGGCCAGGGTTGCGTTCGGCCACGCCGCGCAGCACCTGCGCTTCGCGCTCGGGGCGGAATACCGGCGCGTTGGTTTCGGCTTTTACATGCCCTACTTCCTGCGCGACCTTGGCGCGCTGGTTCAGCAGGGACAGGATCTGCGCGTCGATCGCATCGATCTGGTCGCGCAGCGGTTTCAGTTTGTCTGTCATGGTTTGCTTGTGATCTGGAGCGAAACGCACCCGGCTCATGGCGGCGGGTGCCGGGCAGCGGATTGCTACCGCTTCGCAAACTCGTTCAGGTAATCGACCAGCGCCTGGACGCCTTCGATCGGCATCGCGTTGTAGATCGATGCGCGCAATCCACCGACGGACTTGTGGCCCTTCAGCTGCAGCAGCCCGCGCGCCTTCGCGCCGGCCAGGAAAGCTTCATACTGCGATTCGTCGCGCAGGTAGAACGGTACGTTCATCCGCGAACGGTATTGGGGGGCGACGCGATTCTGGTAGAAGTCGTCTGCATCCAGTGCCGCGTACAGCAGCCTGGCTTTTTCGATATTGCGTTGTTCCATCGCCGCCACGCCGCCGTTCTTCTTCAGCCATTGGAACACCAGGCCGGCGATGTAGATGCCGTACGTGGGCGGCGTGTTGTACATGGATTCGTTGCCGGCCACGTTCTTGAAATCGAACGCGGACGGGCATACGGGCAGCGCATGCCCGATCAGGTCGTCACGCACGATGACGACGGTGACGCCGGCCGGGCCGATGTTCTTTTGCGCGCCGCCGAAGATCAGGCCGTATTTCGATACGTCGACCTGACGCGACAGGATGTGCGACGACATGTCGGCCACGATCGGCACGCCGGCCGGCACGTCGGGAACGAAGTCGATCTCGACGCCGTCGATCGTCTCGTTGGTGCACAGGTGCAGGTAAGCCGCGTCGGGCGTCAGCTTCCATTCCGACTGCGGCGGCACGGCCGTGTAGCGGCTTGCCTCGGCGGACGCCGCCACGTTGACTTTCGCGTAGCGCGCCGCTTCCTTGATCGACTTGCCGGACCACGAGCCGGTATGCACGAAGTCGATGACGGGATCGCTCTTCCGGCCGACCAGATTCATCGGAATCACGGCGTTCTGCGACAGGCCGCCTCCCTGCATGAACAGGATGCGGTAATTGTCCGGCACGGCCAGCAGCTCGCGCAGGTCGCTTTCGGCGGCGCGGTAGATCGAGATGAATTCAGGGCCGCGGTGGCTCATCTCCATCACGGACATGCCGCTGCCATGCCAGTCCAGCATTTCGGCGGCGGCCTGCTGCAGCACCTCTTTCGGCAGTACGGCCGGGCCGGCAGAGAAGTTGTAGATGGTCGTCACGCGGGACTCCTTATTTCTTCGACTGCTGTTGATTGAGCTGCTGCTGGTTGAGTTCCTGCATCAGCTTGTTGATGCGGGGAGCGATGACGCGCTGGCCCAACTGCATGCCCTCGCCCATCAGCTGCGGCATGACCTGCAGCGATTTCCTGCCGATCGGCGTGCGGTAGAACGTGGCCAGCTGCTTCATCTCGTCCGGCGAGAAATAGCGGGCATACAGCGGCACCACTTCGGCCATCATCTCGTCGGTCAGCTTCGGATCTTCCAGCACCTTGGTGACGGCCGCCACGGCCTGCGGCACCATCTTGTCGACCTCGGCCAGCTTGGCGGCCTTTTCCTTTTCCGACAGCTTGGGATTGTTGCGGATCGACGCTTCCGCGCCATTGCGCATCGCGGCCGGCATATTGGCCGTCATCTGCTTCATGGCGGCGGTCGTGGTGGCCCGGTAATTCATCGCGTCGAGCAGATCGCGTGCGGCGGCGGCCGCCTTCGGGTCCGGGGCCGGCGCCTGCGTGGTGAGCGGTGCTGTAGCGGTCTGGGCGAAGGTGCCGGCACTGGCCAGCGATACGAGCAGGGTTGCAGCGATTTTCTTCATGGTCAGGGCATCCGTTCAGTGAGACAAAAAACCGCGGGCCCCGGTCCGAGGGGTTCGGACGGGGCCCGCGGGCTGTACTTACTCGGCTGGCGAATCGTCGGCTGGCGAATCGCCGGCTGCCGGCAAATCGTCGGCCGGCACATCGTCGGCCGGCGCCTCGGCGGCATTGTCCGCCGAGCCTTCCGCCAAGGTATCCACCTCGTCGGCATCGGCCTCGACGATACGCTGCAGACCCGACAGGTGCGTGCCATCCTCCACGGCGATCAGCGTGACGCCCTGGGTGGCGCGGCCCATCTCGCGGATCTCGGAAACGCGGGTACGGATCAGCACGCCGCCGGTCGTGATCAGCATGATCTCGTCGCTCGGATCGACCAGCGTGGCGGCCACCACCTTGCCGTTACGCTCGGTGGTCTGGATCGCGATCATGCCCTTGGTGCCGCGGCCATGGCGCGTGTACTCGGTGATCGGGGTGCGCTTGCCGTAGCCGTTCTCGGTGGCGGTCAGCACGGTCTGCTGCTCGTTCTCGGCCACCAGCAGCGCGATCACGTTCTGGCCTTCGTCCAGGTTCATGCCGCGCACGCCGCGCGCCGTGCGGCCCATCGGGCGCACGTCGTTCTCGTCGAAGCGCACCGCCTTGCCGGCATCGGAGAACAGCATCACGTCGTGCTTGCCGTCGGTCAGCGCGGCGCCGATCAGGAAGTCGCCCTCGTCCAGGTCCACGGCGATGATGCCGGCCTTGCGCGGGTTGCTGAAATCCTTCAGCGGCGTCTTCTTCACGGTGCCCAGGCTGGTGGACATGAACACGTAGTGATCTTCCGGGAAGGTGCGGTTCTCGCCGGACAGCGGCAGCACCACGGTGATCTTTTCGTTGTCCTGCAGCGGGAACATGTTGACGATCGGCTTGCCGCGCGAATTGCGCGAGCCCTGCGGCACTTCCCACACCTTCAGCCAGTACATCCGGCCGCGGTTGCTGAAGCACAGGATGTAGTCGTGCGTGTTGGCGATGAACAGCTGGTCGATCCAGTCCTCGTCCTTGGTGGCCATGGCCTGCTTGCCGCGGCCACCGCGCTTCTGGGCGCGGTATTCGGAAATCGGCTGCGCCTTCATGTAGCCCATGTGCGACAGCGTGACCACCATGTCCTGCGGCGTGATCAGGTCTTCGGTTTCCAGGTCGGTGGCGTTGTGCTCGATCGTCGAACGGCGCACGTCCTTCGCGCCGTATTCGGTGACGGCGGCGGTCAGTTCGTCGCTGATGATCGCCGTCACGCGCGCCGGCTTGGCCAGGATGTCGAGCAGATCGGCGATCTGCGCCATCACGTCCTTGTATTCGTTGACGATCTTGTCCTGTTCCAGGCCGGTCAGGCGCTGCAGGCGCATCTGCAGGATTTCCTGCGCCTGGTCGTCGGACAGCTTGTACAGGCCATCGGCCTGCATGCCGTAATGCTTCGGCAGGTGCTCGGGGCGGAACGCATTGATGTCCACGATGCCGCCGTCGCCGGTGCGGGCCAGCATCTCGCGCACCAGGGACGAATCCCAGGCGCGCGCCATCAGTTCCGACTTCGCCAGCGGCGGCGTTGGCGCCGCCTTGATGATGGCGATGAAGTCGTCGATGTTGGCCAGCGCCACGGCCAGGCCTTCCAGCACGTGGCCGCGCTCGCGCGCCTTGCGCAGCTCGAACACGGTGCGGCGCGTGACCACTTCACGGCGGTGCGACAGGAACACCGACAACAGGTCCTTCAGGTTCATCAGCTTGGGCTGGTTGTCCACCAGCGCCACCATGTTCATGCCGAACGTGTCCTGCAACTGGGTCTGCTTGTACAGGTTGTTCAGCACCACTTCCGGCACTTCGCCCCGTTTCAGCTCGATCACCACGCGCATGCCCGACTTGTCGGACTCGTCGCGGATGTCGGAAATGCCTTCGAGCTTCTTGTCGCGCACGTTCTCGGCGATACGCTCGAGCAGCGACTTCTTGTTGACCTGGTACGGCAGCTCGTCGACGATGATGGCCATGCGGCCGCCATCCTTGCCGTATTCCTCGAAGTGGGTCTTGGCGCGCATGACGACGCGGCCGCGGCCCGTGCGGTAGCCGTCGCGCACACCGGACACGCCGTAGATCGTGCCGCCGGTCGGGAAGTCCGGCGCCGGGATCAGTTCGATCAGCTCGTCCACCGTGCAATCCGGATTGGCCAGCACGTGCAGTGCGCCGCTGATCACTTCGCCCAGGTTGTGCGGCGGGATGTTCGTGGCCATGCCCACCGCGATGCCGGACGAACCGTTGATCAGCAGGTTCGGCACGCGCGTCGGCAGTACCGTCGGCTCTTTCTCTTTACCGTCATAGTTCGGCTGGAAGTCGACGGTTTCCTTGTCGATGTCGGCCAGCAGTTCGCCGGCGATCTTGTCGAGGCGGCACTCGGTGTAACGCATGGCCGCCGCGGCATCGCCGTCGATCGAGCCGAAGTTGCCCTGGCCGTCCACCAGCGTATAACGCAGCGAGAAGTCCTGCGCCATGCGCACCAGCGTGTCGTAGATCGATGCATCGCCGTGCGGGTGGTATTTACCCATCGTGTCACCCACCACGCGGGCGCACTTCACATAGGGCCGGTTGTAGTGGTAATTACTTTCGTGCATGGAGAACAGCACACGACGGTGTACCGGCTTCAGGCCATCGCGTGCATCCGGCAAGGCCCGGCCCACGATCACGCTCATGGCGTAATCGAGGTAGCTCTTGCGCATCTCTTCTTCGAGGGAAATAGGGATTGTTTCTTTTGCGAATTGATCCATTGGCGGGTCGATCTTCTCTGACGTTGGTTCAGGCTGCTTGGGACCGCAGACAATCGTACGATTTTACCATGCGGCCATGTACCCCGGCCGATCCGCATTTTTCCCCTCGGCCACTGCGCGCCACGTCCTGCCGGGGCGGTGCAGAATCGCCATGTAATCGTGCAGACACATTTACGCCTTATCATCGCCGCTCGACGGCACAGGCGTTGCAACATCACAACATTTTGGTCGAATGCGGCAGCCGCCCGGGTCCGAGCACGATTCGTGCGATGTTGCCGCGTATGGCAGAATGACGGAAATACAAACTTGGCTGAATCGCAAATCGGCAGTGACCACTCGTGCTGCATCGGGCACGAGAACACTTATCGAGCCACATGTTAGTATTCGCGCCGCTCGCTTTGGCAACATGTGCAACATGCGCACTCACCGTGCGCAATATGTCCGCGGCGCAGGCTGCCGATATCACACCGAAAGGAAACAAAAACATGAAAAAACTCATCTCCAGCATCTTCGCAGTGTCCGCCGTGCTTGCCGGCTCCGTGGCCGCGCAGGACAAGCCGACCGCGCCGCCTTTCGCGCCCGTGACCCAGGATATCCCGGCAGCGAAGCCGAAAAGCGCCTACGTGCAGGACCAGCGCGGCGTGATCGTCCGCAATGCGACCGGCCTGTGCTGGCGCACCGGCTACTGGACCCCGGCCGACGCGGTGCCAGGCTGCGACCTGCCGATCTGCGTGGAACCCGAGCGCCTGGAAAACGGCAAGTGCGTCGCGCCGCCGCCACCGGCCGCACCGGCACCGGCACCTGCTCCGGCACCGGCACCAGTCGTCGCTGCACCAGTGCCGACGTCCGAGAAAGTCAGCTACAACGCCGACGCGTTCTTCGACTTCGACAAGGCCGTGCTGAAGCCGGAAGGCAAGCAGGCGCTGGACGAACTGTCGGGCAAGCTGGGCGGCATCAACGTGGAAGTCGTGATCGCCGTCGGCCACACCGACTCGGTGGGCACCGATGCCTACAATGAAAAACTGGCCGTGCGCCGTGCCGAATCCGTGAAAGCCTACCTGCTGTCGAAAGGCCTGGATTCGAACCGCGTGTACACCGAAGGCAAGGGCGAGAAGCAGCCGGTCGCCGACAACAAGACCGCCGAAGGCCGCGCGAAGAACCGCCGCGTGGAAATCGAAGTCGTCGGTACCCGCAACAAGTAATTCCGGCTTGCGCCACCAGGAAATCCCGCTTCGGCGGGATTTTTTTTCGCCCTGGCCATGCTGCGCTCACCGCCGCGCTCGCTGGTCGCAAAACAACATGGGGACTGTCCCCGAATTTTGACAACATTTCCGGGAACACATTTTTCAGCTGTGCTTTGGCTGCCAGCAAATAACCGTTATGATTCGCGTCATGAACGCAAACGCCGACCCACTTGAATTGCAAAAATTCAGCGAGCTGGCCCACCGCTGGTGGGACCCGACGTCTGAATTCCGTCCCCTGCACGACATCAATCCGCTGCGCCTGGAATGGATCAACGCGCGTGCCCCGCTGGCGGGCAAGAACGTGATCGACATCGGTTGCGGCGGCGGTATTCTTTCCGAATCCATGGCCAGGAAAGGCGCCACGGTGACCGGCATCGACCTGTCGAAGCGGGCCCTGAAGGTCGCCGACCTGCACAGCCTGGAATCGGGCGTGCCGGTGCGCTACAAGCTGATCGCCGCCGAAGAGATGGCAGCCGCCGAGCCGGGCCAGTACGACGTGGTGACCTGCATGGAAATGCTCGAGCACGTGCCGGATCCGGCCGCGATCGTGCGCGCCGCCGCCGCGCTGGTCAAGCCGGGCGGCCACCTGTTCTTCTCGACGCTGAACCGCAATCCGAAGTCCTACCTGTTCGCCGTGATCGGCGCCGAATACGTGTTGCGCATGCTGCCGAAGGGCACGCATACCTATGAAAAATTCATTACGCCGGCCGAGCTGTCGCAATACGTGCGCAGCGCCGGGCTGCAAGTGGAAAGCCTGAAGGGCCTGGGCTATAACCCGCTGACCAAGTTTTACTCCCTGAACAACGACACCAGTGTGAACTACATGATGTCGTGCATCCGCCCGGAATGACCCTGGGCGGCCTTGCCGCCCTTCTTTGACGACTCCAGCCATGAGCTTCACGAACGCCCCGCGCGCCATCCTTTTCGACCTCGACGGCACGCTTGCCGATACCGCCCCCGACCTGGCGGCCGCCGTCAACCGGCTGCGCACCGATCGCGGCCTGGCGCCCACGCCGTACGACATCCTGCGCCCGACGGCATCGCACGGGGCACGCGGCATGATCGGCGCAGCTTTCGGACTGACGCCGGACGATGACGGCTTCGTGGCGCTGCGCGATGGATTCTTCAGTTATTACGAGAACGCGATGATGGTGCACAGCTCGCTGTTCCCCGGCATCGGCGCCCTGCTTGCCGGCATCGCCGACGCGGGCCTGGCATGGGGCATCGTCACCAACAAGTCGGCCCGCTTCACCGACCCGCTGGTGCCGATGATCGGCCTCGATCACGCCGGCTGCGTGATTTCGGGCGATACGACACCGCATTCGAAACCGCATCCCGCGCCACTGCTGGAAGCGGCACGCCGCCTTGGCGTGGCGCCCGAACAGTGCTGGTATGTGGGCGACGACCTGCGCGACATCCAGGGTGGCCGCGCGGCAGGCATGACGACCGTCGCCTGCCAGTGGGGATACTGCGGCGCGACCGAACCGGCCAGCTGGGAGGCCGACCATCTGGTCGATACGCCGGAAACGCTGCTGGCACTGGTGCTGGCATCCACCGGCGGCGTAACGCTGGCGGCCTGATCCACAAATCGGCATGATGACATTGCCGTACGTTAATAAAACAGCGTACCATAGAGGTCATACACGATAATCAACCAGCAACTTTCACCGGGGAGGCAGCAATGCCTGGCGAAAACGCGACCGAACCGCCTCTCATGCCGCGCAGCAGTGCGCCGCAATTCTGGACAGCAACGGTAGCAGAAACAAAATTTTATTGGTACGACCTGCTGGTGGAGGGCCCGCTGCCGGACTTTCGCGACCCGGTCGGCCGCTACCTGCGGCGCATGCAATTCGCCATCGACGGCACGATGGAAAAGCGCCTGTTGTATTTCCTCGTCGCACGCCCGCGCGTGCGGTTCGACCTGCAGCGCAGCGTCAGCTGGGGCTTTTTTTCGCTGAAGCTGACCATTCCCGTGCTGATCGGCGCGGAAGAACGCAAAGGCACGATCACGATTGAGCTCGACGTCCCTTTCGAGGCCACCTACAAGAAGCCGCTGGTCCAGCTGCAGGACAAATTCCTGCTGCTGAACTGGGGCGCGCTGACGGAAACATTCAGCATTCACGACCTGATCCAGCGCTTCGATACGGGACTGGCGTTTCCAGGTACCGTGCTGTACGTGGGCCAGACGCACGATCCGGCCGGCACGCTTGCCAAAGGCCAGCATGGGCCGGTGAACCGGGCACGCAACGCGGTCATGCTGGAAAGCGACGTCTTCCTGCTGGTCCAGCGCTTCGACGTGAAAGTGGATACGACCGCGACCGACCTTTCGGAAGAAGCATCGACGCGCACCCACGTCGACATGCTCGAAGGTGCGCTGATCGGTTATTTCGAGAGCGAGGATTCGCGGCTCCGCAGTGAAATCGAACGGGGCAACCGCCGCGATCACCTGGCTGACCTGCAAGCGACCTATTTCCTGCAAGTGCTGACCGTCGACCTCGGCTTCGAGGGCGCCGACAGCTTCCACGATCTCGAGTCGCCGCAAGCAGGCCGCTCGCGCCGCCACCTGTTCGACTGCTCCTTCCACGCCGGCGCCCCAGCCATCCGGCGCCTGCCCGAGAACGCCCGCCCCCTGCCCTCCCTGCGTGCCTGACGCCGGCCTTAAACCGTGCTTAATACGGCACAGCCGCGCTGCATTCGCATGCACGGCGCGCCGGATTGGAGTACAATCCTCTTTCCTTCTGTGGGGACGACCTGGCTTCGACGTGGGTTGCAAAGCAGAGCAGGGCATACCGAGGGCTGGTCACCTCGTAAATACATCCAGAAACAAACTAACTGCAAACGATAACTCGTACGCACTGGCAGCTTAATCGCTGTTAGCTCCACAACACCTCGCCTCTGGGGTGGGCCGTTAAAAGCTGTGGAGTCATTTACAGAGGCTAGGACTCAACCGGGTTACTTGGTTGCTTCCGAAATTTAAGGTAACTCGCTTGGCCAAAGGGTGCACGTCCCCGTTGGTCCGGTTAAATTAATTGATAGTGCTAAGTATGTAGAACTGTCTGTGGAGTGCTTGCGGACGCGGGTTCGATTCCCGCCGTCTCCACCACCGAACACTTTAGAATCAAGTAGTTAGCAGTAAGAGGCTGTCATTCTGTGGGGTATTTTGGGGCTAGTTGAGCACCGGAATGCCAGCAGAATGACAGCTTTTTTTTGGCCGACTGAGCAGGGAGGCCCGCTCGACCTAAAGAGCCTAGATTGCTCTTGATATTGCTTATTTGCACATCTCAGCAAACTCTCACCAGAATCCTCACCGCCATGCTTTCTTTGCTTGTAGGCAAATCATCTTCGGTGCATGATTATGGTGTTGACCACAGGAGCACACATGAAAGCCTTTGACGTATTTACGCCCGGAAAGACCCCAACCGTCACACTCGTCAATGATCACTTGATTGTCAAGAAACAAGTGTTTGAAGATGCGCTCGCTCAAGGCGGAATGCTCATCAATATTTCCGGTCCGTCCAAATCCGGTAAAACGGTTTTCGTCAAACAAATTGTAGGGAACGAGAATCTGCTATCTGTTTCTGGCGCAGGAGTTCAAGCGGCGCGAGAGCTCTGGCTTCGCGTGTTCCATCTTGTTGGTACTCCTGTTGAGATAACGGAACAGGAAGAGCAAGGCACGACAGTTGGCTTTGGAGGATCCGCTAAAGCCGCCGGGTCTGTCTTAGTGGCCAAGGCCGAAGCCAGTATAAACGGGTCAGCTTCTATGCTTACCAAGCAAGCGAGCACAAAAAAAACGGCTGTCGATTATTTGCAGCTGTTAATCAAAGAACTAGCCAATACTGATTTTGTCGTCTTCATTGATGATTTTCATTACATTTCTCGCGATACTCAAGAGGAGGTTGCCAGACAAATCAAAGAAGCTATCGATAAAGGAGTGCGCATAGCATGTGCTTCTGTTCCACACCATTCGGAAGACGTACTGCGTGCGAACGCTGATCTTCGCGGACGGATTGTAAACATCGACTTTGACTACTGGCCTACAGCATCGCTCAAGCAGATTCCGGAAAAAGGGTTCGCGGCACTGAACATCAAGGTGTCAGGTACGACACTCGATTCGCTGATATCTGAGGTAGCGGGCTCCCCTCAGCTTATGCAGTCGTTATGTTTGAATGCGTGCCTAGAAGCAAATGTTCGGCAGCGTGAGTCTACGCAGTTTACATTGCCTTCTGATAGTGATTTTTATACCAATATGTGTGTCCGAACAGCAGTAACAGCTGATTACTCGAGCACATTGGAAAGGCTTGAAGAGGGTCCGAAAACTCGCGGCACAGAGCGAATTCAGTATCGCTTGCGAAGCGGCGCAGTGGGGGATGTATACACAATTCTCCTCCAATGTATCGCCCTCGATCCACCGAACCTACACTTCAGGTATTCAGACCTGTTAGAGCGAATCAAGATGGTGTGTGAAGATCAAACTCCATCCGGATCTAGCGTGACAGGGGCATGCCTGCACATTGCTCAATTGGCGAACGATGGCCAGCCACGAGCAATAATCGATTGGGATACCAGCGAGGACACTTTGGACGTTCGTGATCCTTATTTGCTCTTTTATATCCGATGGAATCGACCAGCGGACTAGGTCCTTCGGTTGGTGCTTTCAAAAGAAGTAGCAGCCAGGATTGTGATTCCTGTTGTCGTGGGTTCGAGCCCCATCAGCCACCCCAAGAATTCAATGTGAAACAAGCACTTATCAAAGCTCGCTTATTCCACGATATGGAAGTTCCAACGGTTTCGGAAATTTTCCAATGAACGGTCGCCGCGGCGGCCGTTTTTTTTCGTCTCTACCTAGTGCCGCGCGGCCCGCTTTGCCTCACGCTTGCCAGACGCCCCGGCATCATCGTTGTCCAGCTCAACCGTGCAAAGCCACCCCTGCGCGTAATGGACAAGCTCGCCGTCGACGTCGCGCAATTCAAAACCCTTCAGCTCGAAATTTTGCTCGTTGACCCAGCTGATCTGCGAGTCGAGCAGCTCGAGCACCCGGTCGCCCGTGTCCAGAACCAAGCGCGCAATCTTCACCTGGCGCCGAAGTGCCGGGACAGCGACATCCTCAATCGTAAGGCATCCCCAGTGCTTGACGGCATAGCGGTCGTGCAGCACACGGCGCGGCAACTCCACGCCCTTCTCTCTCATCCGTATCATCCTTACGCGCATAGCTGGCCTGCAAATTACTGTATATAAACACAGTATAGCGCACACGCCCCGGCTTCTTGTACAGACGTCTGCACAGCGTTATTTCGTCACGGCCTTCAGGTTTTCATAGTGCTCGCGGAGGCCGACGGCAAGCTCGCGCCAGGCGTGGCAGGCTGTGGCGTTGTGGGCGTCGACCGCTGCGACTTCAGATAGCGGAATGCCGGCGGCGTCCCGGTCAGACTCGACGGAAGGTCCGGCAGGCTTACCTGCCCAGGCTGCGTTGTAGCTGCGCACGAAGCCAGCATTGACACCGTAACGATCATCATCAGCGCGCGTGACATAGACAGGCACCAGCTTCTCAATTTCTTCTCCCTTCACGTAGACCGTCTTGATCCGGTCGCGGTATTTGATTTCGGTCTGAACGACCACCTTTTGCTGCGCCTTCACGATCGCCACGGTGCGAGCAGACTGCGCGGTGACGTAATCGATGTGCGCCTGGCCAGCTAGCCGCTCGCCATGCAACATGCCCAGGACGAACATCGCTCCGCCGGCACCTGCGAAGAGCAGCCAGCGCGCCCACCACGGCAAAGCCAGTGCGCTCACGACAGCACCTTCGATGCAACTGTGAAGAACGCCAGCCGCTCGGCCAGGCCGTTCGTGCCGCCGTTCACGCGCCGCGTTACCGCGACCTGGTCGCCGGCATCAGCCAGCGTGTTGAGTCCATGCGACAGCCAGAACATGCACGCCGACCGGACCGCATACTCGGGCGTCTCAAGCAGCTCGGGGTGAGCCAGCAGGTCGACGCCGAGCGCCTTGCCACACTCGGCATAGTTCGCCCGGCCGGTCGTCTGGATGAGGCCGCGGCCGAGGAACCGCCGGCCGTCACCTGGTTGCGTGTTGCCCAAGTCCTTACGGCCTTCGTAGCGCTTCTGCTGCGCGGTCGGCCCCCACAGCTCGCGCAGGTAGCGCAACTGGGCCGTTTCGTGCGCAACCTGCGCCTGGAACGATGCGACGCGCGCCGGCGTGGTAATGCCGTATTCCGGCATCCAACGGTTCAGCGGTACCAGGAACGCTGCAGCGCGTTCGCGGCCGGCCAGCGGCATGATCGTCAGCAGCTGATCGAGCGTAAGTTTCACAGGGCACCTCGCACGTCGCGGATCACATCGGCAACATCGTGGGCCAGCTCGCCAAAGTCTTTGCCGCGCCGACGCTCAAGCCACAGCACGAGGGCGCCCAAGACCCACCAGGCCACAAGTGCGGCCAGCACGAGGAACGGCGCCCCTGCCCAAAGCAAACCGGCCAGCTCACTGCCCGCATACTGGCGCCCCAGCACACGAGCAGACTCGAAGAGGCCAGGCCAGAACGAATGCGCCCCCATGGCCACAAACGGGCCGAAAGCGAACGAGCAGGTTATCGAACACGCGAACCGCGTGACGCCCTCACGGATCGTGCGCGGCCACATGAAGATGAAGCCGAGCGCTGCTCCCAGCGCTGACGCAATGACGGCGGCGCCGAAAAATTTGATGGCCGCGGCACTACCTGCGGTTTCGATGGACATAGTATTTACTTTCATTGTTATTTTGCTGCAGAACGTAATGGAGAGCAGTTATTGCTGCTCAGGTGGCGTTGGCTCGGCCGGCAGTTCCTCGGGCTCCGGCTCGGCCGGCTCCTGCGCCTCCAACCATGCTTCCAGCCAGGCAGGATTGACCTGCCAGTGGCCGGCGTAGAACAGCTCGGCCACCCACTCTGTCCCGATCATTGGCGGCTCATACGGAATCCCGTCGTCATCCAAAATGTCGATATGCTTGTCGACCGTGTTGTCGAAGCCATTCTCAAAATCGCCGAATACAATTTCGCGCATGTTCACCCCTTAGAATTCGATCCAGACAGCCCCGGCGGATCCGGGCGCCCCATTAACTTGCGCCGCTCCTCCCGACGATACGAGGGCAGTACCGCCTGCAGCGCCCCCGTAGGTTCCGCCAGGACCGCCGACGCCAGAGGACCCCCCTATCAATGCAGTACCACCCGCTCCGGCAAAATGGCCGGCGGGGGCAGCAGACAAGCCAAAACCATTACCAATGGCGCCTCCTGACCCGCCGCCGTTGGGTGCAGTCGGAAGGGTGTTCCCCCCTGCGTTTCCACTGCCACCGCCACCCGTCGCATTCGCAAGCTCGTTAGGTGTCTGGTATGACTGCGCACCGCCCGGGGCTCCAATGAAGTTGATGCCGGGAGTCGCCGTGCTCGCCGAGCCCGCTGACCCGCCTCCGGCCGCGGCGATATTCGACGCCGCGCCGCCGTTTCCGCCAACGCCCGCCCCGCCACCGGCAGCGTAGCTCCCGGAGCCGATGGCACCGCCCCCGTAGTAGGATCCCCCGCGGATGCCAACCGCGCCACCGCCCGAGGCGGCTGCGCTGCTAGCATTCCCAACTGTTGCTGAGCCGCCGCTGCCGCCAGTCACCGTCAAGTCAGTAGAGGCACCGCTGGCCGCGCCGCCTGTGCCACCAGTGACAGATGCACCGGGAGTGATTGACGCCTTGCCGCCCTCGCCTCCGTTCGCCGTCATCGTGACGATGCCGGGGCCACTGAAAGAGTTGTTACCGCCCGGGTTGCCTGCAACAGCAGTTCCCTGTGCGGTTACAGCGGCACCACCGGAGAATACGGCCACTGCATAATTGACGCCCGCCGTCAGATAGCGCATGCCACTGACGAATCCGCCCGCGCCGGCGCCGGATGCCGCGGCCACGCCCCCCACGAGCGCTGACGCCACACCTCCGCTGCCGGAACTGCCAGTAACAGTGATCTTGTGCCAGCCAGTTTTCGTGGCCGTGAACACCCCGGATGAGCCGAACTGGCGGAGGTTGTGCAGCTCGCCGCGGTCGTGCGCTACTGGCGTGCCGTCGGCTTTGCGAACCTCTACACGGAAGTAATTGGGGCTGATTGCGGCCACGTCCACCTCATCGTTGGCGCGGGCCGTTTGCGTGCCGCCGAAAACGATCACGTTCGCGTTGTTCTCGAATGTGATGGATTGGCCAATCTGCGCCATGAGCAAAGTGCGCTTTGCACCCGCCTGCGGCGCAGTCGTGAAATTGTTGACGATTCCGCTACCTGTGATCGGCACCATATTGCCAGCCGAGCTCCAAGGGTCTAACGTTGAAGCCACCGGCACGTCAGCCGTTCGCCGTTCATTCAGCGGCCCGGTAAGATTACCGCCGGTCAGACCGCCCGGATCTCCCTTAGCGCCCTTCTCGCCACCGAGGCCGATCAGCCAGTTCGCTACGACTGCGCCGGCGGTCGCCGGGTTCACGTCATCGATGGCGACAACGAGCGACGTGCCGATGTAGCTGGTCACGTTCCCGTACATCCATTGCGCGTTGTTCAGCGGGTTCATGATGCGCAGGCGCTGGCCAGCGAACTGTTTGCCCGCCTGTGTCATGAACGTTTTGCTGCCGGCGCCGATCGTCTGGCCCGTCGAACTGGTTGCGGTCAGGGCCGCAGCGGCGTTGAGAGCGATGACCGCATTTTCGTAGGCGGACGTCGCATGTCCTTGCGCCTGACCGCGCGCCGTTTCAGCACCGGTTTTTGCGGTCTCGGCGCCAGTCTTGGCTGTGCCTGCAGCAGTGGCGCTCGCGGCCGCATTCGCGGCGCTCGTGTTCGCTGCCGTGGCCATGTTGTTCACCTGCGTGGCCAGCGTGTTGAACTGCATTTGCGACACCTTGAGGCAGTTCCATGAATATTCTGCGCGGCCGTCAAAATCGTCAGGATCGTCCCGCGTCGGCGGATCCATGGTCGTGAACGCGGTGATGTTCGTTTGCGGTAATGGCATTACATCAGTCCCAATACTCGAAGATTGTAAAAAGCGCCGGCTGGCGTCGCGAGGGTGTTATCGAAATCCTCGTAGAAGCCAAAGGCGTTAAGGCTCTTGAATTCGCTGGAGAACGACCAAAGCAGATTGGTTCCGTCGTATTCCATCATCAGGCGGTTGATTTCATCGAACAGGGCCAGTGGCGCCTCCACGGTCGCATTGATGCGCCGCGCTGCAGGCCGTTTGATGAGTGGCACGTTTCCGAACTTGTCTTCGTTAAACGACGAATTGGACTTGACCCGAAACCCAGCCCCCCACTGCGTGTTGCCCAGCTCGCGCATCATTCCCGTGACCAGCGTTCCGCACCTGGCAGTGCCAGTGGGCTGTTCGATGATCACGCGCAGGCGCGCGCCAGAACGACGCGGCAGATCAAATAGGATCAGATCCGTCTCGCGATAGATCGGCTCGCTGTCCCATTGCGTCCAGCTGTACACCGGCCGCACAAGTTCGAAAGTTTTGTTGTAGGTCTCAGTCGAACCCAGCGTCTGAATCACGCGCACGCGCGATGCCTCGAGGCCGCCCAGGTACAACGAATTGAACGGCCCGGGCGCCAACGTCATGTCGATCGACCCGGCCTGTTCGGTTTTCGTGTTATTCACAGCATCGAGCATGGCAAAGCCGTTCGCTGCCTGGACGTCAGCCCAGATCGGTGTGTTGCCGGCAAGGTTGAGTAACGGGTCCTTGCCGGTATTTGCCTGCAGCGCTTCGTAGATGCGGTGCGTGGTGTCGCGGCGCCGCCGCATACCGATGGTGCACGCCTCCGACGGATTCCATAGCGGCACTGTCTCAGTAACGTTGCTGGCAACGATCATGGCGGCCACCGCCACCAGATCGTTGTCCTTCCATGCCGGCTTGATTACGCGCAGCGTCATTTATGAAACCTCCGTTTCGGATCGGGTCTTGATGCCCTTGTCGCTGACATCCTCCATCGCGTCCGCGCCGCGCTTCGTTTCGCCGATCAGGCGCGACAAGCCAGTGGCCATCGTCCTTTCCAGCGACTCGATGCGCTTCTCCATGCCGTCAAACATCGACGTCGTGGCACCGTTCGAATGGATGCGCGACGGCGGCGTGTATTCGGCCTCAGGGCCGTTCTCGCCGACGATGCGCCAGCCGCCTGCGTGATCGCCACCGGCAGCAAAGCCCGGCATGCGTCCAGCAAGCTCGCCTTGGGCACCGTTGATGAAGTTCCTGATCTCGTCCTGGTCGATCGATGCGCCGAAGATCGAGGACCAGTAGGCCGAGCCGGCTGCATCCGGATCACGCCCAAGCACCTGTTGGTAAAGATCCGTGAGCGTGAGGCCGGTCCCGCCCGGGTTGCTCGGCGTGGCGCCAGTGTTCATGCCGGCGATCGATGCAGCCAGCAGGCCCACCGCCTGGGCAACGGAGAGCACGCTGGTGTTGATGCCGTCCAGCTTGTCGACCTGCTCCTGCGCCTTCTCCAGCACCAGGTCCAGCCGCTCCATCTCCTGGTTGAACCAGTCCTGCAGCAGCGCCTTTTCCGCGTTCAAAGCAGCGAGCTGCTTCTGTGCGTCGGTCAGCTGGACATCCGCCAGACCAGACAGCTCGGCCAGCGCCGACGACGTGCGCACGAAATCACGCTGGTATTCGAGGAACGTGGCAAAGCCGTCTGTGCTGGTTGCTGACGCGGCACTGACCGCCTCACGAATACC
This sequence comes from Pseudoduganella sp. jia 9, assembly GCF_055502615.1. NCBI lineage: Bacteria > Pseudomonadati > Pseudomonadota > Betaproteobacteria > Burkholderiales > Oxalobacteraceae > Pseudoduganella > Pseudoduganella sp. jia 9. The sequence goes on along the minus strand of NZ_JBUPWE010000006.1, from coordinate 123,397 downwards.
GTCTGCCGTCGGCAGCGCACCGCCGGCGCGGGCGATCGCCAGCACAGCCTCGATCTGAGCCTGTGCCGCAGCGCGGGTCGCCACTTCCGCACCTTGCAACGTCATGCCGTTCAGGCCCGACTTCAGTACACCGGAAAGCTCGGTCAGCGTTGCGATCGAAGAGGTAACGCCATCGATGCGCGTTTGCAGCGCAGCCATGGCCGCGTCGTACTGCGCCTGCACCTCCTTACGCTGGGCCGCAACAGCCTTCGTTACGGCATCCAGCGCGTCGTCGACGAAGCCGCGCAATACATCCCGGTTCTTCTCCAGGGCGGCTGCAGCATCCTCCGCGGCGGCCGCCTCGTCCTGTCGCGCGTAGATCATTTGCATGATCGGCCGCAGCGAGGCATCTGCCGCGGCCAGCTCGTCGGCACGCTGGGCAGCCAGTGCGCCAGCCGCGTCACCAGCCAACTGCATCAGCTGAATTTCCAGCCGGCGGCGATCCGCTGCGACAGCCGACGATTCGCCGGCCAGCGCTCCGGTAAGCGAGCTGGCGTAATCGGTGACCGTCTTGAATGCAGGCGCGAGCTGCAGCAGCGCGGCATACGTTTTTGCACCTTCAGCCGTGGCCAGCGCACCCGACGAGGCCAATCCCAGCACGACCGCCTTGTACTGCTCAGCGTTCGTGATGTGCGCATAGCCGAGCGTTGCCAGTTGCTCTGCTACCTGCTTTTGCACCGGAGCCATACGTTCAGCCTCGGTCAGGAAGTTTTGCGCGAAGTAGTCGGTCTGCGACGCCAGCGCATCGACCCCGCCTGCAAGCGACAGTAGCCGCTCACGCGCTTCGATCGACGCCAGGCCGACCGTGCCGAACGCAGTCTTCCCGTCGACGCCGATGGCTTGCATGATCGCGTTTGTATTTGCAAACTCGGTCGCCAGGCGCTCAAGCGTCACCGCGGCTGTCTCTCCCGATTGCGCGAACGTTGCAATGTTCGGCACCAGGTAAGTCGCCAAATCGTCGGCCAGGCCTGCGAGCATGTCCTGCACCTGCTTTTCACGGGCGGCCTGGTCGGCTGCTGGATCAAACGCGATATCGAACGCTTTGTAGAAGTCGGACAGACCAGCCGTCGACACGCCCAGCACGCCGGCCAGATCGCCAGCGGTCTGCTTCATGGCCGCGTATGCATCCGTCAGGCCCTGCACGAATGCGGCATCGGCCTGTTCGCCAACCTGGTACGTCTTGTCCGATCGGAACCAGCCGCCTTTCTGCATTACGTTCGCGTAGTTCAGCGCATGCGCGCCGGTCCCGTCAAACGTGCCGCTCAGCCCCTGGCCGGTCACAGTAGGCTTCTGGAGCCCGAATGCCCGCGTCCACAGGGATGAACCGGACAGCAGCGATGCCATGCGGTCGTTGAGGCCGATTTTCTTCAGCGCGCTATTGGCCGCATTGATACCGACCGTAGCGACGGCACCGACACTCATCAGGCCTGCGCCAAGCATGCCGGCGCCGCCACTCAATAAACCACCGCTCGCCGCAAACGCCTTCGGGATCGCCTGCACAAACATCTTCGAGATGTCGGAGGTCTGGCCATCGATATTCCAGCCCTCCTTGAAGAATTTATCGTTTGCGCCCATGCCGGCCAGGATCCAGCCGATCACCGGGATATTGCTGATGCCAGCCATGAGCCCGCCACCACCCGCTGCGCCGCCGGCACCAGCCGCTGCGCCACCACCGAATAGCGACGAGAAGCCGGTCGAGAATCCCTGGTAGAGATACTTTCCAGCGCTCACCAGCCCCTGTGCGCTGCCCATGAAGCCGCCGCCCGCTGCCGTACTGCCGCTGCTGAACGCGCTACCGGCGCCGCTGAACCAGCTTCCGGCGCTGCTGAACAGATCCATGATCGAGGTACCCTTGCCGCCAGCTGCCGTCGGCGTGATCTGCACGATCCACTTCTTCAGCGTCTGCTGGTACAGCCAGTCGAAGAACACGTTTTTCAGCGTGTCTTTCAGACGCGTCGCAGCATCCTTGCCACCGTCCAGGATTGACACGAACGTCTGGTGCGCCGTGTCCTCGATGGACTTCCACAGATCCCGTTGCTTCTCCAGGTCTTCAACGTTGGCGATCGCTGCGGCCGCACGCTTTCTAGCGGCGATCAGCTTCTCCAGCGTCTCGATCTCGTCCAGCGTCATGCCGGTCGACGAGCGCTGCGCAAGCTGCTCCTCGAGCCTGGCGATCTCCAGCTGCTCGATCGCAGCCTTCGACATGCCAAACGTCGCGGCAAGCCGCTCATGCTCGTCGGCCTCGGCGACTGCCTTGTCGATGGCCTTTTGCGTTTCATCGGCAAGCGCCTTCTGGAACTTGGCCATGTCATCGGCGCCTTTGACTGCGCGCTTGTTTGATTCCACGACTTCCGCATTCACGCGCGCCGTTTCCTCGCTGGCACCCAGCACCTCGATCAGCGCCCGGTAATATGCTTCTTCGGATGCCGACAGCTTCAGTTTGCCATTGCCCAGCTCAGTATCGAGCGACATGGCCAGCTTCTGGCTTTCGGTCAGCTTGGCCAAGCCGGTGGCTTCGCGATCAGTTTCGGTAATCCGCTCCTGGATCGCGTCGACCAGCGATGCGTAAGCCTCGGCCTGCTGCTTCGTTGCGGCCGCACCGCTCTTGTCCGCATACTTCGCTCGGACCAGCTTTTCCATTTCAGGCGGAATGGTGCCGAACTGCTTGCGCAGAGTATCCAGCTCGGCAGCAAGCTTTTGCGCGCTCGTGCCGTTTTGCGCATACCAGTCGGCGATGCGCGTGTCACGTGTCCGGTTGGCTGCTGCAGCGGCCTCATCCTGGGCTTGGCGCACCCGCAGCAACGCTGTTTCGTACTGGTGAGCCAGATCGACAGCAGCAAGCTGTCGCTCCATCGACGACACGTTGGCCCACTGCCCGGTGCCGCGCTGCACCGCATCGAGCGCCGTTTTGGCGCGTGCCAGGCCGGCCATGTCCGCTTCGCTGATCTGATCGAGCCCTTTCACCCGCGGCTCTTCGCTTTGCAGCCGATTGCGTTCACGGAGCTTCTCGATCTGCTTGTCCAGCCGGGCGATCATCTCGACGGTCGATTCTTCCACCGCCGCAGTCGCCTTCTTGCTTTCGTCGTCGACCTGGTTGCCCCACAGCGTCCATGCCGTGATGCCCAAGGTAACAGCCAGGGTGATCGCGCCGATTGGGCCGCCTAGCAGGGTGAGCGCTCCGCCCAAGACGCGCGACGCCACGGTCGTAGCGCCCATCGCTACAGTCAGTGCGGCGTTGGCAGCCCGGGCCTGTAACGTGGCCGCAGCGGCCACGCCCGTAGCCGCGGTTTCCGCAGCACGCGCGGCGGTGATCCTGGCTGTTCCTACTGCAGCGGCGTTGGCCACCGCCTGCTCATTGGCGATCCGCTGTGCCGCCAACGCGCTCGACTGCGTCGCGATGGCACGCTCGATCGCTGCCAGCTCGCCGGCGAGACGCGCCATCTCGGCCACGCGCTGAGCCCGGCCAATGCCGTTGATCTGCGCAGCCAGGCGCGTTTGCTCGAGCGCGATCTCTTGCCGGACGATACCTGCCGTCGCGACGTACTGCGCCTGGCGAGCAGCAATCTCCTGTTCCGCAGCTACAGCAGCCGAGGCCACGCGCTGCCGGTCCGCGGCCACTTCGGCCTGCACTGCCGCGAGCGTTTCACGTGCACGGCTCTGGGCGATCAGCGCCGCCTGGCGTTCTGCTTGCGCTCGGCGCAGCGCCGAGGCTGCCGTTTCCTCGTTCGCCAGCGCTTGAGCACGGCTGGCGGCGATGTCCTGGATCTTCTGCCTGGTCGACTCGATGATGCTCGCGACCAGCTTGCCACCGAATACAGCGGCCACCAGCAGGCCAGCATTGGCGATCGTTTCGAGGTTGTTGGCCAGGCCGCCGATCGCCTGCGTCAGCACCGACACCGAACCGCTGGCGTTCGCCTGGATACCGACGTATTCCATCACGTTGTTCTTCAGGACCGTGAAGGCGCCCGAAATGCTTTGTACTTCCTTTGCTTCTTCACGCAGCTTGGCCAGCGCGTTCGGCAGCACGTCGGCCATGATCGCCGACGTGATCTCGCCCTCTTCCGCCATCTTCTTCAGGGCGCCAACAGGCACGCCGATACCATCGGCAAGGGCCTGCATCAGCCGCGGTGCCGCCTCGTTGACGGCGTTGAATTCCTCACCGCGCAGCGCGCCGGCGGCGAAGGCCTGAGACAGTTGCAGTTGCGCAGACGCCGCTTCGTCAGCGGTCGCGCCGGAGACCTTCAACGACAGGTTGACGGTCTCCGTGATTGCGGAGACCTGCTTTTGCGCCAGGCCCAGCTCCCGCGTTCCGTTTGCGATCCTCGCGTAGAGCATCCCTGTTTCCTGGAGCCCCTGCTGCGCATCGGTAGCGATCCGCTTCACGTCGCCGTATGCGGCTGCGTATTCGCGTGCCGACAAGGTGGCCAGACGCAGCTGGGCGGTGAATTTGCCGTACTGGTCGACCATCCCAATCAGCTGGGAAATACCGAGACCGGACGCAATGCCGCCCAATGCCGCCTGCGCACGTGAGGCGGCATTGGCAATGGTGGTCATCGTGGTCTCGACCGTGTTGCGGGCCTGGTTCATGTCGCGCTGCAGACGCGCGACATTGGCCATCAGTTGGATTTCGATGTTCCCTGCGATCATGTTTCGTCCAGTTCTGCGCCGCTCAGTCAAGAGCAGCGTCGATTTTCTTATCGATGTTGGGCGCTCTGTACAGCTGGCCGTAGGGAGGTTTGCAGTTCGGCTCGGTGGATGCCTGAACCTGCATGAGGAACTCCTGGGACAGGCGCCGAACAAGGGACACTTCCCAGGGCGCCAGCTCCACACCCATGTTGTCCTGCCAGGCGCGGATCTCGCTTTGCGTGATCGCGACATCCCGGTCGCCAGCGGCCAGCGTCGGGCCGATATCCCAAAAGCAATCGAGCAGGTGAGCGGCCGGACCGGGATCCGGCCGCTCTGGGGTCACCCCGTCTTTTGTGTACTTCGCGAGGCGCGATCCCGAGCGCCTCACTTCTTTCCCATCCTTGTACTCAGGCACGGCACGCAGCCATGCATCCTGCCGGATGAACAGGATCAGTTCGCCGGCGATGCCTTCGTAAAATTTGCCCAGTCCGAGATGTGCTTGTTCACCTGCTCGGCGATGAAGCCGATTTCCGGATCGGAGTAGATGGCCGCCGCCAGCGCGTCACCCTGCAGGGCGTCGAGCGTCACGTTGGCGAAGCACTTGGTGCATGCGGTCAGGAATTCGGCCGTTTCGCGTGCCTGGTCGTCCGCGGAGGTATCGGTCTTGCCCTTCTTCTTCAAGCGGTCCAGCGCGCGGTTCGTGTTGTTGGCTTGGGCACGCTTGTACTGTTTGGAACCCGGGCCGTACAGTTCGACGGTCATCGGGCGATTCTTGTCTGGCTCGCCCTGGTCGTTGTCGGCGAACATCAGCTGGTCGTTGGCATCGCGCAGGTGCAGGATCGAGGTTGCAACAACAGCGAATTTACGGATATTGGACATGGTCTTTGCTTTCTATTTTGAGAATGAATTCAGCCGGCGGATGCCGGCATTGGATACAGCGGATGAAGCTTCGGTTAGACGATCGTGGATTCGTCGCGGATCGTGTCGGTCTGGCGCAGCAGCGTCATGCTGCCGACGACGTTGTTGTCGACAGTGCCCTGGTCTTCAGTGAACTTCGACACCTGGGCGGTGAAGTAGCGCACCGCGCGGTTTTGCTTGACCAACTTGAACGACAGCGCCGAATAGCCCAGGCTGGCGGCGTAGCAAATTTGCTGCCCTTCGTCCTCGTCGTCCCAACCCATCTTGAATTCCGAGGAGCCCAGTTTGTAGCTGGCCTTCTTTTCAATCTGCTGGGCGCTATCGACAGGCGCGTGGGTGGACGTGTTGTACTCACGGCCAAGCACGGTCGCCACGTCGGTAACTTCACCGACCTTCGTCCAGGTCAAGGCCTCGAAACCGGCCTTGGTATGCGTCGCCGGCGCGGCTGTGCAAGCCCACAGCTCGGTGCCGGCGACGGTCGTAACGTTCTCGCCACTCATGTAGTACCTTTCAAAAAAAAAGCCCGCATGCGGTTGCTATGCGGGCGTGGGTCAAGCCAACCTCGATCAGGGAGTGTCGAAGTAGCTGATTCGGAAATCACGGGTTTGTTCGAATATCCTGGCGTCGCTGTCGCCATCGTCAGGGCCAATGCCCGCGCGCTCGATATTGGCCACCAGGATCCCGGCCACGTGGCGGCGCCCACCGCGGACGGCTGCCCCGACCAGGGCGATGATCCTGCACTGGTCCGCGTAGCTCTTGGCCGCGACCCGGACCTGAACGCGGGAGACCTTGAAGACCTTCTCGCCCTCGTCCAGCACCGGCCGCAGCGGCTCGTCCGTCGATACGCTCGACAGTGCGACGGCAGGCAGCACGGTCGCCTGCGAAATCTCGCCGAAGAAGATCTTCTCCGGAGGAACCGCTGCAATGAACGCAGCATCGGCAAGCAGGAGCGCCTTGATGACGATGGCGTCATTCATCGAGCGCCTCCGGGGGCAGGTTGATGCCTGCGTTGGTCAGCCGGCTTTTAACCGTCGCCACCGCTGCAGCGACGGCGGCACGCGCCTTCGTATCGAGCGCGGGCCGCATGAACGGCCGCGCTCTCGCACCAGGGTGCGAGACAGAGTTGCCGACGAAGTTCTCGCCGATCTTGAGGCTACCGTTCCGAGCCATCCTGTTCAGCGTGCCGACACTGAATGCCTTTGGCCCGCGGCGCGTATTGCGCCACGGCCGTTCGCCTTCGCGCACCGAGATCCAGTGCGGCCCGGTGCCGTACTCGACGAAGCGCCAGTACCAAGCCTTCTCATCGCCCGCGATCACCCTTGCGATGATGGTCTGCTTCTTCGTCCGCACTCTTACTCGCACGCTTCTGCGCAGGGCTCCATGCTTGACCGGCACGCCGGCCTGCGCTTCAGCCTTGAGCACCTTTGCTCCTTCGCGCAGGGCCGTGCGCATGATGTTGCGCTCGATCTTGCCTGGCAGCGACTGCAGAACAGCCATCAGCTCCCTGCCGCCTTTTATGTGGACATCGTCGCTCATGAAGAAAATCCCTCCACCAGCACCTCGATCACACGACCGGCCTCGACGACGGCAGGTCCGCCGGCGATCGACAACGTGCGACGCGCCCCGTACAACTCGACGATGCGCATCTCCGCCGTGATGTCCTTCCGATAGCGCAGGCGGATCCGCGCGCTGTCTTTCGCCAACCTGACGCCGCTCTTGACGGCCTCCGACCGGCTGGGCACCACGTCGAGCACTTCTGCCTTGACCTCGAATACCGGTACCCATTCCTGCGCGCCGGGGTCATATCGCGGATCAGTGGGGTCGCCTGCAGGCGGGCCGAACCGCTCGAAGCGGACGCGGTGCCGCAGCCGCTTTGCCAGCGGAATAGTCATTCATACCTCCTGTAGTGATCCAGCATGTTTTCCAGATAGCTGGTCTGCACGGTTTCCTTCTCGCCGCCGGCGGCCGGATCGTACTGCTCGACCAGCTTGGCCAGGATGTACAGCTTCAGGTCGTCCGGCGTATCAGCCGGGCTGTCGCCATAGCCGCACTCGACGGTGATGGATACCGCTTCGTCGTCCTGCAGCGTGGCTGGCCAGGCCTGGCCGCGCGAGGGCTTGAGCAGCGTGGTGTATTCGTCCTGCACCACCACGCGCACCGCGGACAGCGGCAGCGATTGCTCCACGCCGGCCTGATCGACGTAGTCGATCGCGACCACCTGCAGCACCGGATGCGGCAGCTTGATTGCGGGCGCGAACGCCGGCAGCGTGCCGGTCCAGGTCTGTCGCATCAGGCATTGACCGATGCGCAGCTCCAGGGTTCGCACGATGCCCTTGAGCCAGCGCTCGATATGGACGTCGGACTCCTCGTCTTCGATGCCCAGGTTGCCAGCAGCTTCACGGAGGACGACCGGTAATGCCACCGGGCCAGCTGTTCGAATGAATGCCATGGCCCTCCCCTTACGATAGGTACTTGTCGACTTCCGCCGTTTCGAGATCGACGTGCGGTCCGAACTCGGTGACGTGCACGGTCAGCTGTGCGCCTGGCGTCGTTTGAATTCGGCCCCGATACAACAGCGACACTGTCCCTGCTGGAATGGGGCAACGCGGCGAACGCGGCGAGCCGAAGTTGAACGGACCAGACAGACCGAAAGCAGTTCCGTTCACGGAACCGGAAAAGCCCTCGTTCGCTGGAACCCTGTCGCCGGTATACGACTCGCCAAACGAGATCGTATGCAGGATGACACTTCCTGCGCCACGGAATTCCAGATCGCCGAAGAAGTTATGAATGCCACCCGCTGCTGCGGCGATGACGTTCAGGCCGCCCTGCATCCACGCATCGATGTCGACGTCGCCCGTGTAAGCTTTACTCCCGGCGATCTCGATGTAGTCGGTCGTTGCAGTAGCGCCCGAGATCTTCAATTCCAACGCGCGCCCAGGTCCGTCGTCAATGCGTTCTACGGTGTCGCAAATCGCCTCGATCGTCCCACTGCCGGTTTTGATGACAATGTCGGATGGGCCGAAACCCGTGTTCGGCGCGGCGATGTAGAGGTTCGTCGCGCCCATCATCAGCGTGTTGCCAATACCGACTGCCGACTGATCACCATATCCCCCATAGCCGTTCAGCGTCGACCGGTCTGGCGGGGCATGGCCGAATAGCTCAACGAGATACCGCGCCAACGGTACTGCGCTGAGGATGGTCCCAAACGGACCAACGTGCGATGGATCCACTGTGCCATCGGTAAGTGGCGCGAATGCCCCGGCACGCGTTTTGCCCATAGAAGCATCAGTGGCCGAAATCGACCTGGCGTAATCCCGGGTTCCCTTCGACAGGTCGAAGAATCGGAATGCGTCAAACTTCTGTGCAGCCTTACGCGCCAGATTGTATAAAGCTGCGTATTCGTGGCTTTGCTTGTACACCTTGCCGTCAACCGGCGATGGCGTGGTATTTGTGTTGCCGCGGGCACGGCCAGTCGAACCCAAATAAAGCACCGCACAACGGGCCTTGCGAGCGCGCTTATAAATCCGCATCAGCCACGCGAACGCCTGTTTTGCGGAGCGGAATTGGTCCAGGTCATTTGGACCGCCCATGACAACCAGCAGCGTGGGCTTGTGGGGCGCCACATCAGAACCATAGCGTGCGAACATCTGATCGAGGCGATCGCCGCCCTTACCGGCGCGGTGCACGATGTTCATTTTCAACCCGCTCATCGCATTGGCAGTATCCACGATGGCGCGATTCGTGATCGAACGGGGCGTCAGCACGCCATTGAGCCACACTTCCCTGTGACCGTTTTTCGTCGACGAGTCGCCCAGGAGGACGACGCTCCCCAGCATGTCGAGCCCGAATGGGAGCGCCGCCAGTTCGTCGGGGGCATGCGCAGTAACGACAACATTGACCGCACCGCCCTCCCACGTCGTACGGCGCAACTTCACTATGTCGATGGCCAGGTCGCAGGGCAGCGTCGTACAGCAGCCGCCGTCCAGACGCTGCCAGGCGCCGCTGTTCACCTTGTATTCCACGACAATGAACTGGTGCGAATTCGCCAGATTGATGCCACCCGTGTCGATTACGGAGTCGATGGCAATGCCTTCTCCGCCCGGCCCATCCGTTACCGCAACAGACCACTGATCGATTTCCACGATTGGGTTCTGTGTCATCAGCCCTCCGTGCTGGCCAGATCTGCTGCGGCCTTATCGCCGTCCACATTGCCCTCGGCCTGTGCAGACGTCTGCACGCCTGCATCCCCGACAGCTGCCGCATCGGGCTGCGCGGCTTCGGCATCCGCAGTCTTTCGCCGGCCGCGCACCTGGCGTGGTGCAGCCTGCTCCGTTGCTGCATCGGTTTGTGCAGACGTCTGCACAGCGTTGCTTGCGGCGCCATCATCGGCACTCGACGCGCCGTCGATATCCTGCACCGCACCTGGCACTGCAGCGATCAGGGTTCCGAGATGTGCGTAAGAATCGCCTTGTTCAGACGTCTGCACATCGAACAAAACCTCGGCTTGCTGCGGCGCTTGCAGCACTTCCACCACCGCCGATACAGGCGCCGGCATGTAACGCGCCGCGCGGCAGTCGTCAACGAGGTGAGCCGCGAACTTGGCATCCGTGCGCAGCACATCGCCCGGGTTTAGCGTTCCGCACTGCGCCGTGATCGCCTGCACCAGAATTTCAATCTGTACTTCCATGAGATCTCCTTGCCGGGCCGCGCTGGCCCGGCATCAGGGTTAGGCTGGCACCAGGTCGCCGTAGCGGCAGGCGTACGGCTTCTCGACGGTCAGCGCGCCGCGGCGCTCAGCGCGCACGGTGACCAGACCGTTGGAGAAGTTGTCGCCGTCGCTATCGGACAAATCGATCGCCACGCCTTCGCGTCGCCACAGCGTTGCGGCAACGCGCAGCGGACCAGTCCAGAACTTCCCGACCGGCATCGCGTTGCTGGCCACTACCGGCAGGCCGAACAGCATCGGCACGACATTCGCGCCCGGGTGGCCCAGGATGTAGTTACCGTTGCCATCTTTCGCCAGGCGCATCGTCCACCAGTCGACCGTGTTCAGGATGATCACGTCGGCCGGCATGTCCGTTGCGGCGCAGTCGCCGATCGTCTTGCCGATCACGTCGAAGCGGTTGTTCGCCAGCTGCAGGCCCGCCAGGCTGGCCGCCGTGTAGCCGTGCGCGACGTAGTTGTCGGCGTGGGCCAGGCCCTTAATATTTGGATTGACGCCGTTGCCGATCACCAGCTGGTTCTCGAACTTCAGGTTGACGCCGTACTCCATCCGCAGATTGATGTACGCGGCCATTGCGGCGTTGTCCATCGCCAGCTGGCGACTGATCTTGATGATGTGACCGACCGTGCTGACCGGCATGGTGCCCGGCGTAAAGGTGAGCGAGCTTTGCGGCCGCGGGGCACCCTCAGCCACTTCGGCCGCGGCGTTCGTGAACACGTTCTCGCGCGTCCACTCGATCGCCGGTGCCGAGGTCGGTATGACGGTCATCAAGTCTTCCAGCGTGAACACGCGGAAGGCGCCCTGGACGATGTCCGGACGCCGCTCCGAGAACGTGTTCGCGATGGCATTGGTCACCGTGTTTTTCAGCTCGACACGGACCTTGATGCGGCCGTCTGCCTTCAGGAAGTTGTCGAAGGTCGCGCTCTTGATGAACTGCGCGCCAAGCGTCTCGTCGACCGGCGGCGCGTCCTGCTGCTGCGTGCCCTTCTGCTCGATCTGCAGCAGGCGATCGGCCAGCACGCGCTGTTCGGTACCGAGCGCATCGATTGCGGCTTTCGTATCGGTCGTGACCTTGCCGATATTCTTAATGTCTTCCGTCGCCTTATCGGCGATGGTGGACATCTTCGCCTCAACGCCGTCAAGCGCCTTCATGATGGCAGCGCCATCGATCTCGCCGGTGACCAGCACCGCGCCGGCTAGGCCGGCAGCGGCGCCAGGGTTCACGTCAAAGCCGAAGGCCTGCGCGATGCCGGCGACCATCGCGAGCGCCAGGAGAGCCCAGCCGCGGGTCGGGATATTGAAGAGTCGTTTCATTTGCTACCTTTCCGGAAAAGAAAAAGCCGCCTTGCGGCGGCCGTTGGTGAAGTGTTGCTGCTTTATTTCGCGAGACGCTGCAGGCGCTCGACGATCTCGGCCGTTGTCTTGGCGTCGACGTCTTTCGGAGCATCTCGCCCGATGAAGATCGCCTTCGCCTTGGAGAGCAGTGCCATGCTCTCGCGCCGGCCCAGCCCTGCATCCCGCAGCAGCCGTTCCAGATCCCGTTCTGTCTCGCACTCCGGCAGGAGCGCGTCCAGATCCATGTGCTTCACGCTGGCAAGGTCGACGCGCGCCGCGCTATCAGCAGGGAACACAACCGGCGATACCTCGACCAGGTTGCTCCACTTGCGGATGATGCGGCCTTGTTCGACCTCCTCGTAGTCGCCCTTCTTGACCCAGCCGCCGATCGACAGGCCATCCAGCGTGCCGTGCTTCATCGCGGCGCGCACATCCATCGCGCGGCCCAGGCCCGGCGTCAGCTCGCCTTCCACGAACAGGCCCTTGTCGTCTTCCTTGGCCTTCGTCCACTTCCCGATCGGCAGGCTGCCCCAGTCGTGGTTAAAGAACATCTTCGGCTTGCCGTTGCGCAGCGTGGCCTCGAAGGCGCCCTTGATGATCGTGTCGCCGTACGAGTCCACGCCACCGAACACGGAGGCATAGCCGGAGAACACGCCGGTGTCGCCGTCGAACTTGAGCGACACGTCGTCCAGTTTCAAAGTCTTGAGAATGCGGTGCATGATTTCCTTACTGTGCGATGTTGGAGCCGTCGCCGCCGGAGGCAGGCTTCATCCGGCCGAGCATGTGCAGCGGCACGAGGTTCGATTGTGCGGTAAGTACGTCCGTGCCAGGGATGAAGGGATCGCCCTCCAGCTGTCGGACTTCGGCCCGCGTCTTCAGTCCGTTTTGCACCTGCTTGGCGTAGATATCCGCCCGGGCCGTCGGGCTGGCCCGCAGCAGTGCGTCGAGCGAGAATTCCACGGTCATTGTGGCGCGCTGCCGCGGTGACAGCACGCAGCGGCAAATGGCCTGCGCGATGTTGACCATTAGCGGACCGATCGAGAAGATGCACCAGCCCTCGCGGATCTCCGCGATACCGCTGCCCCAGCTGGTGACGTTCGCGTGGTGCACCAGCACTGGCGGCACGTCGAACCAGCGGCAAATCTCTTCCACGCCGTAATGACGCGTCTCCAGCAGTTGCTGCTCCGCCGGCGTCATCGTCAGCTGCTGGAATTTCATGTCCGCTTCCAGCAGATACAGCTTATTCTCCAGAGCCGTCATGGCCATGTCATGGAACGTAGCCTTCGCCTTGGCGCGCTGCGTATCGTTCAACACCTTGTCGACCATCAGGATGCCGGAAGGCCGGCCGCCGGCACCGAAGATCTTTGTCGCGTCGTGCTGGGCTTTCGCCTGTTCGTCCATCGTAGCGCGCATGAACTCGAGCTTCGACAGGCCGATGGTGCCGTTGCCAAGGTTCTTCAGGTGCAGTACGTTCACCGCTGCCAGCACAGCGACGTTGTTGCCGATCCGGTATGCGTACACGACGGAGCCGTCGTCGAGGATCTTCTGCTCGACCTGGTCGGCCGGCATGGGCCACAACGCCAGCGCCTCCCCGTTGGCATCGCGATCGATCCGCGCATATGCATTCCCGCGCAGATCGTAGTTCAGCATCATCGCGCGCCAGAACTCGAACGGCGTCATGCGGTTGTTCGGCTGCGTATGCAGCAGCTGGTACAGCCGATCGGTGCGCGCCAGCGTCTTCTCGCCGTTCGGCTGCTGCCGATACACGAAGCACGGCATGCTTGCCACCGCCGCGGCGCGCCTGTCGACGCACGCCCAGACAGTGCTGATCTGCAATGCGCCGTCGACGGTGACGCCGCGTGTGCCGCTGACCAGTGCGCTGCCAGGCCGGCTGTCCTGCACGCCCGGGCTTTCGCCGAGCACGCCGCCGAACCAGCTGCGCATGGATGAAAAAAGCTTCATGTACTGATCACTCCATTGAGGAAGTCATCGAGACTGCCCTGCAGCTCGTCGGTGGACACTGCGCGGCTGAGAGCCATCACGGTCGCCACCAGGCAGTCGATCCGCCCGTTGGCGTTCGACTTCTTTTTGTCCGGCCGGAAGTTGCCGTTCGAATCGAACAGCAGCGCCGTGTTCGCCGCGCACCAGCGCAGCACCGGGTTGCCGCCATGCTGGAAAGCCTTACCGTAAACCAGCTGCTCGAGCGCCTTGCTGCCCGGGTACATGCCGGCCGTGTTCTGCGGCACCTCGACCAGCGGCACGCCCTGGTCGAGCAGCTCGTTCGCCAGCTGTAGCGCGTTCCACCGATCGAAGCCGATCTCGGCGACGTCGTAATCCTGCAGCGACCGCAGGATGGTTTCCTTCACTGGACCGTAGTCCGTCACGTTGCCCTCGGTCGCTGTCAGCCAGCCTGCCGTGCGCCAAGCCTCGTACGGCGCCGCGTCATCCGCTTGCTCCGAGATTTTGTCTTCGGGGCACCAGGTCCAGACGAGCACGTACCAGTCGCCGCCCGGCTCGTCCGGCGGGAACACCAACGAGTACGCGGTAAGGTCACGCGTCGAGGCCAGGTCGAGGCCGCCGTAGCAGCGCCGGCCCAGCAGCACGCGCGGGTCGAACTTCTTCTTGCCGGCGTCCCACACGTTCATGTCGAACCAGCCGTCGGCACTGTTGCACCAGATGTTCAGGTCCTTCGTCAGGAAGTTGACCTTTGCGCCCGGCATCGCCGCGGCTTTGCGCGCCTGGCTGCGCAGATACTCCAAGGTCTTCGACCGGCCCAGGCCCGGGTTTGCCTTGATCCAGGTGCGTTCGTCGAATGGATCGTCGTCGGTGTCCAGCGTGTAGACATAGCCGAAGAAGCCGTCGTCGACGCGCTTGCCTTCCAGGATCGAGATCAGGTAATTGCGCTGCTCCGTGCAGATGCCGTCCAAGATGAAGCCGGCCGTCGTGATCGCCGACAGCAGCGGCTGAGCCCGGGCACCGAGCGCCGACTCCATCACGTCCCACACGTCGCGATGCTTCTGCGCGTGCAGCTCGTCGAACAGGATCGCCGACGGGTTCAGGCCGTCCAGATTCTCGGCGTTGGCCGGCAGCGGCAGGAAGACGCTGTTGTCGTCGAGCTCGACCTTCTCGTGGTTCAGGCCCGCATAGATCTTGAACGACCTGGCCACGCCGGCGCTGCGCTTCACCCAGCGCCGAATGTTGTCGAACGCGGGTTTGAAAACCGTCATCGCCTGGTTGCGCGTGGTGGCCACCGCGTAGACTTCGGCGCCGACCTCGCCGTCCATCGAGAACAGGTAGGCGCCCTGCGGCCCCTTCCAAGTCGACTTGCCGTTCTTCCGCGCCACCTCTTCGTACGCGCGGCTGAAGCGGCGCATGCCGTCGGATTGGCGGCGCCACCCGTACAGCACCGCCGTCCAGAACTTTTGCCACGGGTCCAGCAGAATCGGCTTGCCGGCCAGCGGCCCTTTGATGTGGACGAAGAACCGTTCGATGTACTCGATGATGTGCCAGCTGTGCGCCGGCACGAACACGAAGCCGCGCTTGCCGGCGTCGCGCAGATCCTGGTAGTGCCGCAGCACGGCCAGGTATACATACTTCCCGGTGACGATCTCGCCACGCAGCACGGGCAGGCCGTACTGCTCGTCCCATTCCTGTAGCTGGTCGGCCGCCGGCGTGAGCGCCGCTATCTTCGCGCGGGAGAGGACATGGCGTGGTTTACGAGATCGCCGAACAGATCGTCCTGCGCGCCCTGCACGCCCGTGTCCTTGCGGACCCTGGCCAGCGACGGAATCGTCAGACATGCTTTTGGTAGCCATTGGCCCAACTCCATCTTGAGGCGTTTCTCGTCATCCGCCCAGGGTGTCGGTGTCGACCATCCTGTCTTCGACGTTTGCGATCGACCCTTCTCGTCGCACTCCTTGCTGGCCTTGATCCAGTCCACGAATGTGCGCACGATGATCGCGATCGGCATGCCGGCGGTCACATGCTCGATGCCGGCGCTGCGCAGTGAGGCGCAAATGTAGTGGTAGACCTCGCGCTCCTCCTCGGTTAACGCGAGAACCGGCGGCAGATCGGGCGAACGAACGTCGGCGCCGGAGCGGACGGAGGCCGCGCCAACCACTGGCAGTTGCGGCCTAATATTGAGCCTGTCAGACACTGGCGCTTCCCTATCAACAAAAACAAAGGGACTCGAGTTTTCGAGTCCCTTTGTTAAGGAAAATTATTCTAAGAGTGTGGCCTGTAGTTCGGCGGCGGCCCTGTGCGACTTCCTGCCAATACGATTCCTGGCACTGCAGAGAATCCTGCGATCATCCCCTTAGGAATCATGAGCGTGATTTTATCGAACTCGCAACGCTCGAAAGTACAGTTTTCAAAGACGGTCGCGCCTACTATCACGGAGTTCTCCGGATATGGGAACACGTCACCAATGTCCATGAAATCGCAATGCTCATAGCTACCACCTGATAAGACAATAACTCCTGGACCGACTAGCTTGCACCGCTTGAAGAGCTTGTTGCGATGAAGCTGGCGCCCTGGCAGATGGAGTTGATCGATACGGATGACTCTGTCTTCAAAACTGTTTAGCAATGGGTTGATGTCGCTCGCCCTGGCAGCAAATGCTGACATGGCTGCAGCATTTGCTGCTTGGGCCTGAGCGCCTTTGACCAAGAAAAATGTTAATGCAACCAGAGCAGCTGTCACTAGAGCTGCAGAAAAAATAGCGTACCACCCCAACCCGCCAATCAGTTCTGACAGATAGGCTAAAACCCCACCGACTGTGAAGCCCGCGGTGACGAAAGCGAACGTTATTATCTTCCAGCTGGAAACTGCAAGCCGACCGTACTCAATCACCTTCTTGAGATCCATATGAACTCCAGATACAAAAGTCATATGCTATCAAACCCCTAGGGGGTAGTTTTTGTTCCGCGAAAAAATACGCCTAAGCTGACGGTTTCCAGTGGCGCATCGTCGACTTTCGACCCGCCCTACCCCTCCGACAGTTACTCCCCTGAAACATCGTGCCAATCGCGACCAGGTCGGGACCGCGGGTCAGAATTGCCGGGAGCGTCCCGGCTGTCGAAGCGCGACGCTATCCAGGCCAGCCGCGCCGACATGACAATGCCGAACCACGGCCGATACTTCCGGAAGTGGTCAACGAATCGCTGCAGCCCGCTGCGCCGCTTGACGCTGGATGCCTGCGACGGTGTAATCAGGTTCAGTTCTGGCCCGACATGCCCGATTAGACGAACTTCCTTCTTCAGCTCGCCGCCAATTGTCCGACCCGGGGCACGCAACAGCGCGCCTGTCAACTCCAACGGAACTCGCCGGATCCGCTTGGCTCTTTTTGCTCGCATACTCGTCATCACGCTCTCCCTTATGTCATGTTCAGCCGGCGCCACAAGGTGCGCTGACTTCTTTCGTCATGCGCTATCCTCTTGATAGCGTCATGGCCCGAAGGACTTGCATGGATCAGCTCACCATTCTCAGTTGTCGCCGACGTAAATTCGTCCAAGCAGCGATCGTCCAAGCCGTAGTTCAGTTGCGGCTCGATATAAGCGACCTTCGTGCTTACAAACTCCTTACTGATGAGCGGGTTCCGGTTCACGTGATCGAGCGTGTCTTATCGCCGTTCGGCAATAGACGCGAGCGTGTCCATACGCGCCCACCTAATCCAGATCTCTCGTCGACATTCACAGGTGTGGGCCCCACGCTCACCTCCCCGGATCAAACCCTTGCGGCGATTTGGCTTGGACAAACCCATTTGATGCAGATCAAAGACTAGTGAAGTTCCCCTGTCCTTCTCCTTGCCTGTCCTACACTGGACAGTTCGGGAGGAGACAACATGCAGGAATTCGACCTGGTCACGTGCCGCAGGGTCAACTACATCCAAGCCGCCATGGTCCAGGCAGCGATATCGATCCAGCACACACAAGGAACCCGCGCGGCCGCAGCCGTGCTACATGGCGAAGATCTACCGCAGGACGTGATCGATCGTGTTCTATCGGCTGATGGCCCAAAGCGGCTATGGCCATACACCGCGCTGGAGAGGCCGGCCTCGCTGGTGCCCGACTAGCTATCGCTTCCAGCGGCCGCGCTTCGATTCGCCTTGCGACTTCGCGTCATGGCACAGCTCGCATAGTCCCTGCTCGTTCGTCTCATCGTCGGCACCTCCCTCGCTGAGGGGCTTGATGTGATCGCGCTGCGTGGCCGGCACCGCGCGACCCTGGCGCCGGCACTCGGCGCACAGCGGATCGCGGGCAAACAGCGCAGCGCGCATCGCCTGCAGTCGGCGCCCGGTGATCCGTTTGGTTGGCGTGACCTTCGACCAGATCTCGCGAGGATGCGCGGCGCATCGGCCGCTGCCGTCATGCACGAGAGTGCGACAGCCCTTGTAGCTGCAGGGACGGGGCGCAGCGCGCGGCATACTGCCTCCTATGGATTCGGTGCGCTTAACGTTCTCGCCCAACGCCGCCGTGCATATGCTACGGCCGAAACGGAAAGCCCCAGTCAGAGTTGCTATTCGGACATGGATATAATGTCCGGCCAACAACTATTCATGGGGCTGAATGATGGATTTAATTCCGGTGCTGCTACTACTTGCTGCCGTGGCGTACTTCGGCTGGAAGATTTACTCCGGATACCGCGACGGGCCTGACGCTGGGCCAGCGAAGCGACGGCCGCACGCGAGAGATGGCGACATGCGACCGCCACAGCAGCGACCACATACGAGGCCATACACACTTCGACGTGATGCCGGCGACAGCTCACAGCATCACCGACCGCAAGCGCAGACCACTGCGCACCACTGGGAAAACGACGGGTACCGCGACATCGAAGTAGTTGGCGAATCCCACTACCAAGGGCACATCAGGAAGATCGTTCGCACTCAGGATGACAACGGAGTCGCCGTACCGTGCGTGGCGTACCTGATACCAGAGTCTTCGAACCCGTACGACCGAAATGCCGTCCGCGTCGACATCGATGGCGGCACTGTAGGGTATCTATCGAAGGATAACGCGGTGCTGTTCCGGCAGAGGCTGGCGGACAATGCTCTGCCCGGCGCTACTACATCCTGCTCAGCCATGATTTTCGGCGGCAAGAAAACGGACCGGACGCGGACACCATACGGTGTATGGCTTGAAATGAAGAGACTGTAACCTACCCACAGACGAAAAAGCGCCTCCCAATGGGAAGCGCCTTTTTCGGCTGTAGGCACGGGACACACCCGGCAGGCAAGTTGTTGGGTACTTCAGGACAGGATCGTATCCGCCCGCTCCAAAACGCGCAAGAGGCATTGCAAATTATTTTCGGCTCGCGCGACCACCAGCTTCACATGCGGGCCGCGTACCCCCTTCAAATGCAGCCGGATGCGATCTTCCGGGAACTGGTAGATGTACTTCGCCTTGATGGCCATCCGGTCGTTGTAATCGGGGAGCATGCGCCAGGCCGCCTCGATCATCCAGCCGTCCAGGTGATCAGCCGTGACGACCCCGCGCAGCGGCTTCACCTTCTCCTCGAGCACGTCCTGCGCCGGCGGCGCCTCCGATACGCGCAGTGCAACGTACCACTTCGCCCACGACGCGCAGCAGCTGCTCGCCGCGCTGGCCGAGCCGCTCACCACGCGACGCCAGTTGGCCATCCGCCCCTCGAACTGGACCCTCGCAGTCGCTGCCTGCACTGCGCTGGCAATGTACGCAGGCACCTCGGCGTCCCGTACCGCCCCCATCACTTCTTCACTCATTTCGACCATCGCATTCATGTTGTTTTTCCCTAGTTCCGCCACACCCAACCGCCTCAACGAAGCCCCAGCGCTTGCTCCGCCATCTCGTACGCCGCGATGCTGACCGGCTTCCCAGCCGCCGCCTTGTCCAGCACCGCTCTCGCCCACCGCAGGCCGTCGCCGACTGGGCCAGCCCCAACCGTGCGTACCTGAAGCTGCCCGAGCAGCGATCGCGCGCGCTCCGGCTGCAGCCGCGTCGCCCCGGGTGCCGGCAGCGCGATTGCCCGCGCCGGCACCGGCAACAGCATCGGATCGTTCGCGTGTCGCAGCAACGCCTCGGCCCATCGCACCTTCACCTGCTCGTACGACTGGTGCGTCAGCGCATGCGCACCGATGTTGACCCATGCCCAGTAGATCGCCGGATGGGACCACTGCTCCTCCTCGCCACGCTCGCGCCGCGGCCCCTGGATGCACGCCTCGTGGTACGCGACAACGGGGTCGAGGTACGGCTGGCACAGCGCCACGAATTCCGGCAGCGTCGGCGGCCAGGCGCGGCTCTTGAGCGAATCCTTGCCCCGCTTCAGGTCGTCGTTCGACAGGCCGGCAAGACCATCGGCCCAGGCGTTGACCAGGTCGTCGCTATCGGTCATACCCCACTGGTCCGTGAACCGCTTGCCGTAGCAGAGCAGCATGTAAGCGAGCAGCTTCTCAACCCATACCTGGAGCGGGGTTGAGGTCGATGAATTCAGGGGTGTCACGTTGCTCATGGCGAGTCTTTCCGGTGAGTTTGGCGGCCCATGCGTGGGTCTGTTCGTTGGCGATCTGGCGTGCCGACTGCCGTAGTGGCGAGGCGCCTGCAGCACGCACCGTACTTGCCTCCTTGGCCCACGTTTCGATCACCTTGACCGCGTACTTCAGGTGGTTCGAACCCATGCGCTTCGCCTCCACGCACGCGGCGGCCATGGTCTCGACGCTGACGCCCTGGCTTGCAAGCTCGATCAACAGGGGATTGGCAGCGTTCGTCATCACTCCCTCCTTTCGGCAGGCGATGCTCAGGTCGACTGCGGTCACGCGCGGCTCTTCGCTCAGTGTTGGCGCATGAGAGGGGTTGTCTTGGTTCTGGTTCTGGTTCTGGTTCTGGTTCTGGTTCTGGTTCTGGTTGGCAGGTGCGCGCAAGGTGCCCGCATCCTGCGCGCACGCTGCGCGCACACTGCCCGCATCTTGCGCGCATCCTTCGACGATTTCGCCCGCAGGATGCGCGACCAATCGTGCAGTCGCCGCACGCGCGGACTCCACCGCCGCAGCAGCGGCGGCCTGCGCAACGAGGTCCAGCTCGCCCTGGCTTCGCATGGCCTGCTCCAGATTGGCGATCATGTCCTCGACGTCCCGCGTAGCATCGTCGGCGCCGTGGCGATTCACGAAATCGAGCAAGAGCCCGCGGGCTTGCACCGCATCCTTGGCCCGCACGTGCGCACGGATCGCCTTGTCTGCGGTCTTCCACGCCTTCGCCCGGCCACCGGCCGCGCTCTTCGCCGCCCCCGCGTGGAAGATCTCGATCTCACGGTCGCAACGGCCATTCACCCAGCCCGCGTCGGTGAGCGTGAAGAATTCATCCAGCACGACACGCGCCGCGGCAATTTCGTCGGGGTCGCGCAGAATCAACCTGCGGAACAGCACTGCCTCGTCGGCCGGCAGCGGCTGCTCCTTCATGTAGTACAGGTCCATCATTTCGCGGTAGACGCTCCGCTCGATGCGGGTCAGGTGGCGCGTGGCGTTGTTGAAGTCGCCGATGTGGTGCGGGTAGTGGTGCATGGGTCGATCCTAGGTTTGCGTGCGGTAGGGCACGCGCTGGCCGCCCATCAGGGACGGCGAATTGCGGTAATCGAAGGCGCCGTCACGAGGGACGATGGTGTTGACGCGGCGCTGGAGCGGACGGAACGGCGGCACCGTTGGCGCGCGTACCAACTCGGCCGGCGGATCAACCGCATCGTCGATCGCGGTGTCGTGACGCGCACTCATGCGGCCTCCGCATTTTTCGTGACTGGCAGGTCCGCCATTTCCTTCAACCGTGCAACGAGCTGGTGCATGCCCTGGTTGGCCCGGTACACGGCAGCCTCGACGGCACGGATTTCGTGAAGCTCGATTCGGCCATCGGCCAGGGTGCGCAAGACTTCGTCGCCGACGCTGCCGTGACCGGCCATTACTTGAACGACCAGTTCAAGCACGGCCAGATCGGACGCCGGTGTATTGCTGTCGATTTTCACGCACACGTATCCGTGGTTCGCCGCGAGCGCATGCAGCACGCGAGCATCGCCGGTGATGCCGATGACCTGGTCGACATCCTCGAGCAGGACACGGTTTGCCGTGTTGTTAAGGTTAGCTTTGTTGCGCAGGATCTGCGCCGACATGCCTAATCGGATCGCGAGCGCTTCGCATCCACCAATCGCGTCGTGCACAGTGCGGTAAAAGGCGTCGAGGATATTCATTTTGTAATGTTGATAAAAAATGTAGTAAGGATTTGCCACAGATGAAATACTTCAACAACTGTTAAAGTAAGAACTTTTTCTTTTCCATTGGGCAACTTTGCGGACGCAAAGCGGCCCCCTGCGCACTGCCGTGCGCTTCTGGCTGGCTCAGTTAGCGGGGATCGGTCGCTCGTCGTCGAGGCACTATCTCGACAGGATCGGCAGGTATCAAGCCGCTATCGAGTTGCCTATACAGCTCGGTAATTGCCCGATACGTACTTGCGCGACACTCTGCTTGCCCACGCAGAATACGATTCACGGTCGGCTGCGATGTATTGAGTTCGGCAGCAATCCGGGGCTCGCTCCACCCCGTCCGCGCCTTAACCTCGCTCAACATGTCCGTAATTGTTTTTTCCATGTTGCCACTCTATACGCGAATGGATAAATGAGTCAATACACGAATGAATGGAACGTTGTTTCTATCTATACGCGTGCGTATAGTCCCTGCATGGATATCGCAAGCAGACTTGATCAAGCAATGAAGGCCGCTGGCTTTCAATCGCAGAGCGCTCTATCGCGAGCCTCTGGCGTGCCCCAGCCCACAATAAATCGCATACTGAAGAGCATCGGAGTCAGAGGTCCGGAAACCGAGACTATTCGCAAGCTCGCTATTGCCTGCAACGTACCTTTCGTCTGGCTCATCGAGGGCAAAGACGGCGACGATGCAGGGCAGCGTGCGCCACTTCCCCAAGGGCTTGTGGAAGTAACCATTCCTGAGCCAGACGATCCCGATTTTTATCAGATACCAAAAGTGCAGCTACGCCTCCAAGCCGGAATAACCGGATTCCAGACAGTTCCCGAGATTCACGACGGCGCAAAGGTCAGCATCCCTAAGAACTGGGCCGATCGAAACGGCTATTCCCCGTCGAAATTGTTCGCACTTCCGATCAAAGGCGAAAGCATGGAACCTAATCTCTATGCCGGAGACGTTGTGATTGTGAATACTGCCGACACTCGCCAGGTCGACGGCGGGGTGTATGCGGTCAATTACGAAGGAGAGGCAGTCGTAAAACGACTCACCCGCGACGCTGGTCAATGGTGGCTGAGCTCGGATAACCCTGATCAGCGGAAGTTCCACCGGAAGAGCTGCCAAGGGGGCGACTGCATCATCGTGGGCCGCGTGGTGCGACGAGAGACAGTCCACATTTAGTTTTGATGTTTCCACGCAACAAAGCCACATGCACTGTGGCTTTTTTTTCGCCCTATCTATCCATTCACGTATTGATATATCTATTCGTTCGTGTATATTTTGTGTTCAGCACATTACTGGAGGCAAACATGTCTTGCGCACCCCACGAACCGGATTTCCGACAGCCTAATACCTCCCCCAAGACCTATCACGTCACTGTCCGCACGTCTGCACAAAAAGTCCAGTTTGACGAGGTCGCGGATTCGAGCATTGAGCTTCACATCTCGACAGTCGAACGTTTCGGGGCATGCGGCGTCTCCGTTCGCCTGGCTTGAGGCTTAGCTGCTAGCGAAATGAACAACTCAGCACCCGACGATCTAGCGATCGACATCGCATACCGATCGCTCGGCACAAACAAAACACTTGAGCAAGTGAAGACCGACCCAGCACTGCGCAGGGTCCTGTATTCCCGCGCGCTCAAACACATGCGGCACCGGGCCCGCTTCGACCCGAAGCGGCTCCAGGCCAACGACAACGATGACTGAAAGGACTCACATGCAAGCACAACAAATCGGCCGCGGCGCGGTCGTCGACTTCGACACGCCGGAAGGCCCGCAGCGCGGCACCGTCGAGAGCGTCCTGCTCGACATCACGAATAGCCGCCGGCTTGCCGCAATTCGCGTGCCGCACACGCTGGACGGCATGCCCTGGCTCATGCAGGTTGCCGACCTGCGCCTGGCCACGCCGACCACCGGCAATGCTTGTGCAGACGTCTGCACAAACAACATTGATACCGAAGCAACCGCGCAATGAGGACTCCAAACATGCTGCGCCTTATCCAGCTCAGCGCCGAATGTGCAGAGAAGTCCAGCACGGGAACGGCGGACGCTCGCGCCCGCGCTTTCGTTGCCGCGCTATCCGGAGCCCTGCACCCTACTGACACCGAACTCTCCGACCGCGTGTTTGCCCTGCTGCGCGACGAGCCACAAACCAAGAGCCCCAAATGACCGCATTGACCATCCTCGAAGCCCCGTTGCCACCGGCATCCGACGCACCGATCATCGTCGACGAACTGGTGCTGGAAGACGGCAGCACGTTCGGCAAGTTCGCGCTGTGCCACATCCGCATCTCCACCACGAACCGCAAGCGCTTCAACCCTGAGAAGCTGCAGCAGCTGGCCGACAGCATCCGCGACAAGGGCGTCGCCCAGCCGATCCTGCTCCGCCCCGTCGAGCCGACCGCCGCGGCGCCGCAGCGCTACGAGATCATCGCCGGCGAGCGCCGCTTCCGCGCATCGGTCATGGCCGGGCTGACGCACATCCCCGCGATCAGCCGCAAGATGTCGGACCACGACGCGATCGAACTGCAGATCCTGGAAAACCTGCAGCGCGAAGATCCGCATCCGCTCGAGGAGGCCGAAGGCTACGAGCGCCTGATGCTCACGCACGGCTACAACGCCGACCAGCTGACCGAACGCCTGAAGAAGAGCCGCTCGTACATCTACGGCCGCCTGAAGCTGTGCGCCCTGGCGCTCGATGTGCGCGAGCCATTCCTGAACGACGAGATCAGCGCGTCGACGGCGCTGCTGATTGCGCGGATTCCGGTACCGAAGCTGCAGGCCCAGGCGCTGAAGGAAATCCTGAAACCCCAGTACGGGAGCGAACCGATGTCGGTGCGTGCCGCGGCCCAGCACATCCAGGGCCGGTACACGCTGACGCTGGCCAGCGCGCCGTTCGACATCAAGGATGGCAAGTTACTGGCAGCGGCCGGCACGTGCGGCGCATGCCCAAAGCGGACCGGCAACCAACCCGTGCTGTATCCCGACGTCGACGCCAACATTTGCACCGACCCGGAGTGTTTCGCCGAGAAGCGCGCGGCGCACGACGCCCGCGTGATCGTCCACGCGAACAAGGCCAAGATCCCGGTGCTGCGCGGCGACGAAGCGAGGGCAGCACTGGCCGATCCGAACGTCATCCTCGACAACTCCGGCATGTGGCGGCTGGACCGCGTATCCATCAGCGATGGCCGCACGATCGCCCAGGCCCTGACCGAGAAGCACCTGCCGCCGCCAGTAGCCGTCATCGACCTGGAGAACGGCAGCATCAAGAAGCAATACGACCGCGCAGCGCTGCAGGCGGCGGCAGAGAAGGCCGGCATCTGTCTGACTCGCGAGGCATGGGATGCCGAACAGGCCGCCAAAGCCGCGACACCCCAGGCACAGGCACGGAAAAACGCGCTGGCAAAGGAAGACGCCGAGCGCGCGGAGCGTGAGCGCCGCGCAGAGGAGCTCACGACCGAACGCGTCGCGCTGTACCGCAAAGTGCGCGAACGAACCTACGGCACCCTGTCGCTTGCATCGCTGCGGGAAGTAGCGAAGGAATTGCTGGTCGAGCACTCGCTCCCGCATGGCGAACTGGCCGACCTCTACCCTTTCGAGTCCCGCAGCGACGAGGCGACGTGCGCCTACATCGACCAGGCATCGCAGGCGGATGTGCAGATGCTCATCTTGGACTTGCTGATCGCGCAGCATCTCGACGTATCACCGTGGGATCTGCAGCACAACACCGACGGCGATGACGACGGCTTTGCCGTTGTACGCAAGATCGCCCAGCACGAAGGCGTCGATGCCGACCAGGTTGACACCGCCGGCGTCGGCGAGCAGCCCGAAGACACTTTCGGCATCGACCTGGCCGTGCTGCAGGACGTCGACACGCTGCGCGCATTCGTCACCGCCAACCCGGGCAAGCTGAACGACGTAACGCCCCTGGTAATCAAGAAAGCGCCGCACCTGGTCAAGGCGCTGGATGTCATTGGCCACGAGCCCGGCTACATGTGGCGCGACAACGAATGGCATCCGCCCGAGCCGGCGAAGCTCGCGCCGGCAGCAGCCTGGCCGTTCCCGAAAGCCAGTCCGGGATCGCCGGCCGACAAGGCGAACACCGAGGCAGTACGCAAGACGCTGACGCTCAAGCTGCGCGCGCCATCCAGCACCGGCGACAGCGACCAGGCCGGCCCTGCCGTTCGCACCAAGGCACCGGCCAAGACGATCACCCTGGCCCACACCCTGGCGTACACCGCGCCCGAAACCGAGAACGAACCAGCACAGGAATAGCAATGCAAACGACACAGACCCGCGCC
This sequence comes from Pseudoduganella sp. jia 9, assembly GCF_055502615.1. Classification (NCBI taxonomy): domain Bacteria; kingdom Pseudomonadati; phylum Pseudomonadota; class Betaproteobacteria; order Burkholderiales; family Oxalobacteraceae; genus Pseudoduganella; species Pseudoduganella sp. jia 9. The sequence goes on along the minus strand of NZ_JBUPWE010000006.1, from coordinate 97,244 downwards.
GGCGACGCATCCGGCCGCTGGCTGTTCTGCACGGAAGCCCACCCGCCCGCGGGTGTCCACCGGACAGCCGGCCAGCACATCGAGACGACATTCAAGCTGGGCCGGTTCCAGCACTTCGACGGGAACACGTGGGGCGCCGTCGCACTCGATGCCGCCGCCGCCGTCGCACTGGCCAGCACCCCGTCCCAATTTCGCCCCACTTACTGGCTCGCGCCAGAAGGAGAATTCGCATGAACGCAATGACACCAACTTCCGTCCTCGCCGCGCAGGCACTCGATTTCCGCAGCACCGCAGTTGACTTGGCCGCGCAACTACAGCAGGCATCGCGCAGTGCGGTGCTGCTTGCCGACGACCTGGCCGGAGCTGAACGCATCGTCAATATCCTGGTCAAGTTCATGCCGCCAGCGCAGATGATTCACGCGCGCCTTGAGATCAGCGAGGATGCAATGCATGCACCTGGCGCCGTGACGCCGGCTGCTCTCGCCGTTCTGGCCGAACGCCGACGCCAGAGGGAGCAGGAAGGATGGACGCTGGAGCACGACGACGTGCACGAAGGCGGTGAGCTGGCCGAAGCGGCAATGTGCTACGCCGACCCAGCCGCGCACTGCCAGCTGGGCATTCCACACCAGTGGCCATGGACCACGGACTGGTGGAAGCCGCGCGATCGCCGAAGCAACCTGGTGCGCGCCGGCGCCTTGATCATTGCCGAGATCGAGCGCCTCGACCGTGCTGACGCCGCTCGGCTACAGGAAGAGTAGCAATGATCAGGTATCTGACAATTTCCAAGTTCGCCGCCGAAACCGGCTATACCGAGGACGCCATCCGGACGAAGATCCGCGACGGCATTTGGCCGAAGGGCCAAGTCTGGATCAAGGCGCCAGACGGTCGAAATTTGATTGACGTACAAGGATATGAAGCATGGGTCGTGACGGGCGAGGCGTTAAAGGTGCATCGGCAAGCAGTATCGAAATCACCTTCATGTATAACGGGGCTCGCTGCCGTGAAAGGATTCCGCTCAAGCCCACCACCGCTAACCTGAAACGAGCCGAGCAGCACCGAGCCGCGGTGCTGTATGCCATCGCGGACGGCAGCTTCGACTACGCAAAGACCTTCCCGACCTCGAAGCACGCGCGCAAGTTCTCCAAGGAGGCTCCCGACACGCGCCTGGTCGAGCAATTCCTGCGGCAGTGGCTGGAGGATAAGCAGAAGCAGCTGAAAGCCAGCTCGTTCAACGGCTACCGCAAGATCGTCGAGGGCGATTTGATCCCGATGTTCGGTCCGCTGCAACTGGCCGATCTGACGCGCAAGGTCATCAAGGACAAGCTGAAGGGCAAAAACGTGTCTAACAAAACGCTCGCGAACATTCAGAGCGTTTTGCGTGCGGCACTCACCGATGCGATCGACGAGTACGAACTGATCGAATCAAATCCCATCGCAGGCTGGACATATCGGAACAAGGAAGCGCTGCAAACCGAAGACGAGATCGATCCGTTTACCGCAGACGAGCAGTCGGTGATTCTGCTGAACCTCGATGGCCAAGCCCGCAACTTCGTCCAGTTCGCTTTCTGGACAGGCATGCGCACGTCGGAACTGGTCGCGCTCGACTGGACCGACGTCGACCTGGTACGCGGCACCGTGCGCGTTTCGAAGGCACAGACGCAAGTATCCGGTGAAGCCGAAGTCCCAAAGACCGCGGCTGGCCGGCGCGACGTGAAGCTCCTGCCGCCGGCGCTCGAAGCCCTGGAAGCGCAGAAGCAGCACACTTGGCTCAAGGGTCAAGAGATCTTCCAGAATCCACGCACAGGCGAACGCTGGGCCGGCGACCAGCCGATCCGGAAGACCATGTGGATGCCGGCACTGAAACGTGGCGGCGTGCGCTACCGCTTCCCCTATCAAACGCGCCACACGTACGCCAGCATGATGCTGTCTGCCGGCGAGCACCCGATGTGGGTAGCCGCGCAGATGGGCCATGCCGACTGGACGATGATCGCCAGAGTGTACGGCCGCTGGATGCCGGAAGCCGATCCGAACGCCGGCGACAAGGCACACGAGAGGTTCGGGAACGAAGGCAGGATGACAGCTTATCGACTCAGGACAGCATAACGATCATGGTTACTTAAGCTACTTTCGCCCCTGCGAAAAGCGTGGCAGTTTCAACACAGTGCAGCGGGCTCAGCAATGTAAGTGCATGCTAATCTTCCTGATGGTCCGCCCGTACGCGTTATGAATCCCTGGCTCGGCCACCACTTCGACAAGGAGAACATGCAATGAATGCTATTGGGAAATTCCTGTTGGCGGGTGTTGCCGTAGCAACGGTTTGCTGTGCGGGCAGCGCGCGCGCGGACTCCTCCGCTTCCGCCATCCTAAGTATCAGTAATTTCCGGTTGCTGCATGAAGACGGTACAGCATACACGGTGACCGATTTCAACACCGTGTATATCTCGTCGCCCTCCGCGGTTGCGGACGCGACGCTCGGCGGCACGACAGGCAGTGCGCTGGGATCGACCGATCTGATCAACCAGTGCGTCGGCGGGGCATGCCCCGTCATGCCTGAGAACGACTTCGCGACGATCCCGGTCCCGACGCCGAACGGCCAGTTCGCCCGCGGCGACCAGCTAACGACCGGCAACTTTGTCGGGGTCGACAACGTGGCAGCAGGCGCGGATACGCACAAACGTGCCGATTTCTCCACGCTGGGCGGGGCGCACGCCGATGTGCGCGTGTTCGACCTTCAGTACATGACGTTCAGCCTGATGCCGGGCTCGGATGGGGTGGTGCGGCTTGACTTTGACTACAGCGTTTATCTCGACGCGCATGTGTCGGCCGGATCACCCGAGTCTGCGTGGAGCCGCGTTGCGTGGGAAGTCCTGATCCGGAGCGACAACTCGGGCGTGCATGTATTTTCGCTGGAGCCGTCCGAACTGAACGCCTTCTTCAGCAGTGGCGCACCGGGAGTGCCGCCTTACTCGGCTACCGGCAGCATGAGCGGATTGGCGTTCCTGCAGCCCGGCAGTTTATACACTCTGGAGATCCGTGGACTGACCACGGTCAGCGCCGTGCCGGAGCCCGGAATGACAGCGATGCTGCTGGCCGGGCTGCTTGTCACGGCAGCCTTGCGCCGGCGCCGCCGTTGAGCGGCATCGGCAGCCGGGCGCGATGACGTTACCTGTCACTCCTGGGCTTGGTCGTTGTCAGAATGATAAGCCTGCTCAATGACTAAATCCGGCGATGGCCTACGCTTCTTCGATCCGAGTACACGAGCCGTTACCCAGATTGGTACGCTGGCATTGCGCAGATATTCGGCAGCCTCATTCGTACCTAGCATTGACTGGAATACGATTGCAACCTCTACCCGCTGTGATGTCATGGTGTCCGTCCGAAGATCAGTCGGGACAAGAGCAGGATTTGAGATCATTTCCCTGCGTACAGCGTAACGACGATCTGCTCGCCGTACTTGTCCCTGCTTTTGTTCGAGTATTCTTTTGATGACCTCTGCAGGAACCCCCTCACGAAGCAGTATCCAGTACGCCCTGTCCGAGCCAAGAACCTTGTTGATATGCACCGCAGCCTCAACATAAGCAGCGCACACATAGTTCCGTCGACGGCAGCTTGTATATCGATTGTTCATTCTATTGTGTGCGCCAGGTTGTCCGCATGGGAAGCGCTTTACGATCCTCGTCCGCCTAGGCAGCAGGAGCGCTCATGAGACGAAAGCACTACAGTTTGCCACTGTTACTTGCAAGAGTCGAGTGAACAGAACTTTAAGTTCTCACATGGTTCCCGAAGGCTTTATTAATTGCGGAAAAGAAATTTGACCATACGCCGCCCGCTACCTGTTAGCCACGATACTTCTAGCTGACCGAACCCAACAATGACGACTTAATGACAGCATGCTGGCTTAGAACCGCATGAATGCTAGCGATAACGCGGGTTCGATTCCCGCCGTCTCCACCACCGAACAAAAGAAAAGGGCCCAAGCTTGCTTGGGCCCTTTTCTTTTGTTCTGACGGTTCCGACTCCGGGATTGGAATCCGCGTCCGTCCCCGACGGACGCGGGGCTTTGGCGGGGTTTCGCCGAGCACTGCTCGGCGCCGCCAAAGCGACGTGCGCTTGCAAGCGCACGGCTCTCCGATTCGCCCATTCCCGACATCGCTTCGCGATGTCGCTACCGCCCGGCGGGCTTGTTTCCGCCGAGCGGAATGCACATCCAGCCACGATCAGCCCTCGATGCAACGGTTCGCAGCCTGGTTGTCTGTCATACCAGCGCCGGGCATCGCCAGAGTCATGCCGCTGACCAATCCCCTGAAGCTGGAACTGGGGGACTGGACCGGAACTGTATTTTTATACAGCATCTAGCACCCTACTTTGAATGCAGTGCAGACGTCTGCACAGAAACGGTCGAACACCTGAAACCCAGCCGCTTCACTCATGAATTGTATTTTTCTAAGTTAATTATTATTGGCACATCGAAATTATCTTGTAGTACTATTCCTACAAGAACTGATCGAGGAGAAGAACATGCATGGAAATGCGGCAAAAATCACCGCTCTACAAGACAGCCCGCCACAGCGGGCATCCTTCCTGTTGTGGGCGAGTCAACATTTGCGTACCCTCTTCCATGAGATAAGAACGTGTCTCGACCCTATAACCGAGGTCGCCGATTCATCACTGCAACAGCCTGAAGCAACAACACATACATTCACATGTTTGACCGAACAGGAAGCTCAAGAGCATGCACGCCTGTTCATTCAACAAGGCTATGTAGCGGTAGTCGAGAAGGATGCCTATGACTACTCCTGGGCCGTGGAGGTACTGGTACCACATCCCGTCAAATCGGTACCCTGACCACTCTCATCACGCTAATCATTGCTGAGCCACCGCCTTGAGATCCTCGCTCCTCCTGAAGCCCGGGTGCAAGCCCGCATAAGACAAGGCATGCGGTAGCGCCGCATCCATCGCGTTTTTCGACTTCAGATCGCGAAATGCCGCCAGCGTCGCGGTCAGGCTCGGCGGCATCCCCGGCAGGCTCACCCGCCCCGCCACGTTGTCGCCGCGCATGAATCCAGCATTAAGCAAATCCCGCAAACAATTGCCTTAGCTCGTCCAGCCAGGTAGTTGCACTTTCGCAGCAGAATCGCGCATCGCCACGCTGGCAGTTCAGGCATTTATACGGGTCTCAACACTGCATTCCTCGGCCAGCCCCGACGCGCATTGCCCACCCCCACCTCCCATTCCAACACAAATAACATCCCTATAATCAAGGCTGACTATCAATTAAATATCCGCCAAATAATTCCCGATAACCGTGCAATACTGGTCTGCCGTGCTTGCTTCCAGAAAGCCCCCTCTCCTCGAACGAAGGAAACCGCCATGACCATCACCAGGTTCTTCCATGCAGCAATCGCCATCAGCGCGTTGTTTATCGGCCTCGTGCAACCCGCGCAAGCCGATATCGTTACCTGGACCGGCGACACGACCGGCGGCCCCTCTTTCGATCGCCCATTCGTGGACTTCAGCGACCTGTCGCCGAATGGTGCCGGCGCCATCTATGACACCATCGAAATCTCGGTGACCGAGGACGGAGAATATTCATTCACCATGCACGGCGTGGGCTTCGATACTTTCCTGCTGCTGTATGAGACTGCTTTCAACCCTGCGGATCCGCTGGTAAATGGTGTAGCCGCCAACGACGATCTGGCAAGCCTGCGCACCTCCGGCTTTGCCGCCGACCTGGTGGCCGGGACCGAATATTTCGTTGTTGTCACTGGTTTCTCCAGCGGGGATGCCGGCGCCTACAGCCTGACGATCAGCGGCGAAGGTGCGATCTCGGCTGTGCCGGAACCGTCAACCTGGCTCATGCTGGCAATAGGCTTCGGCGCACTCGTCCATGCACGGCGCACGACGCGGCAGCATTGAAAACAAGCTCATTCATCGCTGCATCAGCGGAGCCAGGGCTCCGCTTTTTATTCGCGCAACGCATTTTCAGCGGATAAAAGCGAGTGTCGCTTTTGCCCAACACCTCATGTGCGCACTATGTTCACAACTTTTAACATGGCTCCCTCTTGAGGAGTATCCATTAAGTAATTAATAATTCCATAAAAAAATATCATTAGCTAATACTTAAAAAAAGCTTAATTGCTCTGCCGTGCATGCAAAAATCTCATGCAATACTGATCTCACTCGTTGAGATAACTCTTCGGGAAAACCCTTCCACTTGGAGCAAGAGATCAATATGGACACCACGAAGTTCTTGCGTGCTACGGTCGCCACGAGCGCACTGTTCATCGGCCTCGCACAAACCGCCAGCGCTGAAATCGTCACCTATACCGGCAACACCACCGGAGGCCCGACCCTCGATCTGACGCCGTGGGAATTCCTCGACGCCGATGCAGTTGCTTACTCGCAGTACTCCTTCACGGTCGATACCTCGGGTGAATACTCCTTCCAGGTTCTGGGCGATTACGACACCGTGGCGCTGCTGTTTGAAACCAGCTTCGATCCAGCCGACACCTCGGCGAATTTCTACGCTGGCAATGACGACGACGTTTCAATCATCACGTCGGCACTGTCGGCTGAACTGGAAGCCGGCACCACCTACCACTTCGTCGTCACCGGTTACGACAATTCGCAATACGGCCAGTTCGCTGCCCAGATCGGCGGCCCTGGCCTGATCTCCGCCGTGCCTGAACCGTCGACCTGGCTGATGATGGGGCTGGGCCTGGCGGCAGTGGGCTACAGCGCTCGCCGCAAATCGCAACAGCACTGATCCATCCCGATGGCGGAGCCTGGTGCTCCGCCATGCATTCATCTCCCACTGACTCCCATAAGGAACAAGCGATGAATTTCACAAAGCTCTTCCGTACCGCGTTCACGATCTGTGCGCTGTTCGCTGGACTCATGAGTACCGCCCGTGCCGATTTCCATATCGAGCGGGGCGACACGACCGGCTTGCCCACGCTCGACGTCGGCGCGATCTATCTCGATGCGGGCAATGCGGTGCCCTACGATGCGCTGACCTTTACGGTGAGCGCCGGCGGCACCTGGCAGTTCCTTGCCATGGCGGAGTTTGATAGCGCTATCTTCCTCTACATGAACGACTTCGACGCGGCCGCACCAACCACCAACCTGATCGCCCACAGCAACGATATCTTCTCGCCGGATACGTCGGGCTTCGTGTCGTTACTGTTCCCGGGCGCGACCTACACGGTGGTAGTGACAGGTCTGCAGGACAGCGAATTCGGCAAGTACAGCCTGACGATCGCCGGCCCCGGCAGTGTCGCGGCCGTGCCGGAACCGTCGACCTGGCTGATGCTGGCCATGGGCCTGGCCGCCGTCGGCTATGCACGGCGCCGCGCCGCCACGCGCTGATGCGCGGTCGATGAACCTGTCCACCATCTTCGAGGAAACGTCATGAACATCAGAAAACTGTTCCGTACCGCGCTCGCGGCATGCGCGCTGTTCACCGGTTTCGCCGGCACGGCCAGCGCGGAATTCTTCAGCCACGTCGGCGATTCCACCGGATCGCCAACCTGGGACGTCGACGCCGCCTTCAATGGGGTCGGCACTGTCGTGCCTTACCAGGCGTTCGACTTCCATGTCGACGCGGACGGCGTCTACAAATTCCTGGCTGCGGCCCGCTTCGACAGCATGGTCATCCTGTACGAAGGCGGCTTTGACGCCAGCGCGCCGAACGACAACCTGATCCGTTTCAACGACGACATCCTGACGCCCAATACGTCGGGTTTCCAGACCGAATTGACGGCTGGCCTGCAGTACACCTTCGTCGTCACGGGTTTCAACGACGGGGAATTCGGCGCCTACACGTTCACCATCGGCGGTCCGGGCAATATCATGCCGGGGCCGGCGCCGCTGGCAGCGGTACCGGAACCATCGACCTGGCTGATGCTGGGCCTCGGCCTGGCCGCCGTGGGGTTCGCGGCAAGGCGCCAGTCGCTGCAGCGATGACCTGAACGGCGGGGCCGCGGCCCCGCCGTTCCGCACCTGGTTCCACTGCCTGTCCTCCTACACCCGCCCCTCCCGCGCGCCTATTCTCCGCTCCCTTGCCGAGTCCTAAGATGGTTGGCATTCGATCAATCAGGAGACCATCATGCAAAATCAAGGAAACGGCGGCCGTACCCTGGACCAGAAAACCCATGACGGCACCAGCAGCGCGGCAACCATGGGCACCGGCGGCACCGGCCGCACCGGAACCGAGGAAGGCTACGACGAGGCCGTGAACACGCCATGGCAAAGCGGCATGCAGTCGGCCGGGCGCACCGACGATTTATTGTCCGACGGTTCGGAAGCGGACCAGGAAGGCTTCGCCGGCGGCGGCACCGATCAGTTGCGCAATCCCGCGGCAGGCAGCCAGGCAGGCTCCGGCGCGGGCAACCGGCAGCAGGAACGCAACGAGGATCGTGAGCAAAGCCTGTCCGGCGAAGGCCGCCCCAGCGATCCCACCGGCCTGCAGGGTTCCGCCGGCAACCAGCAATCGGGCGGCGACGATCGGCAGGGCTGATGCAGGGCCGGGGGAATACTGAAACGAGGCCGCGCCGCCAACACCCCGGTGGCAGCGGCCCGGCTCCCGCTCGGTGCCGCGGCCTGCCATCAGGCGTCGAACGCGGCCCTCGGCAAGCGGTACAGCACGTGGCGCGACAATGGATGTTCCGCCGGTAGCGCCGGGTGCGCGAAATCCCCCAGCGGATCGCGCACCATCCCCAGCCTTTCCATCACGCGCCGCGAACGGACATTGTCCGGCACGGTGAACGACACGATCTCCTCGAGACCCAGCCGCTCGAAGCCGAAGCGCAGCGCGGCGCGCGCGCCTTCGCTCGCCATTCCGTGTCCCCAATGGCGCGACGCCAGTCGCCAGCCCACCTCGTGGCGGGGCGCGAACGGCATCCTGAAATCCTGGTATTTCAGGCCGACGAAGCCGGCCAGCTCCCCGGTTTCCTTCAGCTCGGCGGCAAAGTAGCAGCAGCCGTGCTGCGCGTGCATCGCGTTCTGCGTGCCGAAGAACTGCGCGGCCTGTTCCGGCGTCACGGGGCCTGGCAGGAACTCCGTCACGGCCGGGTCGGCATTCAGAGCCACGAAGGGCGCCGTGTCCGCGGCGCGCCACAGGCGCAGCAACAGTCTATCGGTAGCCAATACCACCCTGCGTTCCACCGCGGGTTGCGGCACAATGCCTGGATTACTCATCAGGAGACCTTTCATGATCTACGAAATCGCCGAAATCAATGTCAAGCCGGGTACCCATGCGGCATTCGAAGCCGCCGTGCGCGAAGCCGTGCCGCTGTTCCGGGAGGCCAGGGGCTGCGTGTCGATGCGCATCGACCGCACCATCGAACGCCCGGATACCTATCGCCTGCTGGTCGGCTGGGCAACGCTTGAAAACCACACGGTGGATTTCCGCGGCAGCGAAAATTTCCAGGCCTGGCGCGCTCTGGTGGGCGGCTATTTTGCCGAGCCGCCGAAGGTCGAGCACGTGGAAACAGTAGTCGACGGTTTCTGACCCGGGTCGCGGCCTGGCCGTTCATCCACGCTGCGGCGGTTCGGCGGCCACGCGGCGGCGATGCCCATCGGGGCGCCGCCATTGTTGTTTTTGCAGCACAATGGCGGCAGGACAACCGATACAGGAACAGCCATGCCAGACACCATTCACCGCAATTTCAAAACGGTCGAGGATGCAGAGGCCGCCCGCGCCGCATTGCTCGATGCAGGCTTCCACGGCTCGGCCGTGCAGCTCAACCTGCACGACACGCGTAGCACCGACACGTCCACGCTGGCCGTCGAGAACATCATGGAATCGCTGACGCCGGACGACGCGGACAACACCGATCATCCGGTGCAGCACCCGGCCGCGCTGCTGTCGGTCGATGTCGACAACAGCGAACAGCGCGAACAGGCCACCACGCTGATGCTGCGCTACGGAGGCGCGGAAGCCTGATCGGCTGGCCGGGCTCAGGCGGCAGGGTGCTCGAACACCTGCCGCAGGTAGGCAAGGAAGGTCTCGTCCTTGCTCATCGTCTTGCCGGGCGAGTCGGACAGCTTGGCCACCGACTGGCCGTTGCACCGCACCAGCTTCATCACGATATTCAGCGGCTTCAGGCCCAGGTCGTTGGTCAGCCACGTGCCGATGCCGAAGCCGGTCATGATGCGGTCGGCGAAATGGCGGTACAGGAAGATGGTCTTGTCCAGGTCCAGGCCATCGGAAAATACCAGCCGCTTGGTGTTGGCGTCGATGCGCAGCTTGGCATAGTGGGCAATGGCCTTCTCGCCCCACTCCACCGGGTCGCCCGAATCGTGGCGCAGCCCATCGAACAGCTTGGCGAAATACAGGTCGAAGTCGCGCAGGAACGCATCCATGCCCACCACGTCCGTCAGGGCCGTGCCCAAGTCGCCACGGAATTCCTGCACCCAGTCTTCCAGCGCGGCCTTCTGGAAATCGCGCAGCCGCACGCCGAAGGCCTGGAACGACTGCATGTATTCGTGCGCCATCGTGCCGATCGGATGGATCCGGTAGCGCATCGCCAGGTACACGTTCGAGGTACCCTTGAAGAACTCCGGCACCTCCGCCGCAAGGCGGCCCACCACTTCGTCATGCCATTCGCCCGAGAAGCGGCGGCGGACGCCGAAGTCGGAGAACTCGAACGGATTGCGCCGCATCGGCTCCTGGCCGAATGCCTTCAGCGCGGCGATCTTCGCATCCAGGCGGCGGCGCCCTTCGGCCAGCGCGGCCTCGCGGTCGAAGCGGCGGAAGTACAGCTCGTTGACGATGTACAGCACGAAGATCTCGAAGCCCATCACGTGCACCTGCGGGCCGCGCGCGTGCACCAGCAGTTCCTCGCCAACGGTTTCCACCGTGATGAACTTGCGCTGGAAGCGGAACACGGTAAGGAAGTCGACGAAGTCGCTCTTGATGTAGCGTAGCGAGCGCAGGTAGTCGAGTTCTTCTTCGCGGAACGTCATCGTGCACAGGTGATCGAGCTGGCGCTCGAGTTCATCCTTCAGTTCCGCCAGAGGATACGCCGGCTTGTTGCGGCACTTGAACTCGTATTCGGCCTGCGCGCCCGGGTGCCAGTGCAGCAGCGCCTGCCACATCGAGAATTTGTACAGGTCGGTTTCCAGCAGGCTGCGCACCACTGGCTTGAAGTCGTTCGTCACGCTGCTTCCCATGTTGTCGCTCATGTTGTCACTCAGGTTCTCGTCCATGTCAGCGCCCCGCGTTCACGAGCAGTTCCTGCACCACGTCGGAGGCTTGCGCGAAGCCTACGCCGGCGGCCCGCATGCGTTCGAAGAATTCGGTCTGCTGCGCTTCGAAGCCCTGCACGGGGCTCATGCAATCGGTGATCAGCACGAGCTTCGACGCATCGGCGCCGAAGCGCTCGGCGACATGCTCGACGGTCGATTTCACGCAATGGCTGCCGGCCTCGCCGGCGATGTAGACGCGGTCGGAATCGCGCAGGCTGGCCAGCAGCGCGCGGTTTTCCAGCGTACCGGGTTCGCCGGCATCGGGCACCTCGGCCATGACCGCAGAATAGTGCTCGGTCCACGGGTGCGAACCCTTGGCGATCTTCGCCACCACGCCCAGTGCCGCGTCTTCCCAGCGGTTGTAGGCGGTGCGCACGGCGTCATGCACGTTATGGCCCCACGTGCCGATCTCGCAGTGCACCGGCCATACCATCAGCCGGTAGCGGCCGGCCGCTTCGAGCGCATCGAGGTAGGCCAGCACGCGTTCGCGTCCGCGCGGATCGCGCGGCAGGAAGCGGGCGGCACGCACGTCGGCCGCGGTAATCTCGGTGAAGGGCAAGACCGGCCCGCCATCGCCGCCCACCCAGAATGTCGGATGCGCCACGTGGTAGCGGTGATGGGAATCGAGCGTGACAGTGATCGCCGAGATGCCGGCTCGGCCCCGTTCGATCAGTTGCGCCAGCCGCAACATGTCGGCATGGGCGCCGGGCACCGGCAGCGCCGGCATGCGCGCCCGGCCGGTGGCCGCGTCGATCGGCAGGGATTCGGGTGGCAGGTCGCAGAAATCGTTCTGGGGATCGATGACGAGCAGGTGCAATCGGTCTTTCATTGATGGGCTCCGTGGGACGGCAAACTCCATCATACCGGCTGGCATGAAAACCTACCAAACGCCTGCAAACCCCGGGACAGTCCTGCCCTGCCCCAGGCGAGGACAACGCTTATGCGGCGGCCAGTTCGTCGATCGACTGCCGGCTTTTCGCCAGCGTGTCGGCCAGTGCCTGCTCGCCCATCGCCACGCCTTCGGCCTGGATGAAGGTGATGTCGGTGATGCCGAGGAAGCCCAGCACCGCGCGCAGGTAGGTGGCCAGGAAGTCGTAGCCGGCGGCCGGGCCAGCGCTGTAGACGCCGCCGCTGGCGGTGAACACGTACACCTTCTTGCCGCCGGCCAGGCCGACCGGGCCGGTCTCGGTGTACTTGAACGTGCGTCCGGCACGGGCAATGTGGTCGATATAGGCCTTCAGGCCGGACGGCACCGAGAAGTTGTACATCGGTGCGCCGATCACGATCACGTCGGCGGCCAGCACTTCATCGACCAGCTTGTCCGACAGCTTGACGGTAAAGGCTTGCTCGGCATTGCGTGCTTCCGGCGGCGTGAAGAAGGCGCCCAGCATTTCCTCGGTCAGGTGCGGCACCGGGTTGGCCGCCAGGTCGCGCTCGACCACGGTGTCGGACGGGTGGTTGGCTTGCCATTTGGCGATGAACTCGGCCGACAGCTGGCGCGACAGGGAACCGGAAGACCGCACGCTGCTGTTGATGTACAGAACGTTTGCCATGATGAACTCCTCGATAAGTGGTGAATTGCAGTCATCATAGAACGGGTTTAATATCGACGAAATACACTTTAATTCAATCGACACGATCGATTTTATAGATATGAGAGATCCCGGTCTTCCTTCCCTCGACCAGTTGCGTGTGTTCATCGCCGTTATCGACCACGGCGGCTTCGCCCACGCCGCGCGGGCGCTGCACCGTACCCAATCCGTGATCAGCTACACGATCGCCAACCTGGAAGAGCAGCTGAACATCGCGTTGATCGACCGCGGCAAGCGCAAGGTCACGCTGACCGAAGCCGGCAAGGCACTGCTGGCCGATGCGCGGGCCGTGTCGGCCAAGGTCGACGGCATGCGGGCCCGCGCCAAGGCGCTCGGCTCGGGGCTGGAGGCGGAACTGTGCCTGGTGGTCGACGTGATGTTTCCCATGTGCGTGCTCGTCATATTGCTGGAATCGTTCCAGCGCGAGTACCCGACGGTGGCGCTGCGCCTGCATACCGAGGCGCTGGGCGGCGTTGCGCAGATGGTGCTCGACGGCCGCTGCCAGCTGGGCATCAGCGGCATGCCGGTGCACCTGCCGGACCATATCGACCGGCAACTGGCCGGCCACGTGACGATGATGCCGGTCTGCTCCCCCGCTCACCCGCTGGCGAAGGTCGACGGCGTGGTGCCGACCGCCGCGCTGCGTGAGCACCTGCAGCTCGTGGTGACGGACCGAAGCCCGCTGACGTCGGGCCAGGACTTCGGCGTGCTGGGCCTGCGCGACTGGCGCCTGGCCGACCTGCACTCGAAGCACGCGCTGCTGCGCGGCGGCCTCGGCTGGGGTAGCATGCCCGAGGCGATGATCGCCGACGATCTGGCCAGCGGCCGGCTGGTACGCCTGCGCATCCAGGACGGCGACGCGCTGCAATACCCGCTGTACACGATCCACCGCACGGATAACCAGCTGGGCCCCGCGGGCCGCTGGCTGAAGGAACAGATCCGGGCCATCGACTACACGCTGCCGCACGGCGCGTACTGAATCGCGGAGCATCGCCGCATGCCGCCAGGGCGGGGGCGATGCCGGCATGACTTCAACACTCCTACACCGGTGCGGCATGTGCGCTGACACCCTCTCGCCGCCTGCCGTCCTACGATGTTCTCCTGCCGGGGCCGCGCCATTGGCCCGCCCCGCTCATGACTTCAAACACAGGAGATCGACATGAGCAGAGAAAAGGACCAGCTCACCAACACAGAGGATGCGGGCTATTTCACCCAGAGCGGCAACCATGCCGCGGGCGAACCCGCGAACGACACCACGCAAGTCAACAGGGCACCAAACATCAATCCGGAGGCGAGCAAGCAAAGCAGCGCCGCCGGCAGCTCGGGAGGAATGGACATGTCGGAACAATCGATCGGCGGCGAAGGCGCACAGGATGGCATCCGCGGTACCCCGTCGGGCACGCAGGGCGGCCAGAGCGGCCAGGGCGTCAACCAGGGCGGCCAGAACCAGCAGAGCTCACAGGGCCAGTCCGACTACCTGGGCGGTTCGCCCGACGGCCAGGGCGGCGTCGGCAACCGGCAGGATACGCAGCTCAGCCCGCAGGAATCGAACCGCGACCAGTATGGTGCCCAGCAGACCGGCGCCACCTCGGGAGAAGTGGGCGATGGCCGCAGCCAGCAGCAGGTTGCCCACGGCGGCAGCCAGGCATCGCAGCACAGCGCGGGCCGCGACGACGGTGCGCTGCAACGCGCTCCCCGGCAGGATGGCGGTAGCCAGTCCGGTTCGCGGCAGAGCGGCTCGAGCATGGGCGAAGTCGGCGAGAGCGGCTTGCAGGGCAACCAGCAATCCGACCGGCATGGTGCCGGCAGCGACCGCACGGCAGGTGCCGGAGCGCGGCAGAGCCATGGCGATGACGGTTCGGCCCCCGGCGCCGGCACGGCCCAGCGTGGCACCGGCGGCAGTGAGCAGCTGGGCGGCCAGCAGTCGAGCAGCCCGGGCGGTTCGGGCGTCATGGCCGACAAACTGCAAGGCGGGCCGGGCAACCAGCAATCCGACAACAACCTGGGCGGCCCCGGCCGGAACGGCCTGTCGCAGATGAAGGAACAGCAGCGGCAAGGCGGCCCGGGCAATGGCCAGTCGCAGCAGATGGAACAGTCCGCCGACAAGCCGCGCGCCGGCATGGGTGGCGGCCATGGTGGCCAGCACTCGGGCGGCATGGGCGGAGAACGGGGCGGCGATCTGCACAATGTGGGCGCGCAAAGCGGCCAGACGGGCCGGGGCGGCCTGGGCGGCAACAACGTCGAGATGCAGGGGTCCAGCCAGGGTAACCAGCAGTCCGGCGACAACCTGATCGGCCAGACCACGCTGGGCAGCGGCGGCAGCCAGTCGGCCGACCGCGACAGCCTCGATACGTTGCCCGCCGATGCGATGGGCGGCGAACGTGTGGGCATGGGCAGCCGTGGCCACAGCCAGCAGTCGGACAAGGCCGGCAACGCCCAGGCGGATACGTGGAGCAACCAGGCACGTCCGAACAACCGCAGCGATAACGAGCAGGCCGACCGCCAGCTCGGCATGCAGGGCTCGCCGGGCGAACCGGGTCACGATATCGACGACCTGGGCAACAAGCAGTCCGGCGGCAGCGGCTCGCGGGGCGGCACCGAGGACCAGCGTTGATCGGGACGTAGAGACTGCGCCGATGAGGCAGTGGTGCCTGACACCCGGGTTTGGGTGCCGGCACCGGTTTTCCTGAAGCGCTTTCGTGATATCGGACAGGCCGCCGCGGCGGCCTGTCACCGTTCTACTCCAAGCCCGCGGCGCGCAACTGGCGCCGCAGCCGCCTCACCTCTTCCGTCAGGTCCACCACCAGCGCCGCCACCTCCTCGTTCGCGTCGAAATCGCGCTCGATGCGCAGCAGGCTGCGCGCGCGCACCAGGTCGATGCTGGTGAAGCGCCAGGCTTCCGGCGCGGAGTCGCTGCCGCCCAGCAGGATGCCGGTGCGCACGCGCTGCACCACCCAGCCAGGCTCCACGGCGCAGGCGCGCGCCAGTTCGTCGAGCGTCAGCGCCGCCTCGTCGAGCGGCACGGCGCGGATCGGTTGTTCGCTTGCCATCGCTGTCTCCTTCACATGCCGCGGCGCGGATCGAAACCGGATTCGCGCGCCATCTGTTCGTACAGCGCCTTCGCCTGCGGCGTATCGGCCGGCGGCAGCGCGATCTCCAGCAGCAGGTACAGGTCGCCGGCCGGCGCGGCGGACGTGCCGGGAATGCCCCTGCCCTTCAGCCGCAGTTTGCGCCCGCCCTGGGAACCCGGCGGCACCGTCACCGACACGCGGCCGGACGGCGTTGCCACCTCGATCCCCGCGCCCAGCGCCGCCTCCCACGGCGCCACCGGCACGGATTCGTATACATCGCGCCCTTCGACGCGATAGCGGCGGTCGTCGGCAAAGCGGATCTCGAGATACAGGTCGCCCGCAGGCGCCCCGCCGCTGCCCGGCTGCCCCTGCCCCGCCAGGCGCAACTGCTGGCCCTCGGTCACGCCTTTCGGGATCGTCACGTCCAGCGTGCGATCGCGCGTGATAACGCGGCCGTTGTCGTCCGCCTGCGGCATGCGCAGGCCGATGGTGCGGCTGGCGCCCTGGTAGGCGTCCTGCAGCGCGATCTCGATGACGGCATGGCTGTCGTCGCCCCGAGTCTGGAAGCCGCGGCCACGGCCGACATGGGCAAACAGGTCCTGGAAGAAATCGCTGTCCACCCCGCCGGACGGCTCGAAGCCGGCCCCCCAGTCCGGCGGCGGCCGGAACTGCCCGCCGTCGGCCTGGCGGTATTGCGGCTTGCCCAGTTCGTCGTAGGCGGCCCGCTTTTCCGGGTCGCCCAGCACTCCGTAGGCTTCGTTCAGTTCCTTCGTCCTGGCATCCGCGTCCGCTTCCTTGCTGACGTCCGGATGGTACTTGCGCACCAGCTTGCGGTAGGCCGCCTTGATGCCGGCGGCATCGGCCGTCTTCGGCACGCCGAGCACGGCGTAGTAATCCTTGTACTCCACGATAGGCTCTCCTGTCGCGCGTTGAAGGTGTGGTCTGCTGCCGGCATCAGGTTACAACAAAACCACTGCCGCCACCTTCACGCACCAGGGCAGTGCATGGCTCTCCCATCTGTGGGTAGAATGGCAAGTTCCTCCCTATTCTTACCGTACCGATGCCCTATTCGTTCACGCTGCCCAATATCCGCAAAGAAGCCGCCGCGCTGTGGCAACTGGCCTGGCCGGTCCTGATCGGCCAGCTGGCCACGGTGGGCATGGGGGTGGCGGACGTGGCGATGACGGGCCACACCAGCGCCGCCGAACTGGCCGCCGTGTCGCTCGGCGCATCGGTATGGTCGATCATCCTCGTCACCGTCAACGGCACGATGATGGCGGTGAACACCGTGGTGGCGCACCAGGTGGGCGCCGGCGCGTTCGACAGGATTCCGCACTCGGTGCGGCAGGCATTGTGGAAGGCGGTCGGTGTCGGCATCGTGGCCGCGCTGGCGGCCAACCTTGCCACGCTGCTGTTCGACCACCTGCAGCTCGAACCGGAAGTGAACGCGCGCGCGTCGATGTTCGTGCACATCATCAGCATCGGCCTGCTGCCGTTCGCCGCCTACCGCGCGCTGTACGGCTACAGCGCCAGCATCAACCAGACCAAGCCAGTGATGGTGATCGCGCTGATCGGCCTGGCGGTCAACATCGTCGTCAACTGGCTGCTGGTATTCGGCAACCTGGGCTTCCCGAAGATGGGCGCGCTGGGCTGCGCGGTGGCCACCGGCGCCGTCGTCTGGCTCGACCTGCTGGCGATCGTGCTGTGGATCAGGATCGCCCCCGCCTACCGCGCCTCGTACCCGTTCGACCGATGGGAATGGCCGCACTGGCCCGAGGTGTGGAACATGCTCAAGCTCGGCGTGCCGATCGGCGTCACGTATTTCGCCGAAGTCAGCGTGTTCGGCGCCGTCAGCCTGCTGGTGGCGCGCTTCGGCGTCGTCACGGTGTCGGCGCACCAGATCGCGCTGAATTTTTCGTCGCTCACCTTCATGGTGCCGCTGTCGTTCGGCATCGGCATGATCGCCCGCGTCGGCCAGGCACTGGGTGAAGGCAATCCGCAGCGCGCCCGCTTCGCCTCGTTCGTCGGGCTGTGGATGTCGACCGGCTTCGCGGTGCTGTCGGCGCTGTTCATCGCGCTGTTCCGCCACCAGATCGCGGCCGCCTACACATCCGACGTGGCGGTGCAGGAAATGTGCGCGCACCTGCTGCTGTTCGCCGCGCTGTTCCAGCTCTCCGACGCGGCGCAGGTGGCGGCATCGTGCGCGATCCGCGGCTACAAGGTCACGCGCGGGCCGATGGTGATCCAGCTGATCGCGTTCTGGGGCGTGGCGCTGCCGGTCGGCTGCGTGCTGGGGCTGGCGCCGCGGTGGCTGCCTTTCGCGCCGGGCGAACCGATGTCCGCCACCGGCTTCTGGATCGGCCTGGTGCTGGGCCTGACGATCGCCGCGGTGCTGCTGACGGCCTACCTGCAGCGGCTGTCGCGCCAGCGCGTGCTGGCGCCAGGCTGACGGCCGGAGGTGGCCGGCAGCGGCGGACAGCGGCCGAAGGAAAAACGGCGCTTGCGCGCTGATTCCGAACTTTCGCGCCTCGCCAGAGGCCGCTGAGTCTGGTATCGTTTTGCGATTTCTCTCCAATAACAAATCGTTCATTTCGGGACCTTCATGCGCACCGCTCTCAGTATCCTGGCCCTGCTGGCCGCCGGCACGGCATCCGCCGACCGCCTTACCCTCGACCGCCTGCACAGCGATCCCGCCCTTGCCGGCAACGGCGTGCGCGCGCTGAAAGTATCGCCGGATGGCGCCCGGGTGACGTTCCTGCGCGGCCGTCCGGACAACCAGTTCCAGATGGACCTGTGGGAGTTCAACCTGAAGGACAAGTCGACGCGCCGGCTGGTCGACTCGAAGGTGCTGGTCGCCGAGGAGAAGCTGTCGGACGCCGAGAAGGCGCGCCGCGAGCGCGAGCGCACCGCCGCGCTGAAGGGCATCATCAGCTATAGCTGGTCGCCGGACGGCAAGCGGCTGCTGGTGCCGATCGCCGGCAACCTGTACCTGATCGAGGTGGCCAAGCCCGATGCGGCACGCCTGGTTGCGTCGGGCAACGTGACCGATGCGAAGATTTCGCCGAAGGGCAAGTACGTGTCGTTCGTACGCGACCAGAACCTGTACGTCATCGACCTGGCCACCGGCCAGGAAAAAGCGCTGACGACGGATGGCAAGGGCACGCTGCACAACGGCGAAGCGGAGTTCGTGGCGCAGGAGGAAATGCACCAGTACACCGGCTACTACTGGGCGCCGGACGATTCCGCCATCGCCTACCGCCGCTACGACGAAGCGCAGGTGCCGGTGGCGCGCCGGTTCGAGATCTATGCCGACCGCACCGACGTGATCGAGCAGCGCTACCCGGCCGCCGGCGACAAGAACGCGATCGTGGAACTGCGCATCGTCGATCCGGCCACGGGTGCCACGAAGGAAGTAGACCTGGGCGCGGAGAAGGATATCTACCTGGTGCGCGCCGATTTTTCCGCGGACAGCAAGAAACTGCTGTTCCAGCGCCAGGCGCGCGACCAGAAGAAGCTGGAGCTGATCACCGTCGATACCGCCACGCTGGCGCAGAAGGTGCTCGTCACCGAAACGGCGAAGACATGGACCGACATCAACGACGACCTGCGCTTCCTGTCCGGCGGCAAAGGTTTCGTCTGGTCGTCGCACCGCACCGGCCGCAACCACCTGTATCTGTTCGACATGGACGGCAACGTCAGGCACGCGCTGACCAAGGGCGACTGGGGCATCGACAACCTGCTGGCCGTCGATGAACAGGCCGGCAAGGTGTACTTCTCGTCCAACAAGGACGCGATCATCGACAAGCAGACCTACGCCGTTTCGCTGGACGGCCGCGATGCCGCCAAGCCAAAGCGCGTGACCCAGGCGGACGGCTGGCACGACACGACGTTCGCGCGCAATGGCCAGCTGTTCGTCGACACCTGGTCCGATCCGGCCAACCCGCCGCAGGTATCGATCCGCAAACCGGATGGCGCGATCCTGACGTGGCTGGAGAAGAACGAGGTCAACGCGTCGCACCCGTACTACCAGTACAAGTCCGATCACCTGCCGGTGGAATACGGCACGCTGCAGGCCAGCGACGGCCAGACGCTGTACTGGTCGATGATCAAGCCCTACCGCTTCGATGCGGCGAAGAAGTATCCGGTGTACCTGTCCACCTACGGCGGCCCGGGCCCGCAATACGTGTCGCGCAAGTGGGGCGATCCGTTCGACATGTACATGGCCCAGCAGGGCTACGTGGTGTTCCGCCTCGATAACCGCGGCTCGGGTCGCCGCGAGCGCGCCTTCACGGACGCGATCTACCGCAACCTGGGCAAGGTGGAAGTGGAAGACCAGCTGGCCGGCATCGACTTCCTCGGCAAGCAGAGCTTCGTCGACCCGAAGCGGATCGGCGTGTACGGCTGGAGCTACGGCGGCTTCATGGCACTGCGCCTGCTGTCCCAGGGCTCGGACAGGATCGCCGCCGGCGTGTCCGGCGCGCCCGTCACCGACTGGGCGCTGTACGACACGCACTACACCGAACGCTTCATGGACAAGCCGTCGGAAAACAAGGAAGGCTATGCCGACAGCACCGTGTTCGCGCACGTCGACGGGCTGAAATCGAACCTCCTGCTGATCCACGGCATGGCCGACGACAATGTGCTGTTCACCAACACCACGAAGATGATCGACGCCCTCGTCAACCGCGGCGTGCAGTTCGACCTGATGACCTACCCGGGCGCCAAGCACGGCGTATCGGACCGCAAGCAGCGCAAGCATGTGCAGGTAGGCATCGATGCGTTCTTCCGCAAGCACCTGAAGCCGGAGACGGTTCAGTAAGTCCAAAACGCAAAACAGCCGCCCGAGGGCGGCTGCTTCTTCATCGGCACTGGGCCGATACCTGTGCTTACAGGCCCTGGCGGTTGCCGCGGTTGATGGTGACGTCGTCGTCCAGCGCGTCCTCGACGGCTTCACGGGCGTCGCCCACTTTCTTCTGGATCTTGCCTTCGGCCTGGTTTTTCAGGCCCTTGGCCTGCTGTTTCGAGCTGCCGACCAGTTCACCGGCTTCTTCCTGAATCTTGCCGCCGACTTCCTTTGCCTTGCCTTTGATTTGATCGCTGTTCATGATCGAGCTCCTCTATGCGTTGCGGCTTGCGCACCACGATGGTCCGCTGCCTTTGAACACACGCTGTAGTGCGTGTGGTTAGGGAAATCATACGATTAGTCATTATTTCCCTCCGTACGTTCCCTAACATTGCAAAAAGAATCAGCTACCAGCCGTCAAGGTTAAGTTTCGCCTAAGCGTCACACTCGACAGGACGCGCTTACCACACCCGCACGCGGGCGTCCGGCGCCAGGTACAGCTTCTGGCCGGGCTGCACGTCGAATGCCTTGTACCAGTCGTCCAGGTTGCGCACGGTGTAGGTGCGCCACTGTGCCGGGGCATGCTCGTCGGTGGTGACCTGGTTGCGCAGCGATGCCTCGCGCGGCTTCGTGCGCCACGCCTGCGCGTAGCCCAGGAAGAACTGGCGATCCGCTTCCGGACCGGCCTTGCCGCCCAGCGAAGCATGGTAAGCATCCAGCGCGGCGGCCAGCCCGGCCAGATCGGCCAGGTTCTCGGCCAGCGTCAACTGCCCGTTGAGCTTCAGGTCGGGGAAGGCCTCATAGGCCGAGTACTGTGCCACCAGCGCCTGCGACACCTTGGCGAAGTGCTCGCGGTCGGCCTTGGTCCACCAGTCGCGCAAGCGGCCCTTTGAATCGAATTCCGCGCCGATATTGTCGAAACTGTGGCTGATCTCGTGGCCGATCACGGAACCGATGGCGCCGTAGTTGACGGCATCGCTGCCGTTCGGATCGAAGAACGGCGGCTGCAGGATCGCGGCCGGGAAGTTCAGCGCGTTCTGCATCGGCATGTTGACGGCATTGACGAGCTGGGGCGGCATCGACCATTCCTTTGGATCGACTTTCGTGCCCAGCTTGGCGAGCTCGAGCTTGTAGTGGAACTGGGCGGCACGATACGCATTGCCGAAGGCGTCGTCCGGCTTGACCTCGAGGCCGCCGTATGTCGTCCATTTTTCCGGATAGCCCACGCCCACGTACAGCACGTTCAGCTTGGCATGTGCTTCGCGCTTCGTGGCCGGCGCCATCCAGTCGAGCCGGTCGATGCGCTGGTGGAAGGCGTCGACGATGTTCGTCACCATCTGCTGCACCCTGGCCTTTGCCGCTGGCGGGAAATACGTGTCGACGTACATCTTGCCCACCGCTTCCGGCATTGCCTCGTTGAGCGCCGCCAGGCTGCGTTTCCAGCGCGGCGACAGTTGCGGCGTACCGCTCAGCGTGCGGCCGTAGAACTCGAAGCGCTGGTCGACGAAGGCCTTCGGCAACACGCCGGCATGCTGGTTGACCGTGTGGAACGCCAGCCAGTCCTGCCAGGTCTGCAGCGGCATTTCCGCCACCAGCGCGGCGGCGCCCGCGATCGCCTGCGGGTGGTACACGATGAATTTCTTTTGCTTGCCGAGGCCGGCGGCCTGGAAGAATGCCGTCCAGTCGAGACCGGGCGACCTGGCAGCGAAGTCCTTGTCGGTCCATGCATTGTTCGCCTTCTGGACATCCGAAGACTCTTCACGCAGGCCGTGCACCTGGGCCAGTTTGCGCTCCAGTTCGAACACGCGGGCGGCGCGTGCTTCCGGTTCCGTGAAGCCTGCCAGTTTCAGCATGGCTGCGATGTGCGCCTGGTAGGCGGTGCGCAGACGGCTCATCCGCTCGTTCTCTTCCAGGTAGAACGCGCGATCCGGCATGCCGAGGCCGCCCTGCAGCAGATAGGGCACGTAATTGTCCGGGTCGGTAAAGCCCTGGGCGATCCACACGCCGAACAGGTTCTCGGTGGCGAAGTCGGTGGCATTCAGCGGATCGACGTCGGCACGCAGGCTGGCGCCCAGTGCCTGCGTGAGCCCGCTCTTGTCGCGGATCGCGGCGATCCGCGCCAAAACCGGCTGCAGCGGTGCCGCGCCGCGTGCCTCGATGCCGGCTTCGTCCATCAGCGCCCCGTAATACGCGGCGACCTTTTTCGCATCGCCCGCCCCCGCCTGGCGCCCCGCAGCCTCGATCAGTTGCAGGATACGCTGGTTGGTTTCCTCCACCAGTGCCTGGGCGGCGCTCCAGCCGCTGCGATCGGCGGGTATCTCGGTGGCGGCCAGCCACTGGCCGTTGGCGAATGTATAGAAATCGTCGCCGGGCAGCACCGCGGCGGTTTTCTGTTCGCCGTGCTGGGCATTCGCCAGTGCTGCCTGCTGCGCATGGGCGCTCGTCAAGGCCAGTGCGGCGCACAGCGCCACGGCGAGGGTGCTCGTCCGCGGCGGGCGGCGCAGTACTTGGAAGGCTTGCATAAAGTCCCTTGTCTTGTCTGTTGTGAACGAATTTTTTGGCGTGGTACGCCAGCCTGCACTGTAGCGATGCAGGCTTTCCGGGGCGAGCATTGTGCGACAGACTGCGGAAATCGCGGCTAGCCTGCTGAAGTCTGGGAACCGTAGCTTGCAGAAAGCGCTCGGCGAAGTGAAAATCCGCTATAGTTCACTTACAGCAACATATTTGGAGGCCATACGATGACACTCGAGGAATTGTTCGACCAACCCGCCGCGCTGCCGACGGCGCCCAGGGTCGTCCAGGAACTGGTTGCCAGCTTCGACAAGGCTTCCGCGTCGACCGAGGACATCGCGCGCAAGGTCTCGCTCGATCCGGTGCTGAGCGCCAAGCTGCTGCGTTTGGCAAACTCGGCCTATTACAACCTGTCGCGCAGCATTGGTACCGTCGAGGATGCGGTGCTGATGCTGGGTTTCGTGGCGGTGCGCACGCTCGTCATCAGCTCCGGACTCGTCAACGGCTTCAAGTCCGTTACCGGGCTCGACCTGGGTGCCTTCTGGCGCCACAGCATGGGAACGGCCGTGACCGCCAAATGGATCGCGAAAAAAACGCGCGACAATGGCGAGCTGGCGTTCACGATCGGCATGATGCACGCGATCGGGCAGCTGGTGATCCACTCGGCCATGCCGGACAAGGCCCTGGCGCTGGATGCCATTGCGCCGCCGCTCGACGAGCGCCGCCTGGCCGTCGAACGCGAAGCGCTGGGTTTCACGTACGCCGACGTGGGTGCCGAGCTGGCCCGGCGCTGGCAATTTCCCGCCGTGTTCTCCGATGCCATCGCGGCCTTCCCCGCCCCGCTCGAGCGCGGCGACGTCGACCGGCTGGCGGCCATCGTCCACTTGGCAGCCTGGCGCGTCCGCGCACTGGAAGACGCTGGCCTGGCTGAACGCTTCCCGCAGGAAGTGGCCGATGTTCTCGGCCTGGACGCCGACATCATGGATGAGATGCCGCCGCTCGAGGAACTGACCGCGGGCCTGGACGAGATGATGAAGTAGCGATCTTGCCTCATCGATAATGCCAAAAACTATTTTCAGATTTTTTTTCAAAAAAGCCTAAAGTTCCGTCCGCCCCTGACGTAAATCCTGACAAGCAGTACTCCGATCACGATTACGAATTCATAAGTGGGCGCGCCATGACCTCGACCGAAGTTCTCTCGATGTATGAAAACATTGCCGGCCTGACCGGCAAAATGGTCGTGGCGGCCCAGGTCAGCGACTGGACTACGCTGGATCGTCTCGAGAATCAATGCGCCGTGCAATCGGTGGGCGCACTGGGCGGCATGCCGGCACTGGAAGGCAGCGCTCGCCAGCGCAAGATCGACCTGCTGAAACAGATCATGGCCAACGACCGCGCGATCCGCGACGTGACCGAACCGTGGATGGGCCGCCTGAACGGCTGAGGCGAACACCTTCCCGAATGAAAAGCGCCCCGCGGGGCGCTTTTTTGTTGCCTGAAGCATGGCAGTCCGGCGCCCCGTCGCCCTGCGCTTCAGGCAATGCCAGAATCCGGGACGGACCCTGTTTTACAGGCAATTGTCGAGCAGCGCACCGGCCCGCATCATGCTGCCGCATCGCGCTGCCACATCACGCCGCCTTGCTTTCCTGCTGGGCTGGAGGGGTGGTTCCCGGCTCGACGCGCGCCGGGATGTCGTCCTCTTCGCGGCTCCAGCTCTGCCGCACGATCGGGCTGCGTTTCAACTTGGCCTTGCGCACGAAGTGCACGATCACGCCAAAGATCATCAGCAGCACCAGGCTGCCCGCGAACAGGAACGTCAGCAGTTTCGGCCGCGAGATCTTGATTTCCTTCTTGGGTTCCGGCGGCGGCGGCGCGGCTTCCTTCTTTTCTTCCGGCGCGGCTTGCGGTTTTTCGACCGGGGCAGCCGCCATGTCGTTACCCGGTTCCACAGGCGGCGCGGTGCCGACGGCAACCGGCGGCGGCGAGGCCGGCGCGGGCGCCGGTGTCGGGACAGGTGCAGCGGCGGGTGGCGGGTGAGCGGCCGCTGCCGCCATCGTCACGGCATCCGCTGTTCTGGCCGTTGCGGCGGCAGGCTGCGCGGCGGACTGCGCGGACTGCGCCGCGGGCGCGGCCTCCGCATTGCCCGCCACCGGCACGGTCACGCGTGCGGCGCCGGCCTGGTTCGTCATTGCCAGCTGGGCCTGCAGTGACTTCAGCTTGCCTTCCAGTTCGGCGAGTTTGCTCAGCATTGCCGGGTCGTCCCCGCCGGCAGGCTTGACGGCGTTGCCGGCGGGTGGCGCTTCCACGGCCTTTGCAATCTGCGGCGGCGCTGCTGGCCGCGAACCGGCCTCCACGCTGGCCCTGGTCGCCCGCGCAGCTTCGGCCAGTTCGGCCTTCGACGGCAGGAACGAGCGCTGCGGCGCTTTTTTCTGCGCTTCCGCGTTGCGGTCCGCTTTCGGCTCCACCTCCGGCTCCACCTCCCGTTCCGCCACCGCGGCCCTCGCCGGCTTTGCCTGGCGCTTGAAGTCGTCGGCGGTGGAAGCGTATTTCAAGGCTTCCTTGCGGACATCCCGCTCGGCGGGCACCGGCCCGGACTTTACAGGTGCGGCCGTTTCGATCTTCCCGCCGCGCGAGGCGAACGCGCGCTCGACGGCGCCGAGCAGCTGGCGCTCGCCCGCGGTGGCTTCCTTGCCGGGCGAAACGGTGGCGACCAGCCGCGCAGCGGACCTGGCCGGGCGCTCGGCAGCGGTCACGGCGGTAACCGCCGCGGTGGCGGGTGCTGCGGGTACTGCGGGTGACATCGGCGCGGCGGCAACGGCCGCCGGCGCGGATGGGGGCGCGGGCGACAACCACAGTGTCACGCTGCGCACGCGCTCTTTTCCGCCGGACACGAACTGGAAGTACAAATGCAGGATTTCCGCCTGTACCGGCGCGCTGGTGCTTACCTGCAGCACGCGGCGGCTGTCGCGCCGCGCGACGGTAATCTGCGCGCCCGCCAGCGCCGGGTTCATCTTCACGTTAGCGCCCTGGAACACGTCGGGCCGGGCCAGGCGCACCTGCAGATCGACAAGCTCCTGCGCTGTCAGGTCGGTCAGTTCGATGTCGGCCGACAGCGGCTGGCCACTGTGCGAACGCACCGACGCATCGCCAAGCTCGGCGGCATGGGCACCGGCGGTGGCGGCCAGCGCGAGCACGGCCAGCCGGGAAGAACGGAGCAGGAGCGACATATTGGATCTCGATAGCAAAAATTTCCGTAACGTAAGTGTTTAACGGCGGAAATTTCCACTTTTTGAGTGCTCAAACCGAATTTCGTCCCTGGGTTACACTCGATGCATCACTTTTCCCGAGGACGCCATGGACAGCAGAACCGAACGCGACAGTTTTGGCCCGATCGAGGTGCCGGCAAACCAGCTGTGGGGGGCGCAAACGCAGCGCTCGCTGCATCATTTCCATATCTCCACCGAAAAAATGGCGCCCGAGCTGATCGCGGCGCTGGCCAACGTGAAACGGGCCGCGGCCCGCGTCAATGTCGACCTCGGCGTGCTCGATGCCGCCAAGGCCGATGCGATCGTGCGCGCCGCCGATGAGGTGCTGGAAGGCAAGCATGCCGGTGAATTCCCCTTGTCCGTCTGGCAAACCGGCTCCGGCACCCAGTCGAACATGAACATGAACGAGGTACTGGCCAATCGCGGCTCCGAACTGCTGGGCGGCGTGCGCGGCGAAGAGCGCAAGCTGCATCCGAACGACGACGTCAACAAGGGCCAGTCGTCGAACGACATCTTTCCCACCGCGATGCACGTGGCGGCCGCAGTGGCCCTGGCGCGCGATGTGGTGCCGGCGCTGCACCAGTTGCGCGCCACGCTGGCCGGCAAGGCCCAGGCGTTCGCCGACATCGTCAAGATCGGCCGCACCCACCTCCAGGATGCCACGCCGCTGACGCTGGGCCAGGAATTCTCCGGCTACGTGGCGCAGCTCGATTACGCCGAACGCGCACTGGAGCACGCGCTGCCGGCCGTGCTGCAACTGGCCGCCGGCGGTACCGCCGTCGGCACCGGATTGAACGCGCATCCGGAGTACGCGACGCGCATTGCCGCCGAGCTGGCCCAGCGCTTGCAACTGCCGTTCCAGAGCGCCGATAACAAGTTCGCGGCGCTGGCCGGCCACGAAGCGCTGGTGGCGGCGCACGGTGCATTGAAGACGCTGGCGACGAGCCTGTTCAAGATCGCCAACGACGTGCGCTGGATGGCTTCCGGTCCCCGTTCGGGCCTCGGCGAAATCACGATCCCGGAAAACGAACCGGGCAGCTCGATCATGCCGGGCAAGGTCAATCCCACGCAGTGCGAAGCCGTGACGATGCTGTGCGCGCAAGTGCTCGGCAACGATGTGGCGATCGGCATCGGCGGCGCCTCCGGCAACTTCGAGCTGAACGTCTACAAGCCGCTGATCGCCCACAACTTCCTGCAAAGCGCGCGGCTGCTGGCGGACGGCATGCGCAGTTTCGACGAACACTGTGCCCGCGGCATCGAGCCGGACCGTGCCCGGATCGGCGAGCTAATGGAACGCTCGCTGATGCTGGTGACGGCGCTGGCGCCCCACATCGGGTATGATCGCGCCGCCCAGATCGCCAAGAAAGCGCAGCACGAAGGCACCACGCTGAAGGAAGCGGCACTGGCGCTTGGCTTCGTGACGGCTGAACAGTTCGAAGCGTGGATCGTGCCGCTGGCGATGACACGGCCGGGTGCCAGGGGCTGACCCGGCTGCAGGGACCGGACATTGTTTTATCGGCGAACTTAATAAGTCGATAATTAATTGCCGGTCTAATAAGATGAGGATAAAATGCAAAAAGTAGATTTTGAATTAACGTCGGAATTCATCGAACTGAACCAGCTGCTGAAGGTTGTCGGCTTGTGCGACAGCGGCGGCGCCGGCAAGCAGATCGTGGCCAGCGGCGACGTGCGGGTGGATGGCAAGCAGGAATTGCGCAAGACCGCCAAGATCCGTACCGGCCAGGTGGTCACTGTCGGCGACGTGCGCATCGCCGTTCGGAGTCAGGCGGGTTCCGGCGGGGCTTAATCTGTCGCAAACCCTGTGCCACCCCGGCGGCTATAGTGGACAGGATTTAGGGCAGGAAATCCACCTATCCGGAGCGCGCATGGACCATCCCGATCCCACCCGTCACCCTGAACCGCCGCAGTCCAATTTGCGGCCGAGCCTGCAGTCTAACCCGCAGTTCGACCCGCAGCGCGATCCACCATCGGGCGTCCAGCCGGAATCACAGCCTGATTCACAGCCGGATGCCTCGCCGCCATCGATCCAGCATCGCCTCGTCGGCGATCTGCGGCAAGTGATCGACAACGCCGAAGATTTGCTGAACTGCACAGACAGCGCGCGTGACGGCGCTTACCGGGCGGCGCGCGAAAAACTGGTCCAGGCGCTGGCCACCGCGAACGACGAGTTGCAGCGTATCGAAGATGCCCAGCTCGAACGCATGATCGCCGCCACGCACGAAGCCAGCATCCGCCACAACGACAACACCGGCGAAGCCCGGCTGTTCCGCGCGTTTCACTGATAGCCCGCAGTCTCCGTGCGCAGTGCCGCGAAAGCGGCATGCGCCATCCATTGCCCCAACCGGGGCGCCAGCGTGAAATCCGCATCCGCCGCCAGGGCCGCATCGAGCGCCACGCCAACCGGCGCGCCCTGTTCCAGCGCGGCCAGCACGCGATACGCGCCCTCGTCCAGCGCCAGCACGTCCGGCTTCCAGCCGGGCCGGTGCACCAGTGCCCACGAAGGCTGTGCGATGTCATCCGGGAACGGCACGGCGCTGTTCGGCTGATGAGCTTGCCATAGCGGCACCACGGCCCAGCGCGATGCGAAGACCGCGGCGGCCGGATGCGGCACGAACCGTGACTGCTCGAATGCCGCCGGCGACAACTGCGCCAGCGCGGCCGGCGCCAGCGCTTCGGCATCGGCCGCGTAGTATGCCCGGTGCAGCAGCCATTCCAGGCGCGCCATGTCGGGCAGGTAAGGCAGCTCGGCCACGTGCGGGAAACCGTCGAGGAAGGCGCCAAAGCCGGCACCGAACTCGTTCAGGTCGGCGCTCGCCGCTCCGTGACCGGTGCCGTACTCGCGCGCCAGGGCGGCCAGGAACGCGTCGCCGACCAGTTGCGCGATGACGGGAAACGCTCCCGCCAGCGCGCGGGTCCAGCTGCCGGCCAGGTTGCCGCGATAGACCGCCAGCCGGGACGCGAGCGGCGCCGGCCGCAATGCGCCTGCCAGTGCGCCCTCCCCTTCGTTTGATAACAGTGCGGCGGCAAAGCGCTGCTGCATGATATGGAGCGGTGCGCCATCGGCCGCTGTCCCTGCTTCCCGGGCCGGCGGCGGCTGGAACTGCACGGCCGCGGAGGGTGCCGCGGCCTTCGCCAGCAGCGCCGAAGCCTTGTCCGCTTCGGCCAGCAGCACCTCCAGCGGCGGCACGTCGGCATCCCATTCCACCAGCGTGGGTACGGCACCGAAACGGGCCAGCGCCGCCTCGTACAGGCGCCACACGGGTTCGGCGATCGCCGCGCCATGGTGATCGATGACGACATCCGGTGTCACCAGGTGGCCGCCCAGGTGAAACTCGCCGACCAGCCCCGGTGCGATGGCGGCCAGCGCGGCCAGCGCGTCCTCGCCGTGGTTGCACTGGTTGACGTAGAAATTATTGATGTCGAGCAGCAGCCCGCAACCGGTGCGGCGCGCCAGCGCGGCCAGGAACTGCGCCTCGCTCATCGTATCGGCGGAGAACCGCACGTAGGCCGAGACGTTCTCGATGAGGATCTGCCGCTTCAGCACATCCTGCATGCGCGCCACGCGGGCCGCCACCAAATCGAGCGTGGCATCGTCCAGCGCCAGCGGCAGCAGGTCGTGCAGGTGCCGGCCGGGCACCGCGCCCCAGCTCAGGTGTTCGGAAACAAGGAATGGTTCGATGCGCCCGGCCAGCGCGCGGATGCGTTCCAGGTGGCCAGGATCGCAGCCGTGGGCCGAGCCCAGGCCGAGGCCCACGCCATGCAGGCTGACGGGGTAGTCGCGCCGCAGGCGCTGCAGTACCTGTATGTCACGCCCGCCTTCGCCCAGGTAATTTTCGGTATGCACCTCGAGCCAGCCGGCGCGCGGCTGGCCTTCGAGGAAATCCCGGTAGTGCGGCGTGCGCAGCCCAAGGCCGGCGAGAGCGGCCGGCGCGGCCATCGGCTTACTTGGCCGGGTCTGGCGGCGTGGTCTTGCCGCCCAGTTTTTCGCAGCTGCCCTTGGCCACCCACTTCCATTCGGTGGGCGCGTTGTCGGTACGCGCCATCGAGGCGCAGCCGTGCGCACCGTCGGACGACGCGCAATCGTTCTGGCCGGCTTTCGCCACGCCGTAGCACTTCTCCTTGTCCGCCCCACCGCCCATCTGTGCCTGCGCGGCGCCCGCCGCGCACGTGGCCGCCAGTGCCGCGGCAATCATTGCTGCCTTGTTCATCGTGTCTCCAATCAGTCGAATCCGCCGATTCTAACGAAAAGTTTCCAAAAACTGGGGTCTGACCCCGTTTTTTGGCAATAAAAAAACCCGCTGCCCACGACGAGCAGCGGGTCAGCGCGCTCGGGGGCGCGCTCAAGCCGTGGTATTGATCCGGTTGCCCAGGTGGGGCGGAAGATTGGGCGCGCTCGGCGCCGCCGGCAGCGCACCGATCAGCGCAGCCGCGGACGAAGCCTGCACATCCATGGCCTTTTTCAATACCGCCATGCTGACGTCCTGCTTGATACCGGTCTCGGCGATTGTCGTCGACAACCGGGCAATGCTCATCGCGTCCATGTTTCCTCCACTGTGCCGCCTCGCGGTGAGGCTGAACTTTTCCGCATATCCCTTGTTTACGGAAGAGTTGCGACGAACTTGAGGCCGTGGCCGAGGCTTATTGCGTCACTGCACCATTCTTTTCAACAGCCATGCCAGGACGGCTTCGCGATCGTCCAGGTCGAGCCAGTCGATGTGCTGCGCCAGGTCGGCTGGCCGTGGCAGCGTGGATGCCACGGCGACGATGTGCGTGTCGTCCGGATACAGCGGCCCCTTGTCGCCAATGCCCCGGTGGATTTCCAGCTTGTCGATCGGGAAGGACTTGAAGCCTTCCACCAGCGTCAGGTCGGCCGGCGCCAGCCGGGCAAGCTGTTCGTCCAGGCCCGGTTCGGGTGCGCCGCGCAATTCGCGCACGATCGCGAAACGGTAGGGCGACGCTACCATGACTTCGGCCGCGCCCGCGCGCCGCAGCCGGGCGCTGTCCTTGCCGGGCGGTTCCAGCTCGAGGTCGTGATGGCTGTGCTTGATGATGTTGACCTTGCGGCCACTCTCGGCCAACCGGCCGACGAGGTATTCCAGCAAGGTGGTCTTGCCGCTGCCCGACCGGCCGACGATGCCGATCACCGGTGCCGCGGCGGCTGGTGGATGCTCCATTCCTGCTCCTGTAAGAATGGATGCATTATATAGAAGCGCCCCATGCGGCCGGCATGGAGGAGCAATCCGCGCGGCCGGCATGGACGACCAATCCGCGCGGCCGGCGTGCCGGCTATTACTGGTCGGGCCGGAACGGGCCGTCGCCGCCGCCCTTGCTCATCAGGCAAAGCAGCCCGACGCAGGCCAGCACGACGACAAGCACGCCTGGTTCGGCGGCGGCACTGTCAGGGAGGTAAGCCGCACGCACCGGGGCGGCGGCAGCCAGCAGGGGCAATGCATGCAGAATGGAAAGCTTCATGGGTCATCCCGTGGAGTTGTCGATAAGGCAAGTATGGCAATCCAAGATGACGGCACGATGACGGAACCAATCGTGCGCCCCCCAGTGCAACGGTGCTCGCTTCATCCAGCCCGGTTTCGATCGCCTCAGTACGGGATGCGGTAGCGATAGCCCCGGTACGCGAACACGGCCCCCTTCGGTTCCAGCCGTTCCAGTACCAGGCCGGGTGCCACTTCGTCGCCTTCGCGGCGCAACACCTTGTCGATCAGCACCAGCCGGTCGGCCGGATTCGGCGAATACATGTAGCCGCTCATCGCCACCGGCGGAATCGCGCGGCGGATCGGCTCGGGCAGGTCGCGCAGGGCCTGCACCGCCTCCTCGCGGGGCGCTTCGTCGGACTTCGGTACGGCGGCGGCCATCGGCGGCGCCTTGTCGTGCATGACAGGGGCCGGCGCCGGTGGCGTTTTTTGTACCGACTGCATGGCCGGCACCGAAGGCGGCTCCTTTGCAGCCTGCGCGGCAGGCTCCGGAGCGCTTCGATTGACCACCGCGGGCGCCGGCTGCGTCGCGGCAGGCATGGCCGGTGCCGGGATGCCGGCCTCAGGGGCAACCGCAGGGGCGACTGCAGGGGCAACCGCGGGAGCAGGCGCACGCACCTGCGCTTGCGCCACCGGCACGGCCTGCACCGGCGTTGCCGCCTGCCGCCACACCACGACCGCCAGCCCGGCGATGACGGCCGCCATCGCCGCCACGACCGCGACGAACGGCTTGCGCAGCGGCGCCCCCGTACGGGCCGGCGTCTCGGGCACCGGCGCATGGATGCCCGGTGTTTCCCCCAGTTGCCGCTCGGCCTGTGCCTTCTTCAACGCTTCGAGAATATAGGACATGTCACTTTCCCCCGGCCGCCAGGGCCAGCCGGGGTTCCGGGTTCGGTATGCTGGCATCGCTGATCGCGCTCAGCCTGATGAATGTTTTCGGGCCGGCCACGCCGTCCGCCTTCAGTTGCTGGGCAGCCTGGAAGGCGCGCAGCCGGCGCAGGGTTTCCCCATCGAGCGGCGCACCGTCCTCCGGCCGCGTGGCCCCGGCCTGCTGGGCCAGCCGCCGCGCCAGCCAGTCCACCTCGGGGCCGCGGTCGCCGGCCGCCACCTGTTCGCGCCAGCCCGATGGCGCGCGCCAGAACGTGGTGAAGGCACCGTCGTAGCGGTTATCCAGGGCCGCCCGCGTGACGGCCTGGCGCCGGCCGCCGATATCGAGCGTGGCGCCGCTCTCTCCGAGCGCGACCAGCAAGGCGTATGTCGGCGTGACCGGATCGTCGTTCAACGCCAGCATCGCCGGGCGGTCCAGCAGGCGCAGGTCGTCCAGACCGCCGCGCGTGGCCAGGCAGCGCAGGTTGTGGCGCGGCGCTTCGGTGCAGACGTCGCCGGCGCCTTCCTTCAATGCCACGCCCCACAGCGCAGCCAGGCGGCGCAGTGTCGCCTCGCTGCCTGCATCGCGCACGGTGCCTGCCTGCGCAGCCGCCGGCGCAGGCGCCTGGGTGGCCGCCGGCATGGCTGGCGCGGCGTGGCGCGGCACCAGCTGCCATGCGGCGGCGGCGGTCAGTACCGCGCCTGCCAGCACGCCGCCGGCCACCAGCGGCCAGCGCTGGCGCTGGCGTGGCAAGGCCGCGCCGAACACCTCCCGCGCGGCGCGGCGCACGATCGTGCGCGTGACCTGCGCCCTGTTTTCGACATAGGCGCCGAGCAGCGCGCGGTCGCACAGCAGGTTGATGCGCCGCGGCACGCCATGTGTCAGCGCGTGGATCAGAGCCATCGTATCGGCCGGGAATGGCGATGGCCCGGCCTGCCCCGCCACCGCCAGCCGGTGGGCGATATATTGCCCCGTCTCGGCGGCACTCAGGGAACCCAGGTGATAGCGCGCGATCACGCGCTGCGCCAGCTGCTCCAGTTCCGGCCGCGCCAGCATCGCGCGCAGCTCGGGCTGGCCGATCAGGATGATCTGCAGCAGCTTGCGTTCGCTCGTCTCGAGGTTCGTCAGCAGCCGCAACTGCTCCAGCACGGCGGCCGACAGGTTCTGCGCCTCGTCGATGACGAGCACATTGTTGGCGCCGCGCGCGTGGCTGTCCAGCAGATGCCGGTTGATCGCATCCACATAATGCTTGACGGTGGCGGCGCCTGCCGGCAGCACGATGCGGAATTCGTCGCATACCGACTGCAGCAGTTCCTCGACCGACAGCTTCGGGTTGAAGATGTAGGCCAGCTGGCAATCGGCCGGCACCTGTTCGATGAAACAGCGGCACACGGTAGTCTTGCCGGCGCCGATCTCGCCCGTCAGCAGCACGAATCCGCCGCCGCTGCCGACGCCATACAGCAGATGCGCCAGCGCCTCGCGATGGCGCTCGCTCATGTACAGGTAGCGCGGATCGGGTGCGATGGAAAACGGGCTGCGGGTCAGGTTGAAGAATCGCGTGTACATGAATGATCGGTCAGCGCAGCGCGGGCGGCAGCGGTTTGAACTTGGCGCAATAGATCTTGCTGCGGCGGTCCGCGTAGGCAATGCGCCCGCCGGTGGAGGTTTCCCGCACCGGTGTCGCGGTGCCCGCGATTTTCGCATAGCGCAGGCCATCGCGCTGCGTGATCGCCGCGGCCAGCTTTTCCGGCGTGGTATCGGCCACTGCGCCGATGAAGCGATAGGGGAAGGTTTCGTCGCTGACGATCACTTCCCGCACCGGAAAGCCCCACAGCCGGGCCTCGGGCGTGCGAAACCAGTAGGCGCCACCCTCGCGCTTGTATGGCTGGCCGAACCAGCGCACCATGTAGTCGAAATAGTAACGGTTCGAAGTCTGGTCGCGGCACAGCAGGCCATTGCCCATGACCACGCCGAAATGGCTGGGCACCTTTGCCTGCAGCGGTGGCGCAACCAGCAAAGCCAGGGCCAGACTCAGGGCAGGCACAGCGGCAGCCCCGCCCCTGGTGCCTACAAACTCTGCAGCCATTTGCGGTTGGCGGCGATCCTGGCCTTGGCCGATTCCGGCAGCGCTTCGTAGCAACCCGGGTACTGCTTCAGCGCGCCTTCGTTCACATGCTTTTCCTGGCCATTGATGAGGAAGACATAGACCGTCCCGCCCTGATCGGTTTTTTTGGTGCCCAGATACTTGATCATTTTGCGAAAATCCTCCGACATGCATTATGACACCTCCTCGCAATGCCCGGTATTCACACCGCATGGTTTCAGGGAATCGTTATCATTTCGCTACGAATGTCGCCGGCGGGTCCCTGGCTGTGCTTTAATAGCGTGGCTCAAGCTGGACGGAACCATAATGAAAATCCTTTGTGCGATCGCTTTCTCAGCCGTTGCCGCACTCGGCACCGCCACCGTCCACGCGGCGCCCGAACCCGTAACTGTTTTCGCTACCTGGCACATGGCGGACCTGCAAGATGTGACGCAAGCGTGGTATTTCACGGGCGAAGCGCTGTCCGGACAGTACCGCGACGGTGTGCCCTGGGCGGTCGACCGCCCGCTGGTGCAGCACGCCGATACCGTGCCGGTCACGGCGTCGTTCGCCATCACCGGCGCCCCCGTCACGCCCGTTGTGCCCACCGCGCCCACCATGCCCACCATGGCCACCATGGCCGCCGCGCCCATCGTGCCGGCCCGGGTCGATGTGCCGCCCACCATTCCCGAACCGCGCATGGCGCCGATGCTGCTGGTCGGATTGCTGCTGATCTTCCTGCGCATCAGCCGCAGGGAAGAGCATTTCGGCTGAACTTCCGGAACCGCCCATCGTCCCATTCTGCGGCCGGCACCGCGTTTTCACCAGTCCATCCCGTCGCGCTCGCGGCGGGCCTGCCGTTGGCATATCGTCATGCTTCCAAAAATGAGGCCGACATCATGATCCGACATTTCCCTTCGCTTGCTTTCCTCATCCTGGCCGTCCACGTACCTATGGGCACGGCGGCCGCGGCGGACAGCCCCAGCCAGGCCCGGGCCACTGAAACCCGCAACATCGGCGCGTTCAGCGCGATCGATCTCTCCGGACCGTTCGACGTGCAGGTGGATGCCGAAGCGCCGCGCGCGCTGCGCCTGTCCGGCCCTGCCGACGAACTTGCGCAGATCGAGACGTTCGTCGAGCGCGATACGCTCGTGGTACGCCGCAAGAACCGCAACGGCTGGCACTTCAGCTTTGGCAAGCGCAGCGAACCGGTGATGGTGACGATCGGCGCGCCGCAACTGAAAAGCCTGCGCAGCGGCGGCAGCGGCGACGTGCGGCTCGACCGCGCGCGCGGCGACACGCTGCAGCTGGCTGTCACCGGCCCCGGCGACCTGCACGCGAACGGCAGCGTGCGCGAACTGTCCGTCGCCGGCAGCGGCAGCGGCGACATCGACCTGCGCAGCCTGCGCGCCGCCACGCTGCGGCTGAAGATGAGCGGCCCCGGCGACGTGGAGGCGGCCGGCATCTCGCGCGAACTGGCGGCCGACGTGACCGGCTCGGGCGACCTGGACGTCGACGACATCGCCGCGGACAAGGTCAGCACCACGCTGACGGGCCCAGGGTCGGTCGCGCTGCGGGGCCGCAGCCGCGAAATCCACGCCACCCTGGCCGGCTCGGGTGATCTGGATGCGTGCTCGCTGGCGGTGGAAAGCGCCAGCACGAACCTGTCGGGCCCGGGCAGCGCCTGCGTTGCCGGCACCATCCGCAAGATGGAAGCGCGGGTACGCGGTTCCGGCGACCTGGAGGCGCGCGGCCTGCAAACGCAAAGCCTGCGCGTGGAACTGGACGGTCCCGGCAACATGAAGCTGAGCGGCACCACCGGCACGCTCGAAGCATCGGTCAGCGGCTCGGGCGACTTCGACGGCGAAGCGCTGAGCGTGGGCCGCGCCGTGGTGCGCGGCAATGGCCCCGGCGACATCGCCTTGCAACGCGTGACCGACTCGCTGGATGCCGAGCTGCGCGGCTCGGGCGAACTGCGCTCCGCGATGGATGCGAAAAGCGTGCGCCTGACGCTGGCCGGTCCCGGCGGCGCTCACCTGCAGGGCCGCACCGCGCGGCTGTCCGCCCAGCTTTCCGGCTCCGGCAGCATCGATGGCAGGGACTTGCAGGCCGACCAGGCCCAGGTCTCCGTGCGCGGCCCCGGCAATGCCGTCATCAACGTGCGCGGCAAGGTCGAGACGCATGGCAGGAACGGCACGGACCGCCTGGTGACGATCGACCGCGAGGGTACGCACGAAGCGCGCTGACCTTCTTCCCGAACCATTCCCGGCCACGCCGGGCAAACCCGGCCGCGTGCCGGGTTTTTGCTTTTGGTATTAGCCGGACCGGTATCCTCACATACCAAATACCATACCATTCTTAAATACCGTTTTATCGTTTAAAAACAAGGCATTGCATGGAAATATCGGAGGCTGGAACGGGCGCGATAACGCAACAAGACAATACCAGTTAAATACCTGTTGACAAGCCGGATAGCCCACCCTATAGTCACCTCCGACTCTTCACACACCACCTCCTATGATCGATTATCTGATCGGCGTCGACGGCGGCGGCACCGGCACCCGGGTGCGCCTCGCACTGCCCGACGGCACGTTACTGGGCGAAGGGGCCAGCGGCCCGTCGGCCCTGCTGCACGGCATCCCCAATGCCTGGAACGCGGTCGAGCAGGCAGCCGCCGCGGCCTTTGCGGCAGCCGGCACCGGCACTCCCGAACGCGAGCGCATTGCCATCGGGCTCGGGCTGGCCGGCGTCCATAACAAGGGCTGGGCGGCGGACTTCATCGGCGCCAATCCCGGCTACGCGGCGGTGGCGCTGGAAACCGATGCCTACACCACGGTGCTCGGCGCCCATGAAGGCCGGCCCGGGGCCATCATCGCCCTCGGCACCGGCAGTGTCGGCGAAGCCCTGTGCGAGGACGGCTCGCGGCGCGAAGTGGGCGGCTGGGGCTTCCCGTCCGGCGACGAAGCGGGCGGCGCCTGGATCGGCATGCGCGCCGTGAATCACGTCCAGCACGTGATCGACGGCCGCGCCGCCAGCAGCCCGTTCGCCGATGCCGTCGCTGCGGCCTGCGGCGGCGCCAGGGATGCGATCCAGGCGTGGCTCGCCAGCGCGACGCAGACACGCTACGCGCAACTTGCCCGCATCGTGCTGGAACACGCGGCCGGGGACGACACGGCGCGCGCGATCATGATCGAAGCGGGCAACCAGGTGGGATTGATCGCCGGCGCGCTCGATACCGCCGGCAAGCTGCCGATCGCGCTGTGCGGCGGCCTGGCCGAAGCGATGCGCGAGTTCCTGCCGGGCGAACTGCTGGCGCGCATCGTGCCGGCCAACGGCGATTCGGCCGCCGGCGCATTGCAACTGATCCGGCGACAACTCGCCATTTCCCCCGCGAAGGAGTGAACCATGCCGGCCCGACTGCGCGATTTCCATCCCGACGCCGCCAGCGATACACCGCTGTACATGCAGGTGGCCAACCGCCTGTCCGACGGCATCGCCGGCGGCGACTGGCGCGCCAACGAGGCGCTGCCCTCCGAGCGCGTGCTGTCCGACGCGCTGAGCATTTCACGGGTCACGGCGCGCAAGGCGATCGACCTGCTGTGCGACCGCGGCATGCTGACGCGCCGGCGCGGCTCCGGCACCTACATCACGCCGAAGCTCGAACAGCCGCTGTCGCGCCTGACGAGCTTCTCGGAAGAATTGCGCCAGCGCGGTTTCACGGCCGGTTCGCGCTGGCTGCAGCGCGAGATCGGCATCGCCGCACCGCTCGAGGTGCTGTCGCTCGGCCTCTCCCCCAATGTGCCCGTGGCGCGCCTGAAACGGCTGCGCACCGCCGATGACGTGGTCATGGCGATCGAGACGTCGACCATTCCCGCCGCCTTCATTCCCGATCCGCAGCACGTCACCGATTCGCTGTACGGCTACCTGGAAGCGCATGGCACGGTGCCGATGCGGGCGCTGCAGCACATCCGCGCGATCAACGCCAATGCCGAACAGGCGCGACTGGCCGATATCGCGCCTGGCACGGCCATGCTGCACATCACGCGCGTGAGCTACCTGGAAAGCGGCGCCGCGGTGGAACTGACCCACTCGTGGTGCCGCAGTGATTATTACGAATTCGTTGCGGAGTCGCGTCGATGAACGATGCCAATAAACCAAACAGTATCAACGGCAATATCTTGAGCGCCGGCGGCTGGATCGCCGGCACCATTTCCTTCACCGACCGGGTGGCCGGCATCGACGGCGCCGCCGCCGATCCGGCGCTGAACGGCGACGACTACATCCTGCCCGGCTTCATCGACCTGCATGTGCACGGCGGCGCTGGCCGCGACGTGATGGAAGGCGGCGACGCCGTGCACACGATCGCCGCCATGCACGCCCGCCACGGCACCACCAGCATCCTGGCCACGACGATGACGGCGCCGCCGGAAGACATCGACTTGGCACTGGCCGCGATCGGCAAGGCGGTGCGCCAGCGCGGCAAGGGCGAGGCGCGCGTGCTGGGCGCGCACCTGGAAGGCCCGTACATCAATTCCGGCAAGCTGGGCGCGCAGCCGAACTTCGCGCGCGCCGCCACGCTGGCCGAAGTCCAGCGGCTGGAAACGCTGGCGCCGCTGCGCGTGATCACGGTGGCGCCGGAAATCGCCGGCCACCTGGCGCTGGTGCGCGAACTGGCCGACGAAGGCATGCGCGTGCAGATCGGCCACACGCTGGGTTCCTATGAAGACGGCGTGGCCGCCCTCGAGCACGGCGCGGCCGGCTTCACGCACCTGTTCAATGCCATGAGCCCCCTGCACCACCGCGAGCCCGGCATGGTCGGCGCCGCGCTGGCGCATGCGCAGTTCGCCGAGCTGATTCCCGACCTGCTGCACGTGCATCCGGGCGCCATCAAGACCGCGCTGCGCGCGATTCCGCGGCTGTACTGCGTGACCGATTCGACCTCCGCCACCGGCATGCCGGACGGCGAATACATGCTGGGCCGGCATACCGTGCACAAGTGCATGGGCGGCGTGCGGCTGCCGGACGGCACGCTGGCCGGCAGCACGCTGACGCTGGACCAGGCGCTGCGCAACCTGGTCGGCCTGGGCCTCGACCTGGCCGACGCGTCGGCCCGCGTGTCGACGCACGCCGCCGATTACCTGGGCCTGGAAGAGCGCGGCCGCCTGGCTGCCGGCGCCTGGGCCGACATCGTGGTACTCGACCGCGACCTGAAACTGAAAGCCGTCTATATCGAAGGAGAATGCGTTGACCTCAATGATGCTTAAGGAAGCCCTTTCCGCGGCCGACTGCGTGGCCGGGCAGCTGGCGCACGATACCGACCGCTATGGGGAACTGGGCCGCCGGCTCGCCGGCACGCCGTTCTCCACCGCGCTCACCGTGGCGCGCGGCAGCTCGGACCACGCGTCGAACTACATCGCCTACCTGATCATGGCGCGCCTGGGCCACGTGGTGGCCTCGCTGCCGATGTCGCTCATCACGCTGCACAAGTCGCCTTTGACCACGCGCGACACGCTGACGATCGCCGTCTCGCAATCGGGCCAGAGCCCGGACGTGGTCGAGCCGATCCGCTACTTCCGCGACGGCGGCGCCACCACGGTGGCACTGGTCAACGACATCGATTCGCCGCTGGCGCAGGCCGCCGAGTGGGCGATGCCGCTGCGCGCCGGCAAGGAGCAGAGCGTGGCGGCCACGAAGAGCTTCATCACCTCGCTGGTGGCCGGCGCGCGGCTGGTGGCGAACTGGCAGAACGACCCCGAGCTGAAGGATGGCCTGGCGGCGCTGCCGGAAGCGCTGCGGGTGGCCGCGCAGGCCGACTGGCAGCAGGCGGTGGACGTGCTGGCGCCGGCCCGCAACATCATGGTCGTGGGCCGCGGCATCAGCTTCCCCGTCGCGCTGGAAGCGTCGCTGAAGTTCAAGGAAACCTCGGCGCTGCAGGCCGAGGCATTCTCCGGGGCCGAGATCAAGCATGGCCCGATGGCGCTGATCGAGGAAGGCTATCCGCTGCTGATCTTCGCCACGCGCGGCCCGACACAGGCCGGCCTGCTGGCCCTGGCCGACGACATGCGCGGCCGCGGCGCGCGCGTGCTGCTGGCCGCGCCGGGCGACGTGGGTGGGCGCGACCTCACGCTGCCGGTGGCCGCCACGCCGGACCTCGACCCGATCGTGGCGATCCAGGCGCTCTACGTGATGGCGGCGCAGCTGTCGGCCGCGCGCGGGCTCGATCCGGACAAGCCAAGGCACCTGTCCAAGGTCACAAGGACCAACTGAGCCAGCTGATCAAGCCGAGCCGGCCGGGCCGGACAGTACCGCGCCCGGCGCCGCCGCGGCCGGGCAGTTGCCCGCAAGCGGTGATCCTGCGGTCGATGCACCGCACGATCGCGGCAGCCCTTTCCTTCAACGTTTCCCCATCGGTCACGAACGAACAATGAACCAACAACCGAACGCACTGCGCAAGCTGGCGGGCCAGCTGATCATGATCCGCTTCCCCGGCACCGAACTGGATGCCGCCACGGCGGCGTTCCTGAAGGAGAACGGCATCCGCGCCGTATGCCTGTTCCGCGGCAACATGACCGATGCGGCGCAGCTGTCGAAGCTGACGGCCGACCTGCGCGCCGTGCTCGGCCCCGAAGCGCTGATCGCGATCGACCAGGAAGGCGGCGCGGTAGTGCGCTCGACCTGGGTGCCGGCACCGCCGGCGGCAATGGGCCTGGGCGCCGCGGACGATACCGGTCTCGCGCAGCGCACCGGCGCCGCCGTGGCGCGTGCCGTGAAGGCGCTGGGCTTCAACTGGAACTTCGCGCCGGTGCTGGACCTGAACAACAATCCGCACAACCCGGTGATCGCCGAGCGCTCGTTCGGCGCCGATCCGCAACGCGCAGCCGAGCTGGCGATGGCGTGGATGGCCGGCAGCGAGGCGGAAGGCGTGGCCTGCTGCGTCAAGCACTTCCCCGGCCACGGCGACACCAGCGTGGACTCGCACCGCGACCTGCCCACCGTCGACAAGCCGCGCGACGAACTGGAAGCGTTCGAGTTCGCGCCGTTCCGCACCGCCGCGCCGGAGGCCCCGGCCGTGATGACGGCGCACATCGTCTACCCCGCCATCGACGCCGACAACCCGGCCACGATGTCGCCGGCGATCCTGGACGGCATCCTGCGCCGCGAGTGGAACTACGGCGGCGTGATCATCACCGACGGCATGGACATGCATGCGATCGCCGGCCGCTACGGCGTGGGCAACGCGGCGGTGCGTGCGCTGGCCGCCGGCGCCGACATGGTGATGGCGCTCGGCACTCCGGAAACGCAGGACGAGACGCTGGACGCCATCGCGCAGGCCATCGCCGACGGCACCGTCCCGCGCGCCCGGGTCGACGAAAGCCTGGCCCGGCTGGCCGCGCTGGCGAACAAGTACCCGGTCGTGCCGCGCGACTACACCGAGGACGCCGCCGACCGCGCCGTGATGGCCGAAGGCTGGCGCCGCGCGCTGACCAGCCGCGGCAACCCGCAACGCCCCGCGCCCGGCGCCAGGGTGCGGCTGGTGGCGCGGCAGGACGTCGTCAGCGACGGCGTCTCGGAAGCCGGCGTACCGGCGGCCAGGATCGCCGACATGCTGCGCCGGCTGCATGACGTGGACCTGGTGACGTTCGCCGATGCCGAAAGCTTCGACTGGTCCGCGCTGCCGGACGATGGCCGCTATACCATCCTGGCCTCCACCTCGCGCCTGCGCTACGGGCCGCATGCACGCGCCACCTGGCGCCCCGACCTGCACGTGGCGCTGTGGAATCCCTACCAGGCGCTCGACATCGATGCGCCCGCCCTGATGACCTACGGCTTCGCCGCGCCGGCGCTGGAAGCCGTCGGCGCCTGGCTGGCCGGCGACCTGGAAGCGGCCGGCAAATGCCCGGTGCTGGGCTTCGCTTAATCATCACGACTACGACTACGACCACGACCACGGGACAGACGATGCCGAACGCCGCCAATGGAGTCAACCCGGCAGCCGCTCTGGCAGCCACGCAGGCAGGAAGCCCTGGGCGCAATCCGCCGTTCTGGGTGCCCTCGCTGTACTTTGCCCAGGGCCTGCCCTATTTCGCCGTGGCGCTGATCGCGGGGCTCATGTTCAAGAGCATGGGCGTGGCGAACGAGGATATCGCCCACTGGACGGCCTATATCGGCGCGGCCTGGGTCTTCAAGCCGTTGTGGAGCCCGTTCCTGGAACTGGCGCCCAGCAAGAAGGCGGTGGTGGTCACCTTCCAGCTGCTGGGCGGCGCCTGCCTCGGCCTGGTGGCGCTGGCACTGCACCTGCCGATATGGCTGGCGGCCAGCGTGGCGATGCTGGGACTGGTCGCGATCAGCTCGGCGACGCACGACATTGCCTGCGACGGCCTGTACATCGCCAGTCTCAGCAAGAAGCAGCAGGCCCAGTATGCCGGCTGGACCGGCACCTTCTTCAACGCCGGGCGCTTCATTTCGCTGGGCGGCCTGGTGATCCTGGCCGGCCAGCTGGAAAAGACGCAGGGCGTGACGAACGCATGGACGATCATCTTCCTCATCCTGGCCGCCACGATGGTGTCGCTGGGCCTGTACCACGCCTGGTCGCTGCCCACGGCCGCCAACACCGGCGGCAGCGACCGCACGGCCGCCGGCATCGCCCGCACGCTGAAGGAAGTCATCATCGACTACCTGAAAAAGCCGGGCATCTGGGTGTCGATCCTGTTCATCATCCTTTTCCGCGCCGGTGAAGCGCAGGTGCAGACGATCGGCCCGCTGTTCCTGCGCGATGCGATCGACAAGGGCGGCCTGGGCCTGTCCACCGCGGAAGTGGGCATCGTCTACGGCACCTCGGGCACGGTGGCGTTCATCGTCGGCTCCATCGCCGGCGGCTATTTCACTTCCTGGCTCGGGCTGCGCCGCGCCATCCTGCCGCTGATCCTGGCGGTGAACCTGCCGAACCTAGTGTTCTGGTACCTGTCGACCTGGCATCCGCACGACCTGGTGATCATCGGCGCCGCGCTGTCGGCCGAGATGTTCGGCTACGGCTTCGGCTTCG
This sequence comes from Pseudoduganella sp. jia 9, assembly GCF_055502615.1. Taxonomy (NCBI): domain Bacteria; kingdom Pseudomonadati; phylum Pseudomonadota; class Betaproteobacteria; order Burkholderiales; family Oxalobacteraceae; genus Pseudoduganella; species Pseudoduganella sp. jia 9. The sequence continues at coordinate 53,207 of NZ_JBUPWE010000006.1, read as the reverse complement.
TCGGCATCATCCTGTACATGATGCAGGTGGTCGCTCCGGGCAAGTACACGACCGCCCATTACGCTTTCTCGACCGGCATCATGCAGCTGGGCTTCGTGCTGTTCAAGTGGATCAGCGGCGATATCCAGGCCGCGCTGGGCTACCAGCAATTCTTCGTGTGGGTACTGGTGGCGGCCATCCCCGTGGCCGTGCTGTCGCAGTTCATTCCGATGGAATCGCGGGTGGCGAACGACGCCGAGCAGCCGGACGGACAGGCGCGGGAAGCGGCGGCGCAATGATGGCGCGGGCGATTTGATTGCGGTACCAATGGCGTCCGCAAGCCTTTGGTAGTATCTTTACGCGTCGCCGCAGTTGCGTTAATTGAAACCCTATCGTTATTAAAATTTATGGGACAATAAGTGTTTGTCCCTTGATTGAAGGATTTTTTCATCATGCCCCAGTTCCGTCTCGCCCGCATCAGCCTCCTGCTGGCTGCCATCGGCCTGAACGCCGTTTTCGCGCTGCCAGCGGCGGCATTCGCCCAAGACAAGCCGGCAGCCCCGGCCGAGGCACCGAAGGACACCGTGCGTCCTGAGATCTTCAAGCTGGTCGATCCGGCCCAGATCAAGCCGCTGATGGATGCCAAGAATTACGACGAAGTGAAGAACCGCCTGACCCAGGCCGAAGCGCTGCCGAACCGCACTGTATACGAAGACTTCGTGCTGAACCGCATGCGCATCTCGGTGGCCTCGGCCACCAACGACACCGCCGCGCTGACGACCGCGCTGGAAGCCGTGATCAATTCCGGCAAGCTGCAGCCGACCGAGCAGCGCGACTTCGTGCAGGCGCTGGCGACCCAGTACTACAATAACAAGGATTACGCGAAAGCGATCACCTGGTTCAACCGCTACCAGACCGAAACCGGCGACACCAAGGTGCGCCCGTACATCATCCGCGCCCATTACTTCAACAACGACTTCGCCACCGCGAAGACCGAGCTGCTGAAGGACCTCGACGCGCACCAGAAGGCCGGCACCACGCCGAAGCTGGAAGAACTGCAGCTGCTGGCCAACTCGGGTGCAAAGACCAAGGACCAGGCCACTTACCTGGTGGCGCTGGAAAACCTGGTGCGCTACTACCCGAACGACGATTACTGGCTCGACCTGCTGAGCCGCACGCAGGGCAAGGCCAGCTACTCGAACCGTTTCGCGCTGGATGTGCTGCGCCTCGAGAAAGTGGCCGTGTCGAAGATGGCCGCCGAAGAGTACACGGCACTGGCCGAACTGGCGCTGCTGGCCGGCCAGCCGATCGAAGCCAAGCAGGCGCTGGACGCCGGCTTCTCGAACGGCGTGCTGGGTACGGGCACCAAGGCGGCAGAGCACAAGAAGCTGCGCGCACAGGCCGACAAGCAGGCCGCCGACGACACGAAGAACATCGGCACCGGCGAAGCCTCGGCCCGCAAGTCGAAGAACGGTACCGGCCTGATCAACCTGGGCTACGCGTACGTGACGCTGGGCCAGCACGACAAGGGCATCGCCCTGATCCAGGAAGGCATCACCAAGGGCGGCCTGCAGAACGCCGACGACGCCAAGCTGCGCCTGGGCTATTCGTACGCGCTGGCCGGCCGCAAGGACGACGCGATCAAGACGCTGCAGACCGTGACCGGCGCCGACGGCCGCGGCGACCTGGCACGCTACTGGATCATGTGGGTGAACCGCCCGGCCGGCGGCAACGCCCAGGCCCAGGCTGCCCAGTAATCAGCTGCGCATCGAAAGCGGGAATGGCCGATGGCCTTCCCGCTTTTTTTATTGCTGGCGCTGGCACCGGTGTGCCTTGCCGCATTCAGCGCGCGTCCCGTAAGCCTTCCCTGAACGCCGCATCGAACGCGCCCGCGGCACCATCCGTCCCGCTGCAGCGGTCGCTGGCGCCCTGCACCGGCACCTTGCACGGCTGGTCCCGGTCGAGCGACCACCAGTGCAGTCCCGCCAGGCCCATGTCCTTCACGGCCGCGCCCAGCATGCGCGCATCGGCCAGCGTGAAATCGTTGCGTGGCACGTCGTTTACGCCGATCATCGGCGTCACCTCGATCTGCGCAAGCGGAATACCGTATTTAACGTGCACGTTGCGCACCGCCTGCACGGCCGACCTGCCCATGTCGCACACCTCGCCGCGCAGCACGCACACGTCCGGCGCGGGCGGACCGTAGTCCATCACCATCAGGTTGAACGTCCAGTCGCGCAGGGCGCTCGCGCGCACCGCGGCAAGGATCGTCTCGCCCAGCGCATTCAGGCTGCGCCTGCTGCCATCGGACGCCGCATGCGTGGCGACGGTAAACGAGAAGCGCAGGTGCGGGCGCTTCTGCTGCGCGGTGGCGGCACGCTGCACGAGAGAGGCGATCTGTTCCTTCGTCTGCCCGGCCTCGATGTCGAAATCGATGCCGGCCAGGTGCTGCGAGTCGTAGCGGGCCAGGAAGCGTTCCATGCCGTCATCGGTGGCGCAGGTGAATACGCCGCCCTGCCCGCCGGTGGAGATCACGTAATCGATACCGGCTTTTGCAAATGCCGCCACGTTGGCCTGCGCCACCTGGGCACCCGTTTGTTCGCGCCACGTCTCGCTGCCGCATTCGCCGGTGGCGAACGCCCACGTCAGCGCCGCCGGCTTGCTGCGCAGGTAGGGCGTTGCATCGCGCGCGCCGATCGCATGGTCCGGCGCGCGGTTCAGGGGCAGGAATTTATAGGGACTGACGACGACACGCGGCGCGGCCAGCGCGGCCGGCGCGGATAGCGCCAGCAGCGCCAGCAGCGCCGGCAGCGCCAGCAAATTCGCCGTCGCGAGCAGGGATTTTTTCATCGGTTCTCCACGGCTTGCGCCAGCACGGCGGCCTTCGTCAGGCCGTTCGCCGCCGGCGCGGTCCACCAGTAATTGACCATGGCATTGAGCACGCCGATCGATTCGACGTGATGCCACCACAGTGACGGAATGTACAGCGCATCGCCGGGTTCGAGCTCGGCGACGATGGCGTGCTCCAGCGCTTCACGGAATTTCGGAAAGCGACCGAAGTCGGGCGCGCGGAAACTCACCAGGCTGATCGGTGTCGGCGTCGGCGCGAAATCCAGCGGTCCGAGGTAAAGGTTCGCCACCTGCTCCGGGGGAAACAGCGTGAAGCGGCGCCGGCCGCTGACGACGCAGGCGAGGTTGTGCGACTCGTCGAAATGCGCCGGCGTGATCACTTCGTTGCCCAGCCACAGGCGCGGCGCCACCGCCGGGTGGCCCAGCTGCGCCAGCGGCGGCGCACGGTTTTCCGCTGCGAATCCGGGCAGCACATCGTCCAGCAGCGCGCTCTGCATCGCTACCGCCGGCGCGGCCGGAAACTGCGAATAACGCGCCACCTGTTCCAGCACGGCGCCCACCGTGCGCTTGCTGCGCACGAAGTTGAAGCTTTTCATGTCGGGCGAATAAAACAGCCGCCCTTGCACCTCCGGCGGCATCAGCACAGTATCGGCCGGCGTGCCCCGGTCGAAGCGCAGCAGGTAGCGGCACAGCGCCTCCGGCGCCTTGCGCGCCTGCACGACAGCCGGCCAGTGACTGACGCAGCCGCGTACGATCACCGGCCGCTGCCCAACCATCAACGCAGCACATGCTTTCTCATCCATCCGGTGGAATTCCAGGCAAAAAGTCATCGCGCGAAGTCGAAAACGGATGCGTTAACGGAAAGTTTCCCTAACCCGGGGTCAGACCCCGGTTTCAGGAAATGTTTGCGGCTGGAATCAATACTTGAACCGCAGGCCGGCGTAGTACTGCGCGCCGTTGGCATAGAAGCGGCCCGGCTGGTCCTTGTTGTACACGTAGTTCTTCAGGATCGGCTCGTTCAGGTTCTGGCCGCTCAAGGTGAGGACGACGTTCTTCGTGATGTTCCAGTTCAGCGAGGCCGACAGCTGGCCCACCGCATCCTGGTACAGCGGCGTGCCGCGGTCCTGGGCGGCCAGGTACGCCGAACGCCACGCGTAGCCGATGCGCACGTTGAACCGGTCGTTCTCGAAGTAGGCGCCGACGTTGGCGGTGGTCTTCGAGGCGCCCAGCATGTCGCACGGGTCGGAGGACGTCATCGTCTGCGTGGCCGGGCAGCTGCCGAAGTCCTGCTTCGAATCGGACAGCGTGACATTGCCGTCGACGCCGAAGCCCGCGCCCAGCGGCAGTTGCAGCGCCAGCTCGATGCCCTTCACGTTCGCGTCGACGTTGATCGGCGACGTGATGGTGTAGGTGGCGAAGGTCGGCTGGCCGGACTGCTGCGATGCGCGGCTGTCGATGAAGGTGCCGGTGCTGGTGCCGTAGCCCACGTAGTTGTGCAGGTCCATGTAGAACAGGCCCACCGATGCCAGCGCGCGCGGCGCGAAGTACCACTGCACGGTCGCATCGAGGTTGTTCGACAGCGTGGGTTTCAGCGCCGCGTTGCCGCCGTTGCCGGTATGCGTTTCATCGGTCAGCGACACGGTGCCGCCCAGCGCGCCGAAGTCCGGCCGCGTCATCGTGCGCGAGGCACCGAAGCGGGCCACGACATCGCTGCGCACGTCGAAGCGCAGGTTCAGGCTCGGCAGGATCTCGGTATGGTTGTTCTCGATGCGCGTCTGCTGCACGAAACCGCCCCACGGGAACGCGGGCAGGTTCCCGCCCGGCAGCTGGTTCGGCAGGATCTGGTAGCCGTTCGACTCACCCTCGGTGCGCACCACGCGCACGCCCAGGTTGCCGCTCCAGCCGTCGCCTTCCATCTCGGTCGACACGTAGGCGGCCTTGGTCTTTTCCGACAGGTTGAACATGTCCGGATAGTAGATCCGCTCGGTGCTGCGGTTCGAGTGCTCGGCACCCCATGCCTGCAGGATGGCCGGGTCCAGTTCCCACACATTGCGCGGGAAGTCGCCGCCCAGGTCCGCGGCGAAATCGCCCGGGTACGTGTTGCCGTTCCAGGCCGGGTTGGTATTGGCGGTACCGGGTTCAGTGTTCGCCCAGTTGGGGCCCTGCGAGATCGCGAAGTTGCTGCGCTTGTGGTCGGTGCCGCGCAGGCCGAACTTGATTTCCCTGAACGTGTCGTTCTCGAGGCGGAAGGCGGCGTCGATCTGGCCGTAGGTTTCCTCGTCCGACGTGGTGGCCGGGCTGTAGCCGAACACCCAGTCCAGCACCGTGCCGGTGAACACGGACGTATCGATGCTGGGGAATTTCACCGTGGCCGGCGAACCCAGGCCGTTCAGCTGGTAGCTGACGCCTGAGTTGTTCACGTCGCCCTCGTAGACGCCTTGCGACGGCGTGGCACCGGTACCGCGGGTCTTGCCGATCAGGCCGGAGATGGTCAACTGATCGTTGACGCGCCACTTGCCGTTCAGGTCGAGGAATTCGGATTTCGCATAGGCGCCTTCGCGCACGATGTCGTCGACGATGCCGTAGCGCAACGGCGCGGCGGCGGTGCCCTTGTTGCTGTAGTTGACCGAGGTCAGCGTGCCGTTGCGCACCGTGTACGAATCGGGCACCACGTTGCCGCCGATGGCACCGCTGCCATTCATGTCGGTCATGTAGTTGCGGTTGTAGTTCGACGCTTCCAGCTTCGAATTGAAGTACGTGGCTTCCACCGACAGGTCGCGCGACGGCTTGATCTGCGCGGCAACCAGCCCGCCCTTGCGGTGGCGTTCCTGCGTGAACAGCGAGGAGCCGATCAGGCGCGGGTACCACACGTTGGCCAGGTCCGGCCGCGCCTGCGCCAGCGGGCTGCTGGCGCCGATCTGCGTGTACTGCAGCAGTTCCTGGCCATCGCGGCGCAGGCTGCGTTTCTCGGAGAAGCCCTGCAGCATCACGCCGAAGGTATTGGTGGCGTTCTTCCAGTTCACCAGGCCGGAGAACTGCGGGTCGGTCTTCTCGGCCAGCGTGGAATACACGGCCTGCACCGAGCCTTCCAGCGTCAGCGGTTCCTTGAAGTCGAGCGGGCGGCGCGTGATCACGTCGATCGAGCCGGCGGCGCCGCCTTCGACCATGTCGGCGGTTGCCGCCTTGCGCACGATGACCTGGCCGACGATCTCGGAAGGCAGCAGCGAGTACGACGTGGTGCGGCCCACGGCGCCGCCCACCTGGTCGAGGACGAACCAGTCGCCGGACGACACGGCGTGGCCGTTGATCGTGGTCTGGGTCAGGCTGGGCGCGGTGCCGCGCAGGCTGACGCGGTCGTTCTCGTCGAAGCCGCCGGAGCCGGCCGCGGAAGAGCTGATATTCACGCCGGGCAGGCGTTGCAGCGAGTCGGCCACGTTTTTGTCGGGCATCTTGCCGACGTCTTCGGCAGTGATGACCTCGACGTTGGCGGACGCATTGCGCTTGACGGCCAGCGATTGCTGGAGCGCGGCGCGGATACCGGTGACGATCACCCGCTCCGGCTCGGCCTGCGGCGTGCCGCCCTGCTGTTCCGCGGACTGCTGCGCGTGGGCCGTGCCGGCCATGCCCAGCACCAGGATCGCTGCCGCGGCGGCCGCCGGCGTCAGGCGGTTGGTGGCCGGGCGGTGCTTGTGTTGTTGTGCTGCCTGGATGCGCTTCATTTACTCCCCCTTGATGAGGGCCCGTCGACTTGCCGGGCCGGTCGTTTCCATGATTCCGTGCGCGCCGCGCCGACGGTACGCCGCCAACGGCACAGCTGCAAATTTGCTACCTCTTGCAAAACCAATCGAACGCCAATATAACGCCAACCAATACCAGAACACTACCAATTTCCTTCTTTTTTTGTAATGTTGTATCAGGAATACATACCACTTCCTGTCAAAATGCCGGCAGATAGCGCTAACTCCCTGTAGGTATCGGAATGCGGCCATGCGGACCGCTTTATGTATGGTCTTTTTTTGGTATTATCGACGCCGCCATTCCCTGGCTCATCGGGCCAGGCCACCCACGACGCATTCGGACGATTTAGGGGAGAACACATTGACTTCGCTGGCGGACATCATGCGCGGCATGCGGCAGACGGGATTGCCGCTGTACCAGCAATTGCAGCGGGCGCTGCGGGAAGCGGTGGACAAGCGCATCTTCGGCCCGGAAGAAGCGTTGCCGGCCGAACGGCAACTGGCAGCCGACCTGGCGATTTCAAGGATCACGGTGCGCAAGGCCATCGATGGCCTGGTCGACGAAGGCCTGCTGGTGCGCCGCCCCGGCTCGGGCAACTTCATCAACACCCGCATCGAAAAGAACTTCGCCAAGCTGACGTCGTTCTCGGAAGATATCCGCGCGCGCGGCCGCATTCCGCACAGTGTGTGGCTGAAGCGCTCGGAAGGCACCGTGACCCCGGAAGAGGCGCTGCGCCTGCGGCTGTCGCCCGGCGCGCCGGTGTACCGCTTCAACCGCATCCGCTTTGCCGACGACGTGCCGATGTGCCTCGAATACGCGACGATCGTCGCCACCGCCCTGCCCTCGCTCGACGCGGTGGATGTGTCGATGTACGAAGCACTGGAAAAGACCGGTCACCGCCCCGTGCGTGCGCTGCAGCGCCTGTCCGCGCTGCTGCTCAATGCCGAGCAGGCGCAGTTGCTGCACACGCGCGAGGGCGATGCCGGGCTGGCCGTCGAACGCCTCGGCTTCCTGCGCGATGGCCGCGCGGTGGAATTCTGCCGCTCGATCTTCCGCGGCGACATGTATGACTTCGTGGCGGAGCTGAGCACGCCGTAGGCGACGGTGTGCTTTCACGCCTGCGTGCCTGCGTGCCGCGGCCAGCCCGGCCGCGGTACGCAGGCACGCTGGCGGGTCACTTGGCCTTCGACTGGTCCCCGGCCGTCACCACGACCAGCTTCGCCGGATCGACGTGCTTGCGGAAGGCGGCGTTGACCTGCTCCACCGTCAGCGCCTGCAGCTTCTGCTCATGCTGCTTGCTCCATGCGAAGGTACGGTCCAGGTACAGGAAGTTGGTCCAGGCGCTGGCCACCACCCCATCCTTCGTGCGGTTCTGCACGCGCTGCTGCAGCAGGCCGGACTTGGCACCGGCCACTTCGGCGGCCGTGAAGCCGTTCTTCAGCGCCAGTTCCAGCTCCTCGCGCACCGCCGCTTCGACCTTCTTCAGGTTCTGCGGCGCGGCGATCGCGTTGATCAGGAAGTTCGATGCCCGGTCGATGTCGCCCACATACAGCGAGGAACCGCCGCCGTACGACAGGCCATCCTTCTGGCGGATGCGGTCCATCAGCCGCGACTTCAGGCCGCCGTCGCCGAAGATGAAATTGGCCAGTTCCAGCGCCGGGTAATCCGGGTCGTCGCTGCGCAGGTCGAGGTTGATGCGCGCGATATAGAAGCCGTTTTCCTTGTCCGGCGTGTCGATCGCCTTGCGCATGGCGGCGCGGTCCGCGTTCGCATCGGGGATGCGGGCATAGGCCACCTTGCTGTCCCATCCGGCGAGCACGCCGGCGACTGTCTTGCTGGCAGCTTCCTTGTCGAAGTCGCCCACGATCGCCAGTTCGCCGTGCGATGCGCCATAGAATTCGCGGTGGTAGGCCTTCACGTCGTCGAGCTTCATCGCCTTCAGTTCGGCCAGCTGCTCGTCGACCGTCATCACATTGCGCGGATCGCCCTTCGGCCAGTGGTCGAAGTATTCGCTGAGCGCCTGGCTGGCCAGCGCCGGCGGCTCGTTGCGGTTCGCTTCGATGCCGACGATCCACTGCTGGCGAAGCTGTTCGAATTCCGCCTCGGGGAAGCTCGGCTCCCTCAGCACGTGCGCCATCAGCCGCAGCGATTCGTCGAGGTATTCGCGGGTGGTGTCGAAACGGTAGACGCTGTTGCCGGTCATCTTCAGCTTCGACATCTCGTCGGCCAGCTGGGCGCGCGTATACTTGCTGGTGCCGCGCGTGAGCATTTCGCCGGTGACGGCGGCCACCATCGACTTGCCGAACTGGTTCTTCTCGTCGCCCCAATGGAGGCGCAGGTTGACCGATACCGTTTCGCCGCGGTTCTTCTTCGGCAGCAGGGCCGCTTCGATGCCGCCGATCTTGCGGATCTCGGTGCGCGCCATGATGTTGTCCTGGCTCGGATCGAAATCCTCCGACGTCAGCACGCTCTCGCGCGCCTTGTAATCCTTCATCACTTCCTGCGCGGTGGGTGCCGCGCCGATGACGGCGCGCTGCGGCGCGTCATCCGGCAGGAACAGGCCGACAGTGCGGTTATCGCGCCGGAAGTAGCGTCCGGCCGCCTCGGCCACCTGCTGCGAAGTGATCTTCGGCAGCGTGTCGCGGCCCTGGAACAGCAGGCGCCAGTCACCCAGGGCGATCTGCTCGGAAAGCGCCACGCCCACCTGCTGCGGATCGTTCAGCGCCTTCTCGATGCCGTTGGCGAAATTGCGCCGCGTGCGCTCCATCTCTTCCTCGCTGGGAGGAGTTTTGGCGAAGCCTTCGATGGCCTCGACCAGCGCATCGCGCACCGGCTCGACCGGCTGCCCGGCCTTGACGACGGCGCCGAACAGCTGCAGGCCCGGCGCGTAGCCGGTCTGGCCGAAGCTGAACACCTGCGCCGCCTTGCCGGTTTCCACCAGCAGCTTGTGCAGGCGGCCGTTCGGCGCATCGCCCTGGATCTGGCTCATGAACTGCAGCGGATCGGCATCCGCGTGCAGGCCGGCCGGCACCTTGTAGCCGACCAGGATCAGCTGCACGTCGCCCTTGCGCCGCACGGCGAACTGGCGCTCGCCATCCTGCGCGGGTTCCACCGTCCAGAACGGCGGCAGCTTGCGTTTCGGCTTGGGGATCACGCCGAACGACTTGCTGATCCAGGAAAGCGTCTGCGAAGGATCGAACTTGCCGGCCACCAGCAGCACCGCGTTGTCCGGCTGGTAGTACGTGCGGTAGAAGGCCTGCAGGTTCTCGATCTTCACGTTCTCGATGTCGCTGCGGTTGCCGATCGTGGAACGGCCGTAGCTGTGCCAGTCGTAGGCCACGCTTTCCATCCGCTTCATCAGCACGCCGAACGGGCTGTTCTCGCCGGCCTCGTATTCGTTGCGCACCACGGTCATCTCGGAGTCGAGGTCCTTCTTCGCGACGAACGATTTCGTCATCCGTTCCGCTTCCATCTCCAGCGCCCATTTCAGGTTGCCGGCGCTGGCCGGGAACACCTCGTAGTAGTTGGTGCGGTCCTGCGACGTGGTGCCGTTGAAGTTCATGCCCCGCTCGGAGAATTGCTGCGGGATGTTGCGGTGCTTCGGCGTGCCCTTGAACAGCAGGTGTTCGAGCAGGTGCGCCATGCCCGTTTCGCCGTAGTTCTCGTGGCGCGAGCCGACCAGGTACGTGACGTTGACGGTGACGGTGGGTTTCGACGAATCGGGGAACAGCAGGACCTTCAGGCCGTTCGGCAGGCGGTATTCGGTGATGCCTTCGACGGACGGCCCCTTGACCACGCCGGGCGGCAGGGTCTGGCCATGGACTGCGGGGGCAATGAACGTGAAGCTGAAGCAGGACAGCAGCGCGGCGGGAATGGAGGCACGGCGTAGGGTCATGTGGTTTCGCTGATAGCGTTGGCAAAACCATATCCTACGCCGGCGATGGCCGGCATGGGAAGAACTAGTGACCGCTACCGCTTGTCGCCGGGGCCCGGGACGTAGCAGGCGTCGACGACCTGCAGCTTGTTGTCGACGGCGAACTGCTTGACGAAGTGATAGGCCATCGGCTCGATCTCCTTCAGGGTTTCATCGACGACGACGGCCTTGACGCCATTGATCATCGTCGGCCGCACCAGCGGAGAGTACTGCAGGTGGGCATTGCGGCCGCCGGTGCCCGCGGGCCGGAAGCATGACATCACACCGCACAGGCGATCGGCCCAGTCGCTGGGGCGAAACTGCTTGCCGTCGGTGGTAAGCCCAAGAATGAAGAACTCGCTGGCCATAGGCTGGAAACTGGTACGTGGCAGAGATACTGGAAAATGCGCTGGAAAACACGCTGGACAACGCGATGAGTATTATATCTTATAGAAGACTTGAGTACCGCAGTACCCGACCGCGGCGGGGTGGAATAGCCATTAATGATCGTTCATGCCGCTTCCCCGCTGCTCCAGGCTTGCGCACCGCAAGCGTGCGCACCGCATTGTAAGCCGGTTCGTGCGAACGCGTTGTTTCTTGCGCATGACGCTGAACCGGGCACCGATCCGGCAACGCGGCGCCCCCGGCCCTGCCCCGCCATCAGCCCAGCGCCATCGCGCCGGACATCAGCAGCAGCAGCAGCATCCACAGCAGCAGTGCGCGCCAGACCAGGCCCACGGTGCTTTGCAATGCACGCACGGTGGGCTCGTCGCCCGGCAGCGTTTCAACTTCGACATCGCTGATGTCGACCGTGGCGGCATCGGCCGGCACCACCTTCGCGGCATTTTCCTGTGGCGTGCCGAGGCGCACCCCCATCGCACCGCCGCCGGCGGCCAGGATGATGCCGATCGCTTCGTCGCGCCAGCGATGGGCGAAATTGCGCCATGCGTAGATGGCATCCTCGAAGTTGCCGACGATGGCGAAAGCCACGGCGGTCAGGCGTGCGGGAATCCAGTCGATCCAGTAGAACGCCTTCGCGGCGAACTGGCCGAACGCCTCGTTCCTCATGTGATCCGGCTCGTTCCAGGCGCGGGCCAGGTACTCGGACACGCGGTACATCACGGCGGCGGCGGGGCCCAGCGGCAGCAGGAACCAGAAGAACACGCCGAATACGTTGCGGTGCGTGGTGATCAGTGCTTTTTCGACGGCAATGCGGGCGATCTCGTTCGCCTCGAGGCCCACGGTATCCTGCTTCGTCCATTCGGCCAGCAGCGCGCGGGCGGCGGCTTCGTCGCCGGCGTTCAAGGCCAGCTGGATCGACGTGAAATAGTGGCTGTAGTGGCGAAATCCCAGGGTCAGGTAGACGATCAGCACGTTCCATGCGAACGCGGCCAGGATCAGGTTATAACGCAGCAGTACCCAGTAGATCAGCGCGGTAGGCACCATCAGCGCCGCCATCATCAGGAACCAGCCCATGCGGCCGTGGCTTGCCTGGCCCGCGTTGAACCAGGTTTCCATGCGCACCGCGAACAGCTTGATGTTGGCGTAGATCGGGTTATCCGCGCGCAGCGGCTTCATTTGCTCGAGCAGCAGCGCGCAGAGAATCGAAAGAAAAGTCATCTAAATCCCTTGGGGTGCAATGTGCGCTACGATAGCTTAAGCGCGCAAGAAATGAAACAGATTGCGCAGCATGCCGGCCGTGGCACCCCAGATGAAATGGCCCTCGTACGGCATCGTGTAGAAGGTGCGTTTCGCTGGCCGGCCCGGCTCTCCGTCCGCGGCCGGCGGGGTTGCCGAACGCACCTCGTGATGGGCACCGTCCATCAGGAAGCGCAGCGGCACTTCGAAGATTTCGGCCACCTCGAAGGGGTCGGCCTTCAGCTCGAACGGCGGCGCGACCAGGCCGACCACCGGCGTTACCGCATACCCGGTACCGGTGTAATACAGCGGCAGCGTACCGAGTATCTCGATATGCCGGCGGTGCAGGCCGATTTCCTCTTCCGTTTCACGCAGCGCGGTATCGACGGCGTCGACATCGTCATGCTCGGCACGCCCGCCGGGAAAGGCAACCTGGCCGGCATGGTCGTTCAGGTGCGCGGTGCGCTGCGTCAGCAGCACGGAAATGCCTTGCGGGCGCAATACCAGCGGCACCAGCACCGAGGCGGGCACCGGATGGGCCTTGACGGCGCGCGATTCGTCCGCGGTTTCCGGGAGCCAGTCGGCCGGCCGGGCAAAGCGTTCGCGCAGCCACCCAGGTGCCAGTCGCTCGTGCGGCAATGGCGGCTCGCCGGCGATGGCGTCGATGGGAAGCTGGGCGGGATCGAAGAGCGGCTTGGCCAAGGTGGTCTCCAGGGTGGCAATACCGGCAGGTATGGGCAAAAGGGACATAAAAAAAGGGTGCCGAGGCACCCTTTCCAATAATCGACGACGACCTTCGCGGCAAGATTCGCCGCGAAGAATGCCGATTACTCGCCTTTCGTCGCAGCAGCGGCGCGGCGGTTCGGCAGTTTTTCCTTGATACGTGCGGATTTGCCCGAACGCTCGCGCAGGTAGTACAGCTTGGCGCGACGGACGTCACCACGACGCTTCACTTCGATCGAAGCGATCAGCGGGGAGTACAGCTGGAAGGTACGCTCGACGCCTTCGCCGGACGAGATTTTACGAACGATGAAGTTCGAGTTCAGGCCACGGTTGCGGCGGGCGATCACGACGCCTTCGTAAGCCTGGGCGCGCTTGCGCGTGCCTTCGACCACGTTCACATTCACCACCACGGTATCGCCAGGGGCGAAGTCGGGGATGTTCTTGCCCAGGCGGGCGATTTCTTCTTGCTCGAGTTGCTGGATCAGATCCATTGTATGACTCCTGTTGCCATCTTGCCGGCGCAGCTTTTGAATTGCCCGGTAGAGGATGGGTTTAAACAAGCGGACCGTCACCGGTCCGCACGGGTACTGCACACGGCTGACGCCGCTTACTGCATGCACAACTAAGCAGGTTTTGCCAAACCCGCCAAAAACTTTTCATCCTGCTTGCTCAACAGTCCCGCAGCGCGGGCCCGGTCGAGAAGATCGGGCCGCTTGTGCGCAGTGGCTTCGAGCATGCGCTCGCGGCGCCACTTGTTGATCTCGGCGTGGTTCCCGCCCATCAGCACGGGCGGCACGGCCACGCCTTCGTACACCTCGGGCCGCGTGTAATGCGGCGAATCCAGCAGGCCGTTGACGAAGCTGTCTTCGACGGCCGAGGCATCGGTGTTCAGCACACCGGGCAACTGCCGCACTACCGCATCCATCAGCGCCATCGCCGGCAGTTCGCCGCCGGACAGCACGAAGTCGCCGAGGCTGATTTCCTCGTCGATGCAGCGGTCCAGCAAACGCTGGTCGACTGCTTCGTAGCGGCCGCACAGGATCACGAGCCCGGGCTCGTTCTTCAGGTCCATCACCTTCGCATGCGTCAGCTGCCGGCCTTGCGGCGACATGAACACCACGCGCGGCGCGGGCAGGCCGGCCACGACCTGGCGCCGTTTCGCGGCGGCGATCGTGGCCTCCAGCGGCTTTGCCAGCATCACCATGCCGGGGCCGCCGCCGTAGGGCCGGTCGTCCACGGTACGGTGGTTGTCGGTCGTGAAATCGCGCGGATTCCACAGGTTCAGGCCCCACCGGCCCTGCTCGTGCGCACGGCGCGTGACGCCGGACTGCGTGAGCGCGGCGAACATCTCGGGGAACAGCGTGACGACGTCGAACTGCATGGGAGCGGATTCAGGGGACAGATTCGGAAAACGGCGCTCAGTAATCAAGGCCCCAGTCCACGACGATCTTCTTCGCTTCCTGGTCTACCTTGATGACGAACTGCTCCACGAACGGGATCAGGCGCTCATTTGCCGACTGCGTGGCCGGCGACTCCGGATCAGCCTGATCCGTGATGCGCAGGATCGACTGGGGCCCGTTGCTCATCATGTCGTGCACCACGCCCAGGCGTTCGCCCTGCAGGTTCTCGACTTCCAGGCCGATCAGGTCGGCCCAGTAAAATTCATCTTCATCTTTCAGCTGCGGAAACTGGCTGCGCGGGATGAAGACCGCGGCACCCTTCAGCGCTTCCGCCATGTTCCGGTCGGTGATTTCGACCAGCGTCGCCACCACGTCGCCGGAATGCATCCTGGCCCGCTTGACTTCGACGTCGCGCAGGCCCGGCTTGTCCAGCCACCAGGTTGTTGCGTGCAGCAAGGCGTCGGCATCCGTGGAGAATGGACGAATCCGCACTCCGCCAACCAGACCGTAGGCACCGGCGATGAATCCCACCTGTACCAGATCGCCGGGAACGTCCCCGGCTTCGCTCTTGCCGCTCAAACCGCTCGAACCCGCGAAAACTTAGGCTGCTGCTTTTTGCGAATTGACCAGACGCTCGACAGCCGGGGACAGCTGTGCGCCAACGCCTTGCCAGTACGACAGACGGTCAGCGGCGATACGCAGCAGCTCTTCCTTGCCCGAAGCCATCGGGTTGAAGAAACCGATACGCTCGACGAAGCGACCATCACGACGATTGCGGGAATCGGTTGCAACGATGTTGTAGAAAGGGCGCTTCTTGGCACCACCACGAGCTAAACGAATAACGACCATAATATTTCCAAAAAGTGTACTGAGTCGGAAAAAGCCGCCGATTATAGCGTGCTCCTCCATTGCCCAGCAAGAATTATTGACAATAGTGAGAGTTGGGGCAATCCATGATTATCGCTTATATGGACCCGATGGGCAATCGCAAATTGGCTTCTCCCCGGTATCGGCTGTCGTGCCGGCCCACACAGGCAGCGGATTTTGCCCGATACTGAGCAGTTCCTGGAAACTTTGCCACGCTCATCGACATGTCGCATAAAAACAAAACGCTGGCCACGCTGCTTGCCTTCGCCCTCGGCGGACTGGGCATTCACCGCTTCTACCTGAAAGGGTTCAATGACCGCTGGGGCTGGCTGCATGCGGCGTCCCTGCCCGCCTGCGGCATCGCGATGGGCGCGGCACCGGCGGCCAACTGGTATTTCTGGTACCTGCCGCTGACGCTGTCGATGCTGGCCGGCTTCCTCGAAGCGCTCGTGCTGGGCCTGATGCCGGACGAAAAATGGGATGCCACCTACAACAGCGGCTCGGTTCGCCGCAGCGATTCGCGCTGGCCGCTGGCCGTGGTACTCGTCGCCACCGTGATGGTGGGTGCCGGCACCCTGATCGCCACGCTGGCCCGCCTGTTCGACCTGCTGTACACGGGGGGCGCATACGGCTGACCTGCCGTTTCGTGCATCGTCGGCTGACCTGCCGTTTCCTGCATCGTCGGCTGACCTGCCAGTCAGTCTGCCGATCAGTGCATCGTCGGCTGTCCTGCCGACCGTGCAGGTCGGCTGACCTGCCGTTTCGTCCATGTCGGCCGGCCTGCCGATCATTGCAGACATTGCATATTTACAAGAGATTACAATTTGCCCGGCCTTGGTGGGCGTGCGCCCGCCTATACTGCGCCCATCTGTCATTACCTGGAGCAATCATGAAATTCCGCGCCGCACTGTCCACCGCCCTCACCGCCCTCGCCCTGTCCACGCTGATGGCCGGTGCCCACGCCGACCCGCACCACAAGAAACGCGTTTGCAACGATTGCGGCAAGGTGACCGGCGTGCGCGTCGTCGAGAAGGATGGCAAGGGTGGCGCCGCGGGTGTCATCGTTGGCGGCGTGGCCGGCGGCCTGCTGGGCAACCAGATCGGCAGCGGCACGGGCCGCGATCTGGCCACCGTGGCCGGTGCCGTTGGCGGCGCCTATGCCGGCAAGCACATCGAGGGCAAGATGAAGAAGGAAAAGTCGTGGACTGTCAGCGTGCGCTACGAGAACGGCCGCACTGCCTCGTACAGCTTTGCCAACGACCCGCACATGCGCAAGGGCGACCGGGTGCGCAAGGATCGCGGCTCGATCGTACGCAGCTGATCAGGCGCGCCGCGCCAGCAGCAACCCCACGCCGGCGCTGGACAACAGCCCGGCGCACGTGAGACTCCGCCGCCGGTGGGGCACGGGCTGATCGGCTGAAACGTCAGAACATCTCTTCCGGCAACGCCAGCACGCCGGCGTGGCCATCGACGATGGCGGCGCGCATCGCACCCGATTGCGCGATGAAATGGTCGGCGAAGAAGCGCGCGGTGGCGATCTTGGCCCGGTAGAACGCGGCATCGCCGGCGCCGGACGCCAGCTTTTGCTGGGCGATCAGCGCGGCGCGCGCCATCTGCCAGCCGCCCAGCACGATGCCGGCCAGCTTCAGGTACGGCACGCTGCCGGCAAACACCGCCTTCACATCTCTTTTCGCATTGGCAAGCACGAAGCCGACCACTGCTTCCAGGTCGGCGGCGCCCTGCTCCAGCCGGCCCCGGATCGCGGCCAGATCGGCGGCGAAGTCGCCACCTTCCTGTTCGCCCAATTGCGTGCCCGTCGCCCGCGCTTGCGCGATCAGGTGCGCGGCAACCTTGCCGCCGTCACGCAGCGTCTTGCGGCCGACCAGGTCGTTGGCCTGGATCGCCGTCGTGCCTTCATAGATCGTCAGGATCTTCGCGTCGCGATAGTGCTGCGCGGCGCCCGTTTCCTCGATGAAGCCCATGCCGCCATGCACCTGCACGCCGTCGCGCGCCACGTTCTCGCTCATCTCGGTCGACCAGCCCTTGATGACGGGAACCAGGTATTCGTACACCGCCTGGTGCGCCGCGCGCGTTTCCTCGTCCTCGTGGTGATGGGCGATGTCGTGGAAGCCGGCGCCCACATAGGCCAGCGCGCGCGCCGCCTCGGTCTGGGCGCGCATCGACATCAGCATGCGCCGCACGTCCGGGTGGTGGATGATCGATACCGGGCCGCTGGAGCCGGCCACGTCGCGCGACTGTACCCGCTCCCGGGCGAACGCCACCGCCTTCTGGTACGCGTTCTCGGCCAGGCCGATGCCCTGCATGCCCACGCCGAAACGGGCCGCGTTCATCATGATGAACATGTATTCGAGGCCGCGGTTTTCCTCGCCGACCAGCGTGCCGATCGCGCCGCCGTTGTCGCCGAACTGCAGCACCGCCGTGGGGCTGGCCTTGATGCCCAGCTTGTGCTCGATGGAGACGCAGTGCGCGTCGTTGCGCGCGCCCAGCGAACCATCCGCGTTGACCAGGAACTTCGGCACGATGAACAGCGAGATGCCCTTCACGCCCGGCGGCGCGTCCGGCGTGCGCGCCAGCACCAGGTGCACGATGTTTTCCGTCATGTCGTGCTCGCCGTAGGTGATGAAGATCTTGGTGCCGAAGATCTTGTAGGTGCCGTCGCCCTGCGGCTCGGCGCGCGTGCGCACGGCGGCGAGATCCGAGCCGGCCTGCGGCTCGGTCAGGTTCATCGTGCCGGTCCATTTGCCGGTGACGAGCGGCTCCAGATAGGTGGCCTTCTGTTCATCGCTGCCCGCCGTCATCAGCGCTTCGATGGCGCCGTCGGACAGCAATGCCACCAGGGCGAACGACAGGTTCGCTCCATGCAGCATTTCCACGCACGGCGTGCCGATCAGCTTCGGCAGGCCCTGGCCGCCGAAGTCCTGCGGGTGCTGCAGGCCTTGCCAGCCGGCGTCGGCGAACTGGCGGAAGGCTTCCTTGAAACCTTTTGTCGTCGTGACCTGGCCGTCGTGCCAGTAGCTCGGTTCCTTGTCGCCCGCATGGTTCAGCGGGTCGATCACGCCGCTGACGAACTTGGCGTTCTCTTCCAGCACGGCTTCGGCCGTATCGCGCGTGGCGTCTTCGCAGCCGGGCAGCGCGCTGACGGCGTCCAGGTTGGCCAGTTCGTTCATCACGAACAGCATGTCTTTGATCGGGGCGGTATAGCTCATTGTCGTCTCCAAAAAAAAAGCCACGGTGGCCGGGCGGTGGTGCCTGGCCAGCGTGGCTCGTGGTGGGGTCAGGTCCCTGGTGAGGATCAGCCCAGTTCTTTTACCAGTGCCGGAACGATCTCGAACAGGTCGCCGACGATGCCGTAGTCGGCCACCGAGAAGATCGGCGCTTCCGGATCCTTGTTGATGGCCACGATCGTCTTCGAATCCTTCATGCCGGCCAGGTGCTGGATCGCGCCGGAGATACCGACGGCGATGTACAGCGACGGCGCGACGATCTTGCCGGTCTGGCCCACCTGCCAGTCGTTCGGCACGTAGCCGGCGTCGACGGCGGCGCGCGAAGCGCCCATGGCCGCGTTCAGCTTGTCGGCCAGCGGCTCCAGGACCTTGAAGTTGTCGGCCGAGCCGATGCCGCGGCCGCCGGAAACGATGACCTTGGCGGCCGTCAGTTCCGGACGGTCCGACTTGGCCACTTCACGGCCCACGAAGCTCGACTTGCCGGAGTCGGCGACGGCCGTCACGTTCTCGACGGCGGCCGAGCCGCCGGTGGAGGCGGCGGAATCGAAACCGGTGGTGCGGACGGTGATGACTTTCACCTTGTCCGACGATTGCACGGTGGCGATCGCATTGCCGGCGTAGATCGGACGCTCGAACGTGTCGGGCGAATCGACCTTGGTGATCTCGGAAATCTGCGCCACGTCCAGCTTGGCGGCCACGCGCGGCAGGATGTTCTTGCCGTAGGCGGTGGCCGGCGCCAGGATGTGCGAATAGGCGCTGGCAACGGCCAGGATCTGCTCGGCCACGTTTTCGGCCAGGCCGTCGGCGAAGTGCGGCGCGTCGGCCAGCAGCACCTTGGTGACGCCGGCGATCTGGGCGGCCTGCTGGGCGGCGGCCGAAGCGTTGGCGCCGGCGACCAGGACGTGGACTTCACCGCCGGCTTGCGCGGCAGCGGTAACGGTGTGGTGGGTGCTGCCTTTCAGGCTGGCGTTGTCGTGTTCTGCGATGACGAGTGCGACCATGATGTGTGATTCCTGTATTTAGATGACTTTGGCTTCGGTGCGCAGCTTCGACACCAGCGTGGCAACGTCCGGCACCATGACGCCGGCGGAACGCTTGGCCGGCTCGGCCACTTTCACCGTCTTCAGGCGCGGCGTCACGTCCACGCCCAGGTCTTCCGGCTTGACCGTTTCCAGCGGCTTCTTCTTCGCCTTCATGATGTTCGGCAGCGTCACGTAGCGCGGCTCGTTCAGGCGCAGGTCAGTGGTGACGATCGCCGGCAGTGCCAGCGACAGCGTTTCCAGGCCGCCATCGACTTCGCGGGTCACGGTGACCTTGCCGTCTTCCAGCACGACCTTGGAGGCGAAGGTGGCTTGCGGCCAGCCCAGCAGCGCGCCCAGCATCTGCCCGGTCTGGTTCGAATCGTCGTCGATCGCCTGCTTGCCCAGGATGATCAGTTGCGGCTGTTCCTTGTCGGCCAGTGCCTTCAGCAGCTTGGCCACGGCCAGCGGCTCCAGTTCGGTACTCGTTTCGATCAGCACGCCACGGTCGGCGCCGATCGCCATGCCCGTGCGAAGGGTTTCCTGGCACTGCGCCACACCAGCCGACACTGCCACGATCTCGGTCACCTTGCCCGCTTCCTTCAGGCGCGTGGCTTCCTCCAGGGCGATCTCGTCGAACGGGTTCATCGACATTTTGACGTTGGCGATATCGACGCCAGTGCCGTCGGACTTCACGCGCACCTTGACGTTGTAGTCGACCACGCGCTTGACAGGTACCAGGACTTTCATGGGATGCCTTTGGGAAAAGTGATAAGTGAAATGGGCTAGATTATAGGAGTTTTTCCAGGCCACGGCGGAATTAAAGCACGACCGTACGTTTTCATGCTAGTAGCATTCCTCTAAAACAGACGTTGTTCGATCAGGTCGCTGGACAGCCAGGGAATATTTTGTTTTCGGCAATAGAAACAACAAGGGGACAGTCCTGATGCCAGGAACTGTCCCCTTGTCCGCCGCTGTGGCGGCGCCATGAAGGTCGCCGGGTTACTTCCGCTGCATCAGGAAGGTGAACTCGGCGCCCTGCTGTACATGCGACAACAATGGGTTGCCGGTCTGCTTGGCGAACGCCTGGAAGTCGCGCACGGAACCGGGGTCGGTCGCCACGATGCGCAACACCTGGCCGCTCTCCAGTTCGGCCAGCGCCTTCTTCGCCTTCAGGATCGGCAGCGGGCAGTTCAAGCCCCGTGCATCGATTTCCTTATGAAATTCCATGATTTCAGTGTCGAGTAAAGTATCGCTCATCAAAAATTCTCACAAGTATTGTGCAGAGTCACGACAGTCTACTCCAAAAAGTGTGCCTTGACGCAGTGCACCAAAAGAGTTCGCAAGACGTTGCACTTTTGCAACGTACGATTCAATAAAGTAAAGACCTGCTGGAGCCATAAGGTCGAAACCGCAGTATAGACCTAAATCAAGCTCTGACGCACTGCGTCATTACCGTGCGCCCTGTGCCCCGCGACAGGGCGTCCGCCCCGGCATGCCATTCATACATACAATCAAAAAAGGGCGGCTGGCGCCGCCCTTCTCCCCGCCAGTTGGCTTATACGCGCTGCTCGACCCAGCCCTGCACGCCGGCCAGGGCTTCCGGCAACGCGGCCGGATTGGTGCCGCCGGCCTGCGCCATGTCCGGACGGCCGCCGCCCTTGCCGCCCACCTGCTGGGCCACGAAATTCACCAGTTCGCCGGCTTTCACCTTGCCGATCGAATCGGCCGTCACGCCGGCGATCAGGCTGACCTTGTCGCCGTTCACGGCTGCCAGCACGATCGCGGCGGTCTTCAGCTTGTCCTTCAGCTTGTCCATCGTCTCGCGCAGCGCATTGACGTCGGCGCCTTCCAGCGTGGCAGCCAGCACCTTGATGCCCTTGATGTCGATGGCCTTCGTGGCCAGTTCGTCGCCCTGGCCGGACGCCAGCTTCGACTTCAGCGCATTCAGTTCCTTTTCCAGCGCCTTCACCTGGTCCTGCACCTGGCCGATGCGCGACGTGATGTCCTCCGGCGTCGACTTCAGCGCGGCGGCGGCTTCGTTCAGGCGGCGGTTCATTGCCTGCACCAGCGCCAGCGCGCCCTCGCCCGTCACGGCTTCCACGCGGCGGATACCGGCCGCCACGCCACCTTCGGAGACGATCTTGAACAGGCCGATGTCGCCGGTGCGGGTGACGTGGACGCCGCCGCACAGCTCTTTCGACGAGCCGATGTCCAGCACGCGCACTTCGTCGCCGTACTTCTCGCCGAACAGCGCCATCGCGCCATGCTTGACGGCGTCGTCGAACGACATGTGCTGCGCCTTGACCGGATGGTTTTCCAGGATCTCGGCATTGACGATCGCTTCCACCCGCGCGATCTGCTCGGCCGTCATGGGTGCGTTATGGCTGAAGTCGAAGCGGGTCTTGTCCGGATCGACCAGCGAGCCTTTCTGCTGCACGTGGCCGCCCAGCACCTCGCGCAGTGCCTTGTGCATCAGGTGCGTGGCCGAGTGGTTGCGGATGGTGCGCGCGCGCTTCACGGTATCGACCTGGGCGGACACTTTATCGCCCACTTTCAGCGCGCCGCTTTCCAGCACGCCGTGCTGGCCAAACACGTCGGCCTGGATCTTCAGCGTATCGTCCACGGTGAATTTCGCGCCGGCGCTCTGGATGATGCCCTGGTCGCCCACCTGGCCGCCGGATTCCGCATAGAACGGCGTGGTATCGAGCACCACGATGCCCGCTTCGCCGGCCTTCAGTTCCTGCACCGAGGCGCCATTGCTGTACAGCGCAATGACGGCCGAATCGAACACCAGCTGCTCGTAGCCGACGAAGCTGGTCTTCGCGCCGGTGTACTCGACGTTGGCGGCCATCTTGAACTTGCCGGCCGCGCGCGCGGTGCGCTTCTGGTTTTCCATCGCCGCAACGAAACCTTCCTCGTCCAGCGTCACGCCGCGCTCGCGGCAGATGTCGGCCGTCAGGTCCAGCGGGAAGCCATAGGTGTCGTACAGCGTGAAGGCGGTACCGCCATCGAGCTTGTGCGGATCCTTGACCAGCTGCGCTTCGAGGATCTTCATGCCGTTTTCCAGCGTTTCGCCGAAGCGCTCTTCTTCCGTCTTCAGCACCTGCTGCACGTAGGCCAGCTTTTCCGTCAGCTCCGGATACGCGCTGCCCATTTCCTTGTCCAGGTCGGCCGCCAGCTTGTAGAAGAACGGTTTCGCCTGGCCCAGCTTGTGGCCATGGCGCAGCGCGCGGCGGATGATACGGCGCAGCACATAGCCGTGGCCTTCCGAACTCGGGATGATGCCGTCGACGATCAGGAACGAGGCGGCGCGGATATGGTCGGCGATCACGCGCAGCGACTTGCTTTCCAGGTCTTCCGTGCGGGTTTCGCGGGCGGCAGCCTTGATCAGGTTCTGGAACAGGTCGATCTCGTAGTTGCTGTGCACGTGCTGCAGCACGGCGGCCAGGCGCTCCATGCCCATGCCGGTATCGACGCACGGCTTCGGCAGCTTCGTCATGTTGCCGGCTTCGTCGCGGTTGAACTGCATGAACACCAGGTTCCAGATCTCGATGAAGCGGTCGCCGTCTTCCTCGGCCGAACCCGGAGGGCCGCCCCAGATTTCCGCGCCGTGGTCATAGAAGATCTCGGTGCACGGGCCGCACGGGCCGGTGTCGGCCATCTGCCAGAAATTGTCCGACGCGTAGCGCGCACCCTTGTTGTCGCCGATGCGGATGATGCGCTCTTTCGGCACGCCGATCTCGTTGGCCCAGATGTCGTAGGCTTCGTCGTCTTCCTGGTAGACGGTGACGGTCAGCTTCTCGGCCGGCAGGCCGTACACCTTGGTCAGCAATTCCCACGCGTAGGCGATCGCGTCGCGCTTGAAATAGTCGCCGAAGCTGAAGTTGCCCAGCATCTCGAAGAACGTATGGTGGCGTGCCGTGTAACCCACGTTTTCCAGGTCGTTGTGCTTGCCGCCGGCGCGCACGCAGCGCTGCACGGTGGTGGCGCGCGAATACGGGCGCGTATCCAGTCCGAGGAACACGTCCTTGAACTGCACCATGCCGGAGTTCGTCAGCAGCATGGTCGGATCGTTGCCGGGTACCAGCGGGCTGGAACGGACGATCGTGTGACCCTTGGACTCGAAGAATTTAAGGAACTTCTCGCGGATTTCGGATGATTTCATTTGGCTGGTGCAGGTTATTAGAGACAGGCTGAAGGCGGGCGGGCGCCCTGGCTGAAATGCAAAACGTCGATTATATAACGCTTATGCTTACTTGAAGTCCGCCGGCAGGAGGTCGATACGGTCGGTGCAGATGGCATCCACGCCCCAGGACAGCAGCGTGCGGACACGCCCGGGATCGTTGACGGTATAGCAAAACAGGCCGAAGCCGGCCGCTTTCACGGCTGCCGCGAGCGCCGGCGTCAACTGTGCATGGTCGACGTGCACCGACAGCACGCCCAGTTCGCGCGCCTGTCCTTCCCAGTCGTCGGGCAGGCCTTCGAAGGCGATCGCACGGGGCAGTTCCGGCGCCGCGGCACGGGCGGCACGCAGCGCCGCGGCGCTGAACGAGGACAGCAGCGGCAGCCTGGCCGCATCGCTTTCGGCGGGAAACAGCCTGCGCACTGTCTCGGCCACATGGCGGCCGGTGGCTTCGTCATGGCCCGGCGCCGGCTTGATTTCCACGTTCATCCAGAGTTCGTGCGCCTTGCAGTATTCGGCGAACGGCACGAACAGCGGTACCGGCTCGCCGGCAAATTCGGCACCGAACCATGAACCGGCGTCCAGCCTGGCAATATCGGCGGCATCGGTTCCGGCAATGCTGCCCGCTTCGGCCACGGTGCGGCCGAAATCCGGGTCGTGCATGACGACGCCGATGCCGTCGCGCGACAGCATCACGTCGAACTCGACGGCACGATAGCCGTGGCGCAGGCCGGCGGCCAGCGCTGCGATGGTGTTTTCGGGGGCGGTCGTGCCGCCGCCGCGATGCGCGATCATGGTTGGATAGGGCCACATGGCTGCGACACTATCACGCTTGCCGCAAAAAGGGGCGAACAGGGAAAACCGGCGGGCAAAAAAAGGCCGCTTCATGCCATCGAAGCGGCCCTGCAAGACGCCGGTCGCCACGCAGGATGATGCGGGAAGCCGCGATCCTGAAGCATGGCCCATGGAAGTGACACAGCAGGCCCCGGCGCCATCGCCCCAACTCAGTGCAGATGCTGCTTGAAGTCGATCAGTTCATTGTGCATGTGGTTCACGGCCGATTTCATCTGGCCCGACAGCGGCAGGCCGCTGCCGCAGACGCGGCGGGCGCGCGCGCCCAGCAGTTCCATGTCGCTGATCAGCTTGACGATGCGCGCGCGATCGCGCAGCGCGAGGATGTCGGTGATACGGTCGGATTGCCGGTCCAGCTTCTGGATGTAGTCGCGCAACTCTCCAGGCAGGTTGCGCTCGGCGGACAGCGCCTGCGCGGCCTGGCCGACGGCAAGCCGGATGCTGCTGAAGCGGCTGCGAATTTCCTGTTCTCCCATATTTCTCTCCATGGATGGGCGGCAGCGGATGCGCCGGTGATGCTTGGAGAGTGGTGCGGGCCGAAGGTTGCCTGAGTTTGCCTCAGGCTTGAGCGGGCTCAAGCTTTGCAGCGGGCTCGAGCTTTGCAGCGGGCTCGAGCTTTGCAACACATTATGCGGCCTGCGCCTTCAGGGCCGTTTCCACCGGCACCAGGTGACGGAGCCGCAACGCGACCAGCAGCCCGGCGGCCAGCAGCGACGCCAGCAGCGCCACCACGCCCGGCCAGCCGCCATGTGCCCACAGCACGCCGCACAGCCAGCCGACGACGCTCGATCCGAGGTAATAGAAGAACAGGTACAGTGCCGACGCCAGTGCCTGGGGCGCGCGGGCACGCCGTCCTACCCAGCTGCTGGCCATCGAATGGGAGGCAAAGAACGCAAACGTGAACAGCGCCATGCCGGCGACGATCGCCATCAGGTTGTTGGCCAGCGTCAGCAGCAGGCCGGCCAGCATTGCCGACAACGTGGCCCACAGCACCTTGCGGCGACCCAGGCGGTCCGCCAGGCGCCCGGCCCATACGGAACTGTAGATGCCCAGCAGGTACAGGAAGGAAATGCCGCCGACGATGCTCGGGCGCAGCGAAAACGGCGCGCCCATCAGCCGGAAGCCGATGAAGTTATAGGCGCTGACGAAGCAGCCCATCAGCAGGAAGGCCAGTGCGAACAGCCATGGCAGGCCGGCGTCGGCAAGGTGGCGGCGCAAGCCGGCGGCCATGCCGCCCAGTCCGCCCTGCGCGGGGCGGAAATTGCGCGACGCGGGAAGGCTGCGCCAGAATTCCCAGGCCGCGTACAGGCCGGCGACGCCCATGGCCGCCATGGCGACGCGCCACGAAAACACGTCGGACAGCGTCGACGTCACGACCCGCCCCAGCATGCCGCCGAACGCGCTGCCGCTGATGTACAGCCCCATCGACAGGCCCAGCGACTCCGGTTCGATCTCCTCGCTCAGGTAAGCCATCGCCACGGCCGGCATGCCGCCCAGCCCCAGGCCCAGCAGCGCACGCGCCACCAGCAGTTGCGGATAGTTGCGGGCCAGCGCGCAGACCAGCGTCATCACGGCGGCCAGGAACAGCGCGCCGATCATCAGGCCCTTGCGGCCGATGCGGTCGGAAACGATCGACGACAGCAGCAGCGACACCGCCAGCGCCCCCGTCGAGACCGACAGCGACAGGCTGCTTTGCGCCGGCGTCAGCGCGAACTGGTGCGCCAGCAGCGGCATCAGCGGCTGCACGCAGTACAGCAGGGCGAAACAGGAAAAGCCGCCGAAGAACAGCGCGCGGTTGGTGCGCCGGAAGGCGGGACTGGCGGGGGAAATGCGCTCCATGGTGTTGTGCTTTCAAGGACGATAGAGCGATGGTAGGATTGCCCCGTATTACTGTCCAATATATATTTGAGTCATCACTAATACTTAAAAGCGATAACAAATGGAGCTTCGACACCTGCGTTATTTCGTCGCCGTGGCCGAGGAACTAAGCTTCACGCGCGCCGCCGAGCGCCTGCACATCGGCCAGCCGCCCCTCTCGCAGCAAATCCAGGCGCTGGAACATGAAGTGGGCGCGCGACTGTTCGAGCGCAGCAAGCGCTGGGTGCGCCTTACGGAAGCGGGCAAGCTGTTCCTGGCCGATGCGCGGCGCGTGCTGGCGCTGTCCGAGCAGGCAAAGGAAACCGCGCGGCGCGCGCAGCGGGGCGAGGCCGGCGAGTTGCGCGTCGGGTTCACGTTCTCGACCCCGTTCACCCCGCTGTTCGCCTCGGTGGTGCGGCGCTACCGCCAGCAGTATCCCGGCGTGCTGCTGACGTTCCAGGAGATGGCAACCTTGCCGCAACTGGCGAAACTGGAAGCACGCGAACTGGACATCGGCTTCGTGCGCACCGTCAGCGTGCCGATCCCGGACACCATCACGCTGACGACGCTGCGCCACGACCCGCTGCGCCTGGTATTGCCGGCGGACTGGCCGATCGCGTCGATGGACGCCATCACGGTAAAAGACCTGGAGGGACTGCCGTTCGTGATCTTTCCAAAGGACGCAGGCACGGGCATCCACCCGCAACTGTTCCGCATGTGCCGCGCCGCCGGCTTCACGCCGCAGATCGCGATGGAGGCAGGCGAGGCGTCGACGATCATCGGGCTGGTGGCCGCCGGCTGCGGCATCTCCGTGCTGCCGAGCTCGTTCGAGGGCATCCACATGGACGGCGTGGTGTACCGGCCACTGGACGACCCGCAGGCGACGACAGCACTGATGCTGGCCCGCCGCACGGATGGCGGCGGGCCGCTGGTGGAAGCATTCCTCGCACTCGCGCAAGCCGCCGCCATCGACTGATCGCCGAACCAAAAACTGGGGACGTACCCTTGTTTTCAGGAAAACTAGGGACGTACCCCTGTTTGCAGGAAATGCCATCGATACTGGGCCATCCAAGCGTGGGGCCGGTCATCGATGCTTCAGCCCATAGCCTCGACGACATGAGAACACGGGACGGCCCGTGTTTCCTCTAAACAGGGGTACGTCCCCAGTTTTGCCGTGGGTTAGTCGTAGTCGGCGTCCAGTTCCGAACCGGCGTAGTTCTCCAGTTCGGCGAACAGCGTCTTCATCGCCGTGCGGCCGGGAATGTGCTGCAGTACCGTGCAACCCTTGCGATACAGGTCGATGCGGTTCAGCAGCACCGGGTGGTGCTGGACGGGCACGGCGGCGGCGAGTTCGGCCCAGCCGGCTTCGAAGTCGGGCTTGTTCGCGCGCACCGCCTTGACGAAACGCTCGAAGTCCTTCTGGCCGGTGCGCGCCACGATGCGTCCGCCCCCTTCGACGGCGAAGATGATCGCCAGCGCGATCACGCCTTCCGCGTTCAGGTCGGTGTCCTTGATGGCGCCGGCGCTGTTGTGGCGGCGCAGCCAGTTGGCGAAACGCACCACGGCCTGCGCTTCCTGCCGCTGTTTCAGCTGCGCCTGGTAGCGCGCCGGGCCATCCCAGTTCGCGTTCGGGTCGGTCAGACAGATATCGAAGAAGATGTCGCGCAGGCGCCGCTGCGCATACACCGGGTCCTGGTCGTATTCGCCCACCAGCGTATCTTCCGGCATCGCGGCCAGGTCCTTCAGCTGGCGGAAGCCGGCCTGGAACGCGGCCTCGGCGCCGTTATCGACGAGGAAGTCGAGCGCGGCCGCATCGCTGTCCACGGCAAGCAGCTGCTCGAGGCCCAGCGACACGCCGCCTACCGTCAGGTTGACGGCTTTCTGGATGCCCTCGGACGTGCGGTGGTTGGTGAACTTCTCGGCGACCATCGCCGTGATGCCGGCCAGTTCGTCGGCCAGCATCACGGCCGCGTCCGGGCGGGGATCGCCCGGCAGCAGCTTGATCGCGCGCGTCAGTCTTGGCAGGTTTTCGCGTACGAGTGCCGGCAGCATCAGGAGAAGATCCCCGTGCCGAGGTTGCGTCGGCCGCCGCGGGCGCTGCCGCTGCGGGTGCTCGGCACCTGCTTGCGCAGCCGGTACAGCAGCTCTTTCGTCGAGCGCTGCAGCACCGACGGTTCTTCCTCGTCCGGATCGTCGGAATACTCGGCGTCGGCCAGGTCGGCGCTGTGGCGGAACTCGGGGAACAGCTCGAACAGCGCGCGGTCCCAGCCATCCTCGCTGGCCTGCGCCAGCGCCACGGCCAGCGGTACTACGTCGCTGTCGGACGACGACTGCGCGGTGATGTACTGGCCTTTCGAGATCACCTCGCCGGCCACTTCCAGCATTTCCTTCGGCGCCAGCGAGAACACGATCGCGAACACGGTCGCGCCATGGTCGGTGGCGGACGCTTCCTGCAGCAGTTCGCGGCGGCGCTCCTCGTCCTCCGTGCCGAACACCACGCCGTGGATGTGCGAGAACAGCGACTCGGCGATGCGCTCGGGGTCATCCTCGATCATGTCCTCGTTCCACGTGGCGGCGATGTAGGCCAGGCTGTCGGCCCACGCCTTCGGCGGCACCAGCAGCGTGGCCAGCGACAGCTTGCCGCCATCGAAGCCGGCCATGTGCAGCGCCGTCACGTGCGGCGGGATGTTCTGCAGCACCTCGGCCACGGCCAGGTCGCCATGCTGCTCGGCCGCATCGGCGAATGCCTGCTCGGCATGGCTCAGCGAACCGGCCAGCACCAGTTCCGTCACCTGCTTGCTGAGTGCGGGCAGATGGGATTTTTCGTCGGACATCAACGCTCTCCTTCCTGGTCGAACATCTGGGTGAATTCCTCGCTGGCGCCGCCTTCCTCTTCGTCGTCATCGCCGTCGTCGCCTTCGGCCAGCTGGTCGAGCGACGTGTCGTCGTCGTCCCACATGCGTGGATGCTTGTGCAGGAAAGCGGTAACGATGGCCTGGCGGCCCAGGTCGGGATGGTTTTCCTCGATCGCTTCGAGCATGCGGGCAGGCTCGCCTTCAGGGCACGACACGGCCGAGAACACGCGCGCCGGATCGCCGAACTCGAAGTCCTCGGCATCGGCCAGCAGCGTCTTCGGCTCGGCGATCTCGATCACGTCGACCAGCGCGAACGCCATCATGTTCAGATCCTCGATGCCGCCGCCGTTGGCATATTCGGTCACCAGCGCCTTCGTCATCGCCTGGTAGTTCTTGCGGTCCGGCGGGTCGCCGAGGATGCCTTCGATCTGGTCGGCCAGTTCGCGCGCCTGGAAGGCGAACTCGGGGTGTACTCTTCTCATTGCTGACTCTCTTCTTGAATGCTGTGTTTTGCTCAGGCGGTTGGCAGTGCCACGCCATGCAGGCTGAAGACGGAACGCCATAACTGGTAGGCTTCCTCCTCCGGATCGATGATGATCCGGTGGTTCAGGCTCTGGTTGTATTCTTCCCGCTTTGCCGGGTCGGACAATACCTCGTAGGCCTTGGCGATGGCCTTGAAACGGGCATCGGCGCCCGGCTCGGGATTGCGGTCCGGGTGGAAGCGCATGGCCAGCGAACGGTAGATCTTCTTGATCTCGTCGTCCGTTGCGTTCGGGGCCACGCCGAGCACGTTGTACAAATTATCCATGTTTTATCTGCCTAGTAACTCTTGTCCAAAACGAGGGCGTAAGGGCGAATTATCCTATAGAAAACGCTCCGCCGTCCCGCCGCGCAGGCGCGTGTACGGTAAAATGGCCGTCAATCGACTCCAATTCCCGCCTTCGTACATGAGCAACGACAAAAAGACTGCCGCAGCGGCCCCAGCGCCGAATTTCCTTCGCAACATCGTCGAACACGACCTGGCTACCGGCGCGCACCAGCGCGAGGGTCTGCCGCCAGTCATCACCCGCTTCCCGCCCGAGCCGAACGGCTACCTGCACATCGGCCACGCCAAGTCGATCTGCCTGAATTTCGGCCTGGCGCGCGACTACCAGGGCCGCTGCCACCTGCGCTTCGACGACACCAATCCGGCCAAGGAAGAGCAGGAATACGTCGACTCCATCATGGACAGTGTCAAGTGGCTGGGCTTTTCCTGGGAAAACCAGGATTCCGCCGACGGTGACGCCTACCTGCACTATGCCAGCGATTACTTCGACCGGCTGTACGAGATGGCGGAGTACCTGATCACGGCCGGCTACGCCTACGTGGACAGCCAGAGCGCCGAGGAAATGGCGGCCAACCGGGGCAATTTCAATACGCCGGGTGTGAACTCGCGCTTCCGCAACCGCCCGGCCGAGGAATCGCTGCAACTGTTCCGCGACATGAAGGCCGGCAAGTATGCCGACGGCGAACACATCCTGCGCGCGAAGATGAGCGAAGACGCGATGGCGTCGCCGAACATGAACCTGCGCGACCCGGCCATCTACCGGATCCGCCACGCGCACCACCACCGCACCGGCGACAAGTGGTGCATCTACCCGATGTACGACTACACGCACCCGATCTCGGACGCGCTGGAGAACATCACCCATTCCGTGTGCACGCTGGAATTCCAGGATCACCGCCCGTTCTACGACTGGCTGCTGGAAACGCTGGCAGAAGGCGGCTTCTTCAAGAAGCCGCTGCCGAAGCAGTACGAATTCTCGCGGCTGAACCTGACGTACATCGTCACCTCCAAGCGCAAGCTGCGCCAACTGGTCGAAGAAGGCATCGTCGACGGCTGGGACGATCCGCGCCTGTCCACGCTGGTGGGCATGCGCCGGCGCGGCTTCACGCCGGAAGGCATCCAGCTGATGGCCGAGCGCACCGGCGTGACGAAATCGGATGGCTGGATCGATTTCGGCGTGCTGGAAGGCGCCGTGCGCGAAGACCTGGACCCGAAGGCGCCGCGCGCGATCGCCGTGCTCAAGCCGTTGAAACTGATCGTCGATAACTTCGATGCCAACGACAGCGTCGAATGCAGCTCGCCCGTCCATCCGCACCACCCCGAGCTGGGCAACCGCACGTTCCCGTTCACCCGCGAACTGTGGATCGAGGAAGAAGACTTCATGGAAGTGCCGAGCAAGGGCTACTTCCGCTTCTATCCGCCGATCGGCGACCAGCCGGGCGCGCGCGTGCGCCTGAAATACGGCTTCGTGGCCGAATGCACCGGGTATGACAAGGATGACAGCGGCAAGGTTACCGCCGTGCACGTCAACTACTTCCCCGACAGCCGGTCCGGCACGGATGGCGCCAACAACTACAAGGTGAAGGGCAACATCCACTGGGTCAGCGCCAGCGCCGCGCTGGAAGCCGAAGTGCGCCTGTACGACCGCCTGTTCACGGACCCGCAACCGGATGCCGGCGGCAAGGATTTCAAGCAGTTCCTCAACCCGAAGGCCAAGGAAGTCGTGACGGCGTACCTGGAACCGGGCCTGAAGGATGCGCAAGCCGAACAGCGCTTCCAGTTCGAACGCCACGGTTACTTCATCGCCGACCGGGTCGATTCCCAGCCGGGCAAACCCGTGTTCAACCGCATCGTCACGCTGAAAGACAGCTGGGGCACGAAATAATCCAGGCAGACCAGGCCGCCCCCGAGGCGGCCTTTTTTCAGCCATGCCGGAACACCGATAGTCACAATGCTTAAGTTCCTGTCAGTTTTCCATGACAGCAGGGATCAAGGCTGCACCCACCGCAACGGTTAACGTCCGATAGCGGCTTTGTTCTTGACGCAGCTCATACCGACTGCCTATATTTTGGCCACGAACCCAGCTTTCTCTGCGCGCCGCCGTCCATGAAACAACCTCTGTCAGGAAAACTGCACGAAGCCAAACCTTCCTGGTGGAGCGGCGTGCTGCTGTCGATGCTGGTCGGTGCGGGCTTTTATGCCTGGATGGCCAATTCGCTGGAAAGCGAGGCACTGGAGCGCTTCCGCAACCAGGCACGCAGCATCCAGTACAACATTGCCGGCGGTATCAAGGCATGTACCGACGTGCTGCGCGGCACCGCCAGCCATTTCCAGGCCAGCGAAGGCATGTCGCCGCAAAGTTTCCACCGCTATGTGCGGGGACTGGACATTCCGCACAACTTTCCATCGATCGCCAGCATCAACTTTGCCCAGTACGTGCCGGACGAGGGGCGCGCCGCATTCGAGGAACAGATGCGCGGCGCGGCGGTGCGCGAGCTGGGCTATCCGGAATTCCGCATCTCCCCGCCGGGCAAGCGGCCTTACTACACGGTGATCACGCTGCTGGAACCGATGTACGGTGCCAAGGGAAAATTCGGCTATGACCTGTCGGCCCGGCCGGCCAGCGCGCAGGCGCTGGCACGCGCGCGCGACACCGGCGAGATGTCCAGCTCCGGGGTGCCGGTGCAGCTGCCGGAAGCGCCCACGCAGTTCGGTATGCCGCTGCGCCTGCCGGTCTACCGCGCCGACATGCCGGTGGACACCGTGGAGGACCGGCGTGCCGCCTACCTGGGATCGGTGGGCATCGGCTTTTCGGTGCCGCGCCTGGTGGAAGCCGCGATGGTCGATACGCCGGTGCGCGAGATCCGCGTGCGCCTGTACAACACCAGCCTCGGCACGCCGCCGAACAGCAAGACGCCGAATGGCTACCTGCTGTTCGACAGCATCGAATCGTCCGCCGGCCGGGCGCCGCCGGACAATCATGTGCAGCTGAGCCTGCCGCTGAATTTCAACGGCCGCCTGTGGCAGGTCTATTTCGACGCGCCCCGCTCCGCGCTGTTTTCCACATTCGACGCCTACCTGCCCTGGCTTGCCGCGCTGGTCGGGTTCGTCAGCACGCTGCTGATGTACGCGCTGTTCCATGCCCAGGTATCGTCGCGCCGGCGGGCGCTGCAGATGGCGCGCGACATGACGCGGGAACTGCGCGACAGCCAGGCCAAGCTGCAACTGTCGCACCAGCGCCTGCGCCGGCTGGCTGCGCACGCCGAACAGATCAAGGAAGAAGAACGCAAGCGCATCGCGCGCGAAATCCACGACGACCTGGGACAGAACCTGCTGGCGTTGCGCATCGAGGCCGATATCCTGGCCAGCCGCACGTCGCAGCGCCATCCGCGCCTGCACGCGCGCGCCACCGCCACGCTGAAGCAGATCGACGATACGATCCGCAGCGTGCGCAACATCATCAACGACCTGCGGCCCAATGTGCTGGACCTGGGCTTGTCCGCCGCGGTCGAATGGCAGACCACGCAGTTCCGCAAGCGCTCCGGCATCGAATGCGACGTGGTGGATCCGGAAGGCACGCCCGACGTGGATGACCGCTGCGCCGTGGCACTGTTCCGCGTGCTGCAGGAATCGCTCAGCAATATCCAGCAGCACGCCCGCGCCACGCATGTGCGCGTTGAACTGCGCCAGCTCGGCGGCACCTTGCGCATGACGATCGCCGACAACGGCATCGGCTTGCACGACGGCAGCCGCAACAAGAATGGTTCGTTCGGCCTGGTCGGCATCGAAGAACGCATGAGCCTGCTCGGCGGCGATTGCTCGATCGTCAGCCGGCCGCATGGCGGCACCACCGTTACCGTTACCGTGCCGATGGCCTGGCGCGCCACGCAGCCCGCCGGCGCATTTGTCGGCCAGTGATCGCTTGCTCACTAGCATCATAGGAGTTCTCTATAGTTTGATCAAAATCAATAGGTGCCTTTACGCAAGGACAAGAATAGTCCTTGTAACCGGCAAGTGTTGATTATTCTCAACTACAAGGAGATTCCAATGACCGACCGCAACGCTATCGATACCCTGGACCTGGAACCCATCAAGGTCAAACTGATGCACGAAGAATCCGGCGAGGGATGGAGCCTGGAGCACGCCAACGCGGTGGAAAAGGAGTACCGCCGCTTCCTGTACCTGATGAAGAAATATCCCGACGAAGAAGCCGCGCCGCTGATGGACGTGGACACGTTCTGGCATTACCACATCCTCGACACGATGAAGTACGCGGCCGATTGCGAGGCCGTGTTCGGCCATTTCCTGCATCACTTCCCCTACGTGGGCCTGCGCGGCGAAGCGGACGAGGAAGCGCACCGGCAGATGGGCGAGCGCATGCGCGTACTCTACGAGGAAACGTTCGGCGAGGATTACACCAGCGCCACCACCGCCTGGTCCGCCCGCGCGCCGGAACGCCAGGCCGGCACGGCATGGTCCGCGCGTGCCCCCGCACAGATTGCCTGGTCCGCGCGCTCGCCGGCGGGCCTGGCCGCGGCAA
This sequence comes from Pseudoduganella sp. jia 9, assembly GCF_055502615.1. Taxonomy (NCBI): domain Bacteria; kingdom Pseudomonadati; phylum Pseudomonadota; class Betaproteobacteria; order Burkholderiales; family Oxalobacteraceae; genus Pseudoduganella; species Pseudoduganella sp. jia 9. Next base: position 18,719 of record NZ_JBUPWE010000006.1, on the reverse strand, counting down.
CGGCGTGGTCGGCCCGCGCACCGGCCGGCCTGGCCGCCACCACGGTCTGGTCCGCCCGCGCGCCCGCTACGCCAGCGCCAGCAATGGCGTGGTCGGCCCGCGCCACGGTCGACGGTTTCTACACGGAGCGTCCGCGCCTGGTGCCAGCCGCGGCCTGATATGGATGTTGCGGGACTGCAACGTCAGTTCCGCATTTCCCCTTGAGACCTCGCACACGATTGAAAGCGCGGCGTTGCAATCGGCAATCTGGTCCTATACTGAGCCCTGTTGATGTTTCCATGCATCAACAATCATTGGGTGGCCGCCCTGTCGCCAGTAACCGCCATTACATCAGAGAGGATTACATGATTTCTTCCGAGCACTTCAAACCGATTGCCGATCTCGATCTGGACCCCATCAAAGTCAAGCTGATGCATGAGGAATCCGGCGAAGGCTGGTCGCTGGAAAAAGCCAATGCCGTCGAGTTCGAGTACCGCCGCTTCCTGTACCTGATGAAGACGTTCCCGAACGAGCAGACCGCGCCGCTGATGGACGTGGACACGTTCTGGCACTACCACATCCTGGACACGATGAAGTATGCGGTCGATTGCGAACAGGTGTTCGGCTATTTCCTGCATCACTTCCCGTATATCGGCCTGCGCGGCGAAGACGACGTGGAAGCGCACCGCCGCGTGGGCGACCGGATGAAGGAACTGTACGAAGAAACCTTCGGCGAGCCTTACCTGCGCAATGCCGGAACCGCATACTCCGGCCGCGCCGCCACCGAAACGGCGTATTCCGGCCGCGTCGGCACCGACACCGCCTACTCCGGCCGCATCAGCGCCGACACTGCCTACTCCGGGCGCATCAGCGCCGACACGGCATACTCGGGCCGCATCGGCACCGATACCGCCTATTCCGGCCGCATCGCCTACTCGGGCCGGGTCAGCGAACCCACCGTGGCCGCGAAAACGGCATATTCGGGCCGGATCAGCGACGCGAACGTGAACCCGAAAACCGCGTATTCCGGCCGCGTCGGCACCGAAACCGCCTACTCGGGCCGGGCCGCCACGGCGTACTCGGGCCGTATCGAGGCAGCACCGTCGCAGGAAGCGTTTTATACGGAACGCCCGCGCCTGGCCTGATCGCGCCTGAGCCGATTTGCCAATGATAAAAGGCCGCCCCCGCGAACGGGGCCGGCCTTTTTTGCACCTCGGTGCGTCATCGTCAGTGCGTCATCAACTCGCGCAGTTCGCGGATCGAGTAATCGCTGACTTCGTGCATGCGGATCAGGATCGTGGCGCCGATCGGCAGCGTGTTGTGGCGGATCTTGCTGATGACCGGAGGCGCCACTTCGAGCGCGCGGGACAGCGCCGCGTCGTTCTTCAGTTGCAGCTTGCTGATGATGGCGTCGAGGACGCGGTTCGGATTGTACGACGGAGATGCGGTCAGATCTTTCAGGAAGGACATTTCAAACTCTCTCGGGCAGTGCTCTTGTAAAGCAGTAGCGGGTTTACCAATTTGTCGCCGGCTTGTTACCGGTCTCTGGATGTGAAACGGTCGCGCATGCAGAACTAGTTTGCATGCGGACAATATGGTACACCGAAATGCTTTATTTTTGGCAACGCCAGTGAGAATTAGAGAGATTTCCCTACCTTCTTTTATGCTAGGAAAGTCACCGTGGACACTCGCGGGCCAGCTGCAGCAGCAGCCAGTACCACGTCACCGCCGTGAGTGCCGCAAGCTCGGCCAGCATCATCGGCAATGCCACGGACGCGGCCTCCTGCCGCGCCACCGGCAGATGGTGCCAGCCCAGTTCGCGGCGGATTTCATCGGGCGACGGCAGCGGCAACGGCAACCCGGCGCGGCAGGAAACCCGGCGCCGGGTCATCCATGCCCGTACTTCTTCCTTGCTGGGATGCCGGTGGTTCGCGTCCATACGACCTCCTGGTGATGTCTGCCTACGTTAGTCGCAAGCGACACCTCCACGTTTGCGGGACGTCAATCCTGCCGGGCGCCTGTCATGTTTTGTAGCCCTTCGGCAACGGTGGGATAGCGCAACCGCATGCCCAGTTCGTGCTTCAGCCGGCCATTGTCCAGCCGGCGCGACTCGGACATGAACGAGAGCAGCGTCGGCGATACCACTTCGGCCAGTTGCGGCCGCGGCAATCGCGGCGGGCGGGGCAGCCCGACCGCGTCGGCCACGGCGTCGAAGTACTCGGCCATCCGCATGCGGCTGTCGTCCACGGCGTGATAGACCCGTTGCGGCCGGCCGCGGTACAGCGCCGTGCGGAGCAGTGCCGCCAGGTCGTCCGCGTGGATGTGATTGGTGTAGACGTCGTCCGCCGCGTCGAGCGCGGGCGTGCCCTGCCGCAGGCGCTCGAGCGGCAGCCGATCCGCCGCGTAGATGCCGGGCACGCGCAGGATGGACAGCCGGCCGTTCGCACGGCGGGCCCAGTCGCGAAGTACCCGTTCCGCGTCGACCCGGCGGCGTGCCCGGATATTGCGGGGGGCAACCGGCTGCGTTTCATCGACCAGGCGCCCTTCCAGATCGCCATAGACACCGGTGGTGCTGACATAAACGACCCTTGCCGCCTCGGGTAGAATGGCGGTCACGTTGCGCGTACGCGTATCGCGCTCGCCGGCTGCCGGCGGCGGTGCCAGGTGGATCACCGTGTGCGCCAGGCCGGCCAGCCGGCGCAGCGATGCCGGCTGGTCGAGATCGGCCAGTACGGGCACGGCACCCGCCGCGCGCAGGGTGCCGATGTCGGCAGTGTCGCGCGTGACGGCGAAGACGCGGTAGCGCGCGCAGAGCAGTGGCAACAGCCGCATGCCCACGTCGCCGCAACCGAGGATCAACAGGTTCGGCTTCCCGAAGCGCGGCTGCCCGAGGCGCGGCTGCCCGGGTTGCGCCTGGGCTGGCGTCCGCCCTGGATTTTGTTTGCTTAAGCTTTTCATCTCAAGGATTGTATGACGTTTCAGATTACTGTTCAGCCCAGCGGCCACCAGTTCGCATGCGACGAAGACGAAACCGTGCTGGCGGCCGCGATGCGGGCCGGCATCGGCCTGCCGTACGGCTGCAAGAACGGCGCCTGCAGTTCCTGCAAGGGCAAGGTGGTTGCCGGTTCGATCACCCACAAACCCCACCAGCGCCGCGCGCTCACCGAGGAAGAAGAAGCCCAGGGCATGTCGCTGTTCTGCTGCGCGCTGCCCCATTCCGACCTGGTGATTGCCGCCCGCGAAGTGGCCGGCAGCGGCGATTTCCCCGTCAAGAAGATGCCGTCGCGCGTGACCACGCTGGAAAAGGTGGCGCCGGACGTGATCGTGATGACGCTGCAACTGCCCGCCAACGAAGTGCTCGAATACCGCGCCGGCCAGTACATCGAATTCCTGCTGCGCGACGGCAAGCGCCGCAGCTACAGCATGGCCAGCGCGCCCGGCGTCGGCCCGGTCACGCTGCACATCCGGCACATGCCGGGCGGCCTGTTTACCGACCAGGTGTTCGGCACGATGAAGGAGCGCGACATCCTGCGCTTCGAAGGCCCGCTGGGCACGTTCTTCGTGCGCGAAGACTCCGACAAGCCGATGGTGCTGCTGGCCTCCGGCACCGGCTTCGCGCCGATCAAGGCCATCGTCGAGCAGATGAAGTCGTCCGGTTCGCAGCGCAAGATGGTGCTGTACTGGGGCGGGCGCCGCCCGCGCGACCTGTACATGCATGCGCTGTGCGAGGAGTGGGCCCGCGAGATGCCGAATTTCAGCTATGTGCCCGTGGTGTCGGACGCGCTCGAGGAAGACGGCTGGACCGGCCGCACCGGCTATGTGCACCAGGCCGCCGTCGCCGACCTGCCCGACCTCTCCGGCTGGCAGGTCTATGCCTGCGGCGCGCCGATCGTCGTCGAATCGGCAAAACGTGATTTCGTTGCCCGGTGCGGCCTGCCGGAAGACGAGTTCTACGCCGACGCCTTCACCACCGAAGCCGACCTGGCCCAACCTTGACCAACACCCGCGGTCCCGGTCCCGCGGGCCACCCCGCCCGGGGCCGGCGCCGCGTGACCTGACGATCGCTTCATGTCCACATCCAACGGCTTCGCCGTCCTGCGTCACCGCAACTTCTCGTTTTACCTGTCCGCCCGCATCCTCGGCACGCTTGCCGTGCAGATGCAGAACGTCGCCGTCGGCTGGCAGGTCTATTCGATGACCCACAACCTGTTCTACCTCGGCATGATCGGGCTGGCCCAGTTCGCGCCGTTCCTGCTGCTGATCCTGCCGGCCGGCCACGTGGCCGACCGCTACAACCGCCGCAACATCGTCACCGCCTGCCTGGCCACGCAATTGCTCGTCGGCCTGCTGCTGCTGGGGTTTGCCTACAGCGCGATGCACATCGTCTGGCCGGTATTCGCCGTGCTCGTGCTGTTCGGCAGCGCGCGCGCGTTCATGGGGCCGGCCACGCAGGCCATGCTGGTCAACCTGGTGCCCCAGCAGGATCTCAGCAAGGCCGTCGCGCTGTCGTCATCGAGCTTCCATGTCGCCGTGATCCTCGGCCCCACGCTGGGCGGCCTGCTGTACATCTACGGCCCGATCGCGGTGTATGCGATTGCCGCCACGCTGCTGCTGGTGGCGACGGTGCTGATGGCGATCGTCAAGGCGCCGCCGCAGGCCAGCAACCGCGAACCGGCGACCTGGCACAGCGTGCTGGAAGGCCTGCGCTTCGTGATGTCGCGCCCGATCGTACTGGGCGCGATCTCGCTGGACCTGTTCGCCGTGCTGTTCGGCGGTGCCACGGCACTCTTGCCGGCGCTGGCCCACGACGTGCTTCACGTGGGGCCCACCGGCCTGGGCCTGCTGCGCACCGCGCCGGGTGCCGGCGCGGCGCTGTGTTCGATCGCGCTGGCGTTCTTCCCCATCACGCGCCGGGTCGGCGCCTGGATGTTCGGCGGCGTGGCCGTGTTCGGCGTGGGCACCGTGGTGCTCGGCACCACCACCACCTTCGCCGTCGCCCTCGCCTGCCTGCTGCTGATGGGGGCCGGCGACATGATCAGCGTCTATGTGCGCCACCTGCTGGTGCAGTTCGAAACGCCGGATGCCATCCGCGGCCGCGTCAGTGCCGTGAATTCCGTCTTCATCGGCGCATCGAACGAACTGGGCGAATTCGAATCCGGCGTCACGGCCGGCTGGATGGGCCTGTCGCGCGCCATCGTCTTCGGCGGCGCCGCCACCCTGGCCGTGACAGGCGCATGGATCAAGCTGTTCCCCGTGCTGGCGAAGATGGACCGCTTCCCCCATCACGAGAAAGAACTGGCCGAGCAGGTGAAGTAACCCTTGAAAACCCGGCAATGTGCTGCACTTAACAACAAAAGGGAACTGTACGACGTAACATCGCACCTACACAACGAGGAGAAAACATGCAAGTTCAAGTCAATACCGACAAGGCCATCACCCATGACATCAACCTGGAGAACCACGTGGAAAGCGTGGTGCGCTCCGCGCTCGAACGCTTCGGCGAGCAGGTCACCCGGGTCGAAGTCCACCTGGGCGACAACAACAGCAGCCACAAATCGGGCCCGAACGACAAGCGCTGCATGATGGAAGCACGCGTGGCCGGCATCCAGCCAATCGCCGTGACCGACCAGGCCGGCGACCTGCACCAGGCCATTACCGGCGCCTCGGGCAAGCTGGTGCGTGCGCTCGACAGCGCCATCGGCAAGCGCAGCGACGTCAAGCACAATACCCCCGTTGCCGACCTGGTACGGCCCGATCCGGTCGAATCCGACGACTGATCACCCCGCGGCGGCCAGCGCGCGCAGGTACGCCAGCCCGCCCAGTGCGCGGCTGCCGTACCAGGACATCATCTCCCCATCGACCAGTTGCACCGGCTTGCCGACCTGCTTTTCCAGCACGTCGGCATGCGCTTCCGTAAACCGGTACGGTTCGGTCGACAGCAGCACCTGGTCGATACCGGCCACGAGCGCCGCGTTCCACTCGAAGCGTGGATAGCGGTCGACACCGAGGTCCGGCACACTCCAGCCGATTTCCGCAAGCATCGCCGCGATATACGTGCCGTGCGACACGGTCATCCAGGGATCCTGCCAGATGCAGTACAGCACGCGCTGCGGCGGCCCTTTCGGCATGGTGCGCAAGGCAGCCAGTTCGGCGGCAAATGCCTCGCACCAGCGCGCCGCCGCCTCATCCGCGCAGAACACGCCGCCCAGCAGGCGCGCCAGCCTCAGGTTATCTTCCGGGCACAGCGGGTGCGTGACGATCACATTCGGCACGAATTGGGCCAGCTGGTCGACGGTGGGCTTTTCGTTTTCGTCGATGTTGACCACCACGTGCGTGGGTGCGAGGGCGCGCAGCTTGTCCAGGTTGACGTCCTTGGTGCCGCCAACCTTGGGGATGGTGCGGACCACATCGCGCGGGTGGATGCAGAAACCAGTACGACCCACGATCTGCGGCGCCAGTCCCAGGGTGCACAGCAGCTCGGTGATCGACGGTACCAGCGAAACGATGCGGGCATTCGGGTCGGGCCGGTGTACGCGGCCGAGGGCGTCGGTAAGCATCATGTTGCTATAGAAAGTAAAAGTAATGTATTGAAATTAATCATCGCTGTTTCGATGCTTTTCATGCGCTATCATGGCATGACTTCCTGGAACTCCCGCCGTGAAACTACTCAGCACTTTCGCCGCTTCTTCGCACGACCTCGCCACTTTGCAACTGTTTCGCGACGCCGATACCACCGGCGCCAGGGCGATGCTGGCGCACTGCCCCGTGATGCTGGCCGCCGCCGGTGAAGTCGTCTCCGCCCCGGCCTCCCCCCGTCTCGTGATCGTGCTGCGCGGTGCGCTGGCCGATGCCACCGGCGACGGCGCCACCACGAAGATCCTGCCCGGCGAAAGCACCGGCGAACAATCGGTGCTCGATGGCGAGGCCGACCTGTCCGGCCTGACGGCACTGGAAGAAAGCGAACTGCTGCTGGTCGATGCCGACCTGGCGTGGCGGCTGATCGAGGAAGCCGACGGCGTGGCGCGCAACCTGCTGCGGCTGCTGTCGTTCCGCATCCGGGCCGCCAGCATGCAGCTGCGCCGGCGGCAAAAGCTGGGCGAATTCTACCGCCAGCTGTCGCTGAATGACGGCCTGACGGGCTTGTACAACCGTGCCTGGCTGGGCGACGTGCTGCCACGGCTCGTTGCCACGGCCCATGCGACCCGCGCGCCGCTGTCGCTGGTCATGCTCGATCTCGACCATTTCAAGACATTCAACGACCGCCATGGCCACCTGCAGGGCGACAGCGCGCTGCGCATTGCGGCGCACGTGCTGGCCGGCGCGCTGCGTCCCAGCGATTTCGCGGTACGCTACGGCGGCGAGGAATTGATGGTGATCCTGCCCGATACGCCGGGCGCGGTGGCGGCCGGCGTGGCCGAGCGGCTGTGCGAGCGGATGCGCGAAGCAGTCGTGTTCGACGACATGCGGCTGCCGCTGCCCCACATCACCGCATCGTTCGGCGTCGCCTCGCTGGAACGGTCACAGGACGACCATGCGCTGATCGCAGCCGCCGACGCGGCACTGTACGGCGCCAAGGCGGCCGGCCGCAACCGGGTGGTGGTGGCTGCGGGGATTGAACAGCCGACAGCGTAGTACGAATCGGTCACTGCCTGCGGCGAATCAGGACGATCAGGCCGCTTCCTGTTCTTCCTTCGGTTCCGCCGCGCGGGTCGCGAAGTCGTCGAACCCCTTCATCACGAACTCGTAGGTCCGGTCGACGTTGGCGGCCACGTCGCCGCCCAGCACGTTCAGGCCTTTCAGGATGTCGCGCGCCTCCTTGAAACCCTGCTCGACGCCACCCTTCACCGCATCCATGAACTTTTGCAGCGCCGCGTCGTCTTCCATCTGCGGGTTCTGGCGCCGGAACACCTCGTAGAACCCGGTGGCCAGCGACACGATGCGGTCGGCGGTCGCCTGTGGCGAGTTGTCCAGCCGCGCGGCATTCTGCACGGCATTTTCGCCCAGCTCCGCACGCAGCGCTTCGTTGATGCTGGTGATCGCCGACTTGTACAGCAGCGCCTGCGGATTGCTGCCCACGCCGATCGAGATCGATGCGGAAGCTTCCATGATCGACACGTTCAGCTGCATCTTCGCCCGGGCCGCGGTGACTTCGCCCTGGTTGGCCACCTTGGAATCGGTGGAGATGGCCTTGGAATTGAGGGAAACGCTGTTTGCCACGATAATCTCCGGTTATGACACGACTAAGCTACTCATGAGCAACCACACCTTTCTCTGGCATGACTACGAAACGTTCGGCGCCGTGCCGCGCCGCGACCGTCCGGCGCAATTTGCCGCCATCCGCACCGATGCCGACCTGAACGAGATCGGCGAACCGGTAATGCTCTACTGCAAGCCGGCGGACGACTACCTGCCCGACCCGCAGTCCTGCCTGATCACCGGGATCACGCCCCAGCAGGCACTGCGCGACGGCGTGCCGGAACACCGGTTCGCCGCCACGATCCTCGAACTCTTCGCCGAACCCGGCACGGTGGGCGTGGGCTACAACACGATCCGCTTCGACGACGAGTTCACCCGTTTCCTGTTCTGGCGCAACCTGATCGATCCCTACGCGCGCGAGTGGCAGAACGGCTGCGGCCGCTGGGATTTGCTGGACGTGGTGCGCATGTGCCACGCCTTGCGTCCCGACGGTATCGAATGGCCTACAGGGGATAACGGCAAGACCAGCTTCAAACTTGAATTATTGACATCAGTCAACAATCTGACGCACGAGGCGGCACACGACGCGCTGTCCGACGTGCGCGCCACGATTGCGCTGGCAAGGCTGATCCGGCAGAAGCAGCCGCGGCTGTGGGACTTCTGCCTGGCGCTGCGCGACAAGGGGCGTGCGGCGGACGAGATGGGCCTGCACCTGGCGCGCGAGCTGCGCAAGCCATTCCTGCATGTGTCTGGAATGTTCCCGGTGGAACGGGGTTGCCTGGCGCTGGTATGGCCGCTTGGCGTGCACCCGACGAACAAGAACGAAGTACTGGTATGGGATTGCAGCCATGACCCGCGCGAACTGTTCACGCTGGATGCGGAAACCATCCGCACCCGGCTGTTCAGCCGTGCCGATGCGCTGCCGGAAGGCGTGACGCGCCTGCCCATCAAGAGCGTGCACCTGAACAAATCGCCCATGCTGGTGGGCAATTTGAAAACGCTGAGCGCGGACATGGCGCAGCGCTGGGGCATCGACCTGGAGCTGGCGCTGGCGCATGCGCAATATGCGGCCGGTGGCCCCGATCTGGCGGCGCTGTGGGAACAGGTATTCCACCGTCCGCCGGCGGACCCGGCCGATGTCGACGAAGACCTGTATGGCGGCTTCATCGGCAAGGAAGACCGCCGGCTGCTCGACACGCTGCGCCGCGAACCGCCCGGCAAACTGGCCACCATGTCGCCGCATTTCCAGGATGACCGCCTGGCCGAGCTGCTGTTCCGCTACCGCGCCCGCAACTTCCCGGACACGCTGTCGGAACAGGAACATGAGCACTGGACACAGCATCGCGCCGCACGGCTGCTGGAAGGCGCCGGCGGTGCGCGCAGCGTCGACCAGCTGTTCGGCGAGATCGACACCCTGGCGCAGACCGCCGACGAACGCGCCGAGGAAATCCTGGGCGCGCTGTACGACTACGCCGAAATGATCGTGCCGCAGGACTTTTAACGGCAGCAAAACTGGGGACGGACCCCTGTTTTGTGGAAATATCCGAGCCGCCAAATCCATGCGCGGCAGTGGTATCGGAACTTTCCCGAAAAACAGGGTCCGTCCCTATTTTCAGGGGTCCGGACCTGTTTCTGTCAGCGGTGGGCGTTGATTGCCCGCCGCGTCTCTTCCGCCACGCGCCGCGCGGCTTGCGCGAAGTCTTCGCCAGCCTGCGGTGCCGCGTACAGGATCGCGCGCGACGAGTTGATCATCATGCCGGTACCGGCATCGGTGCGGCCGGCGCGCACCGTGGCTTCGATATCGCCGCCCTGCGCGCCGATGCCGGGAATCAGCAGCGGCATCTCGCCGACGATGGCGCGCACGGCGCCGATCTCTTCCGGGAACGTGGCGCCGACCACCAGGGCGCACTGGCCGTTGCCGTTCCACTTGTCGGCCACCAGCTGCGCGACGTGCTGGTACAGCGGCTTGCCGTTCACCTCGAGGAACTGCAGATCGGAACCGCCCGGGTTCGACGTGCGGCACAGCACGATCACGCCGCGGTTCCATTCCATGTACGGTTCCACCGAATCGGAGCCCATGTACGGGCTGACCGTGACCGCATCCGCGCCGTAGCGGTCATAGGCTTCGCGCGCATATTGCTTCGCCGTGGCGCCGATGTCGCCCCGCTTCGAATCGAGGATCAGCGGAATGTGCGGGTGCTTGTCGCGCAGGTAGGCACAGATCCGCTCCAGCTGGCCTTCCGCTCCCAGCGCCGCGAAGTAGGCGATCTGGGGCTTGAAGGCGCATGCCAGGTCGGCCGTGGCATCGATGATGCCGGTGCAGAAGCGGTAGATGCCGTCCGGGGTGCCGCGGAACTGTGCCGGCAGGCGGTCCAGGTCCGGGTCCAGTCCCACGCACAGCAGCGAATCGTTGGCGGCCCAGGCGGCGTTCAGTTTGTTGATGAAATTCACGGCGGCCCCTTAATCGAAAATTGTGCAAACCGACCATTATAAATGGAACGTTGCCCCGACCGCCTCTTCCCCGGCTATGTGCTGCACCGAACACTGCGGAACTGCCATCCGTGTATAGTCGCTTCAACAAGGGAATATGTCATTTCAAGGAGGAAGCATGCGCAACCATTTCGTACGCTGGATCGCCCTGGGCCTGCTGGCGGCCACGCTGTCCGGCTGCGGCTACAACGATTTCCAGAGCAAGGATGAAGCAACCAAGGCGGCCTGGGGCGAAGTCGTCAACCAGTACCAGCGGCGCGCCGACCTGATTCCCAACCTCGTCAATACCGTCAAGGGCTATGCGTCGCACGAGCGCGAAACGCTGGAAGCGGTCACCGCGGCGCGCTCCCGTGCCACCAGCATCCAGGTCACGCCCGAGGTGCTGAACGATCCGGCCGCGTTCCAGAAATTCCAGCAGGCGCAGGGCGAGCTGTCGTCCGCCCTGTCGCGGCTGATGGCGGTGTCCGAACGCTACCCCGATCTGAAGGCCGATACCAGTTTCCGCGACCTGCAATCGCAGCTGGAGGGCACGGAAAACCGTATCACGGTGGCACGGCAGCGCTACATCGCCTCGGTACAGGACTACAATGTGCTCGCGCGGCGCTTCCCCACCAACCTGACCGCGATGATGTTCGGCTACGACGTCAAGCCGAGCTTCACGGTGGAAAACGAAAAAGCCATCTCGACCGCGCCGACCGTCGATTTCGGCGCGAAGAAGTAAACGTTGATTGCGCCGGCAACCATGCACGAGCAGGAAATCGCCATGCCGCTGGGTCCGCAGGACAAGCCCGCACCACCCGCCGCCCCGCGGCGGCGCACGCGCGAACATCCTTCCGAAGGCAAGTGGCTGGGCACCGCCAATAACACCAGCGAGCGCGAAGTGCACGACGCCGCCCGCCGGCGCGGCCTGCGCCGGCTGGTGCCCAGGCCATCGAAAAGCTGGCTCGGCCATTGGCTGGTGCGCTACACGCTGCTGGTGATCCTGCTGTGCTTCGCGCTGCTGTTCGTCGAGGCGGCGCGCGCGCAGGCAGCGCCGGCGGCCGCCGATCCCTTCGTGCCGGTACCCCAGCTATCGGCCCGCGTCACGGACCAGGCCGGCATGCTGACGGCACAGCAGCGTGGCGCGCTGGAATCCGTGCTTGCCGACTACGAAACCCGTACCGGCAGCCAGATCGCGATCCTCATCGTGAACAGCACGGCGCCGGAGCCGATCGAGCAGTACGGCATCCGCGTGACCGATGCGTGGAAGCTGGGCCGCAAGGGCGTCGACGACGGCGTATTGCTGCTGGTGGCGAAGGATAATCCCTCGTCGCTGCGCCGCCTGCGCATCGAGGCGGGCCGTGGCGTGCAGGGCGTGCTGACCGATGCCCAGTCGAAGCGCGTGCTGCAGGATGTGATCGCGCCGCACTTCCGCAATAACGATTTCTACGGCGGCTTGACCGCGGGCGTGTCCGCCATCGCCACCTTGCTGGACAAGGAACATTTCCCTGCGCCGCAACAGCAGCCGGCGCAGCGGCAGGCGCAGGCCGACGGGATTGGTGGATGGGTATGGCCGGCCATCCTGTTCGGCGTTTTCATCGTCCTGCCGATGTTTCGCGGCCGCGGGCGGCGTAACAGCCTGCATCGCTCCGGCTGGGGCTCGGATGCCGCCGGCGTACTGATCGGCAGTGCGATCGGCAGCGCCCTGGGCAGCGCCCACCGTGGTGGTGGCGGGTTCGGCGGCGGCTTTGGTGGCGGTGGCGGCGGTTTCGGTGGCGGTGGCGGCGGAACGTTCGATGGCGGCGGCGCCTCGGGAGACTGGTGATGGATGCGATTGCACGCTGGCGCCGCGCAATGCGGCACTTGATGACAGGGGCCGGCACTGGCCGGCGCCATTTCCCCGACGAGGCGCTGCAGGCAATTGCCGTCGCGGTCGCCGAAGGCGAACGCCGCCACCGTGCCGAGGTGCGGCTGGTGGTGGAACCGGCGCTGCCGTTCGGCGCCGCCCTGGACGGCATGGCGAACCGGGACCGTGCCCGCGCACTGTTCGCCCAGTACGGTGTGTGGGACACGGAAGAAAACTGCGGCGTGCTGATCTACGTGAACCTGGCCGACCACGCGGTGGACATCGTTGCCGACCGCAATGTGGGCCGCCGTATTGCCGAGGCGGAATGGCAGGCTGTCTGCCGTACGATGACGGAAGCCTACAAGCGCGGCGAGTTCCGGGAAGGCACCGTGGCGGCGCTGGGCCAGCTGGCCGACCTGCTGCATCGGCATTTCCCTTCCGACGGCTCGCGTCCCAACCAGCTACCCGATGAAGCCGTGATCCTGTGAGGAAACACCTCGCCTGGCACCGATGAGATATACATTAACGGTATAACTATTATCGAAATTCAAAATTGGACGTATATGTGGCGCTGCAGCATAATTGCACCTGTCTCCACTATTCTCCTCCAAGATAATAGTTTGAAGCCCGCCGAACCAGCGGGCTTTTTTTTGCCTGTCTTGTTTCCCCGCTTCCATTCGCTTGATCCATACCTGTCGAGTGCGCCATGTTTGCGCGCTGTCATGGCGCCGTAACAAGCAACGCTTATACTTGATTCATCTGCCACACATGCAACCGATATGCGTGGTGGCAGACCAGGTGTGCTTCGGCACACCTCTTTCGAATTCGCATTCCGGTGCCATCGTCCGTGATCCTGATCTGTATCGATCCGACTTTGATTCCGTGAATGCAGCAGGTTTTCATCGCCGCATCGGTTGGTCTGCTTTGATCCGTCTTGGTCGATCGGTATTGCATCGATCGGTATTGCATCGATCGGTATTGCATCGATCGTCTTGCATCGATTGCCATGCATCGACCAACCCTGCATCGCTTCATGGTCTCTTGGCCCGGACAGGGTTTGAGCCCGCCGCAATGGCGGGCTCTTTTTTTCTTGACCCGTGCTATGGTGACGCTTTTGCCAATACCACTGTGACGTCGTGCTGAAACTTCCCCAACTTCTTCATCTCCTGCTGCTGACTCCCGCCTATGCCCGCCTGCGGTTCTGGAGTGCGATGGCGCTGTTCGCGCTGATCGTCATCATCGGTTCGATTCCCGGCGCCCGGGCCGACGCCGCCGAAGTCGCGTCGGGTGTCGTGCTGCATTCCTGCGCCTATGCCGTGCTGACATTCCTGGTCTTCACCGGCAGCAGCGGAACGCCCGCGCAACGCGCCGTGAAAGCCGTGCTGACGATCGCCGCGATGGGCACCGTCGACGAAGTGGTGCAGAGTTTCCTGCCCTACCGGCACGGCGCCATCGGCGACTGGCTGGTCGATTGCACGGCCGCCATCGTCACGTCCACGCTGCTCTGGGCAGTGTGGACGACTCGCAAGGTCGCTACCTGATCCTGCGGCGTCAGCTTGTCCCGCAATCGTTTTCAACATCGGGGAAAATTTTTTCGTCCCGAGCTGCCTTCGCTGGCGACACTGGCGTGGCGTCGCTTGCGGATGTCCAATCGCGTTCCAGGCGAGCCCGGTCCGCATGCACATCCATGCCGATCTTGCGCAGCAGCGCCTTCGTATGGCGGCGCTGTTCCGCGCCGACCATGCCGCCCGTGGCGCGTTCGGCATCGAGCCGCATGTCCGCCAACTGTTCGACCTTCGCCAGCCGTACCAGCGCATACAGCGCCTGGCGCAGCACATGGCGCTTGCGCCGCCCGATCCGGCCAGCCTGCCCGCCATGCGCGGCGTCGACCAGGTCCGAGATCACTGCTTCCGTCCGATGCTTGAGCATATCGCTCCTTATAGTTATCTAATACCTAATTATCAAGCTGCACCGGACTCTACAGTTTGATTTGCATCAAGCCCTGCCCGTCGGAAGCGGCAAGGCGGAAGGCCGAAAAGGCATGGCGGAATACAGCAGGGCGAGTGCCCGGGATGGGCGAGCGGTCAACAAGGCGCGGCACGCAGGCCGTCAGTACATCTTTTCGACGTCGTAGCCGCGGCGCCGCAGCAGCTCGGGCACGCTTTCTTCGCCCACCAGGTGCAGCAGGCCGATGCCGACGAATGCCACCTCGTCGCTGCGCATGATCGCCTCGATATGGGCGGTCATCTGCGGGTTGCGCTGGCGGAGCAGCGTCTGGTCCATGAACGTGGCGGACACCGTATCGCCCGTGGTCAGCTCGCGCGCCAGCGCAGCGATGCGTCCCGCATCGGCGGTGCTCCACGCATCGATCAGGCCGGCCGACTTTTGCACGGCCTTGCCGTTGTCGAGGTCGTCCAGGTTTTCAAGCAGATACTTCTCCTGCTGCGCATCGTCCAGCGAAGCGAACAGGCTGAGCTGGTAATCCGCCGTTTCCAGCTCGCGTACCTGTTTTTTCTGCTTCACGGCAGCGGACAGCAGGAAACCTTCGACGCCATTGCTGCGGTGATAACCATGCTTCTCGATCTCGCCGCCAACGAGGATGTTCGCCACCAGCCACGGCCGGTAACCCTCGACGCTGCGCAGCGCAATCCCGGCCTTGGCCAGGGCCCGCTCGAGCCGCGCCAGCGCCCCCGGCGACAGGTGGCGCGTAATGGACTCGCCTGCCGGATAGGTGCCGTATTTCGCCAGCGCGCGCTGGAAGGGTTCATATTGGCGGGTATCGATTTCCAGGACAAGCGAGCTGGCATGGGCCAGTGCCCGTGTCACTTCCGGCTCGAGTGGAAAAAACCCCTGCTTGCCGACGTGGATGGTGCCGAACAGGTAGCTGGTGTTGCCGTCGTGCGTAACACGGTACAGCGCGCCACGCCGCGGTACCGGCTTCACCTCGATCGGTTCCGCGGTGGCGACCGCGTTGGGGACATTCATTTCCATACTGTTGGCGCACCAGGAAATCAAGAAGGCAACGGTGAAAGTCAGATAGCGCAGCATGCAAATCCCCGACCGGCCTCTGGATAAAAGGCTGGCATTGATCCGAAAAGATGAACGGTCATGCCCTGGAAGTCAGCCGGGCACTGGCTGCCGGCCGCGTGGTGGCGGCTCTGTTGCTGATGGTAAATGAATTTGCGCGCTGAGGAAATTTATTTGTGCGCGATGAATAAAAACGGCCGGAATGAAACAACAATGTGTTTCAATGCCGGCCGAATGGCTGATTCATCAAGATTGATGCTTTTGCCAGCAATGCCGGCATTTTCCCACGCTGGCGCGGCGCCTTTATTTCGCCAGTTCCACCAGCACCGCCGTATACATCTGCAGGTTCAGCGACAACTGTTTTTCGCTGATGAATTCATGCTCGGAGTGGCCGGTGTAGATGTACTCAACAATAAAGCCTGCCACAAGTTCCCCTATGAGACAGGACGATTTCGGCAGGTTGTCCGCGCAAATAATGTTTGCCACAACTGCACCTAGAACCGTCCCAGACCGGCAGTTTGCAACAATAAAGTTTGCCACAGCCTGACTAGCCACGTGCGTTGCCCGACAGTCTGCTTCCGCCCCGGAGCGGACTTTGGGAGATCAGCCTTGAGCGGCTTTGCTTACTACCATTCCTGTCGCCTCAATTGTGATCAGATCCCCAGACTGCATCTCAATTTCGTAACGGCTGGCAGTCGGCATAGAGAAAGAGTTGATCGATTCTGAACGCCCCCAGCTTTGCCTGCGCGGCAATGTCAAGTTTGAAACCGTCGTGAACGTAAGATTGAGCGTTCCCAATTCACCATGTCGTATCTCAGCGCGACAAGTCCCGTCAGCCCAGCTGACGATTATCGTCACCAAGGTGGCATCGTGCAAATCAAAATTTTCGGCCATAGTCCATTACGCGCTACTGTGGTTGACAACGGTGATACCGATCGCTACGCCTGCAACGTCTGACAGTTCCCGCCCCAGAGCGGACACTTGAGGCCACTTAGTTGGCGACAGAAACTTGCCAAGCAGGCTCGCTACATGACACCACATCAACGATGTGATTCAAGCAGAATATTCCCCAATGAGTCATTGGGCCAGGGTAACTGTCACTTGCAAACGTCGCCTGCTCGACAAAATCTAAGTAACGCGATTTCGTATATTTAACGAAGTTACGTCCCCCAAAAATCTCATACTTATCCGTGGTCACATAGCTTTCGTTTCGTACTGAATAGGCAACATAATCTGGCCAATCCACAGTGAAAATCCTGCAACCAGCAACATGCTTGATGGGGCTCCCCAGAGGTAGACCGCGCTCCAGGGACTCGTTAAGTGGACGCACCTTGGGCTCAGGATCATGCAGTGTCGCAGCCTCCAATATTTCGAGGCGCAAAGTGTTTTCTTCGGGCTCACCGATGCTGTTCAGGAAAAGCCATTTGCAGGAACTAATTTCGCTTACGAACTTTGACATAGTGATGCGAAAAAAATTTCATTAGGTGAGTAAGGACCAGTGTCCGCTTATGGCCCAGGCTGTGTAAAAACGCCGGCCGTGTAAACGAAACGAGTTCGGTAAACGTTGGGTGAGTATCTCATCAACCGGGGTGCAAGATGAAGCGCTTCATTGAAGGTGAAGACCGAGGACAGGGGACGTTGCTGCCTGAGCTGCTGGACGACTACGTGGCCGAGAACAATCCGGTTCGCGTGGTCGATGTATTTGTAGAAGAACTCGACTTGGGAAAACTCGGCTTCGGGCGTGTGCAGCCGGCCAGGACGGGACGACCGTCCTACCATCCAGCAGTACTGCTCAAGCTCTACATCTATGGCTACCTCAACCGCATTCAGTCGAGCCGGCGGCTTGAGCGTGAAGCGCAACGTAATGTGGAACTGATGTGGCTGACGGGGCGGCTGACGCCGGACTTCAAAACGATTGCCAACTTCCGAAAGGACAACGGCAAGGCGATTCGCAATGTCTGCCGGCAGTTCATCGTACTGTGTCAACAACTGGACCTGTTCGCCGATGCAATGGTCGCAATTGACGGCAGCAAGTTCAAGGCAGTCAACAGCAGTGATCGCAATTTCACGCAGGCCAAGCTCAAGCGCAGGATGGAAGAGATCGAGGCCAACATCGGTCGTTACTTGGCAGACCTGGACACGGCTGACAGGCAAGAACCGGCGACGAAACAAGCGCGCAGCACCCGGCTGAACGACAGGATCGCGGCGATGAAGTCGCAGATGGCTGTCCTTAAGGAAATCGAAGCGAAGCTGGAAGCGACTGGCGAAACGCAGATCTCGCTGACCGATCCGGATGCCCGTTCAATGATGACGCGAGGCTCGGGCATCGTCGGGTACAACGTCCAGACCGCGGTCGACGCCAAGCACCACCTGATCGTCGAGCACGAGGTAACCAATATCGGCAGCGACCGCGATCAACTGTCAAGGATGGCTAAGAAGGCCCGCACTGCAATCGGGACCACCACGCTAACTGCGATCGCTGATCGCGGCTACTTCAAAGGCGAGGAAGTCCCGGCATGCAGCCAAGCCGGCATCACTGCAGTAGTGCCAGCGACAAAGACGTCCAATGCCAAGGCCGACGGGCGATTCGACAAAGCCGATTTCGTCTACGATCGGGAGAAGAACGAGTACCGCTGCCCAGCTGGTCAATCCCTGATCTGGCGATTTTCCGGCGTTGAAAAGGGCATGACGCTTCATCGCTACTGGAGCTCGAACTGTAAGGGTTGCCCGCTCAAGGATAAGTGCACGTCGAGCCAGGAGCGCCGGGTGACGCGCTGGGAACACCAGGACGTGCTTGACGACATGCAGGAGCGTCTTGAACAAAATCCGAACGCCATGCGAATCCGGCGTTGCTCGGTCGAGCATCCCTTCGGGACGATCAAGTCATGGATGGGCGCCACGCATTTCCTGACAAAAGGACTCGAGCGTGTGAAGGCCGAGATGAGCCTGCACGTGCTCGCCTATAACCTGAAGCGCTTGATGACGTTACTTGGTGTCGATGGCATGATCGAAGCAGTCAGGGCATATGCCCTTTTACGGGCGTTACAACGTGCGTTTGCAGCGGTTACCCTACTGGTTCAGTCGCCGAGCTCGAAAGGTGGGAATAGCTCATGTAGCGCCCCTTCAAACCGCAGAAATGCAGCGGCCGGGTGCAGACTGATCACATCTATCCATTTCTGAGTTTTTACACAGTCTGGGCCGA